>JARLGR010000151.1 GCA_031292665.1 Mycobacterium sp. | reverse complement strand
ACGATGAACTTCTCGTTGATCGCCTGGTACTGAATCTGCGCGTCGGACTGCACATAGCCCAGCCCAATCCGGCTCGCCGGATTGTTCGACGTGTCGCAGATCACGCTGAACGGCAGGCTGCCATCTGTGCTGCCGAGCATGCCCTGCGACAGCATCCCCTGTAGGAAGCTGAGCTGGGTGGCGCGGATCTGCTGGAACAGCGTGGCGTTGACCACCTGCCCCACATACCGCCCCATTCCAGCCGCCAGCGTGGCGGCAATGTAGTTGGTCAGCCGCGTATAGTTGTCGCCATTGATCGAGGCGTTGGACGAGCTGTTGTGACCGCACCGGACGCCCCAATAGTACCCGCCGGGCTGCGGGTTCGAAACCACGTCAATGCCGGCCTGAAACAGTGTCTGTAGGTCCGCGCTGGCGTAGGCGTTCGTCTGTCCCGACCCTGGCGTACCCGACTTTTGGCTGCCCACCACGCTGTAAAGTGGCTTGTTCAGACTCGACTGCTCCGGTGAAAGATTGGCCAACCGCCCGGCCACGAAGCCCTGCGGCGAAACCAGCCGCAAAACGGCGTTCACCTGGTCGTTCCACCACAGCCAGTCGCCAAACATCAGCTTGCAGGCATAGGAATCGAGGCCGGCGGACCGCATCGTCGCCACCGCGTTGGTGATGGTGTCGCCGCTCGGTCCGGTCAGGATCATGTAGACCCCCTCGGACAATCCGAACGCCTCCTGCGTGGTCCATTGGGTCGAATCGTCCGCGTCGGCCAGCACGGCGATGCTGCAACCCTGCCCTCGCAGTGCATACATGCCTTGCCTCGGCAACTGATCCACGCCCACCAGGGTGCCCGCACTCACGTTCGCGCCGTCGGTTCCAGGTGTGCCCGTCACGAAAGTAAAAGTGAACGCATACGCTGCCGCCCCAGTCGCGTTGGCGTTCGCGACCACAATCTGGCTTGGCCCGCGCTGCGGCCCCTGTCCGCCATTCACCGCCGCCGCCAGGTTCTGCCAGAAGGTGGTTCCGGTACCACCGATATTGTCGAACAACTCGATCGGTCCACCGGGCAGCGACACCACCAGCCGCCACGTCCCGGCCTGCGATCCAGTCGTGAGCGTCACCGAGATTTGGCTACCCAGACTGCCCGTGTACAGAGCGGTGAACAGAAAATTGGTGTTTGGCACCAGGAATTGTGCCGCTGTATCGGTCCCGTCGCTCACCCGCACACACCGGAAGTTTGCCGCTCCCTGCTGAACTGCGGTCGCCACCTGCGTGGCCATATCGTATTTGCGCGCTACGATCGGGCCGAAATTGTTCGCGTAATCTGCCATGGTGGCCACAATCACGGGCTGTCCTATTGGCCCCCAGTTCGCCGTGCCCACCACGCCGATCACGTTAGTCGGCACCCCATTAAGCATGAGATTCTGCGGCGGGACGATCTGCACATACAGATCGGGCACCACCAATGCGGTGGTATTGACGCTGCCCTGTTGGATGATCGGCATTCCTTAACCCTTCTGCTTCGGCTGGTTCTGTGCCGACGGCTGCACTCGCACCACGCAAGTCGCCGTTTCGGATGCCGATATGGTCGCGATCGAGGCTGCATCCCCGATGACGTCGCCCTTTGCGTACTTCCCGAAAGGACGCACCACGACGAATTGGATGGTCATTGCAAACTCCTGGTCAACTGAGCAGGGTTGTCACGCTGCCCGAGCCGAGTGGCGCGAGCGTTGTGTCACCGAAGATCATCGACGGCAGCGTGTTGGATACCGTGGTCAGGTAATCCACCGAATAGACCAGGTCACGTCGGTACAATGCCGCATCCTGGCTCTGGTCGAATTCCGTCGTAGCCACATAGCGCAGACGCCCCGAGCTGCCGTCTCTGAGGGCGATGAAATTGACTGAGGACAGCGCATTATCGATCGTCGAGGCAACGCTGTCACGCGACGTTGGGTCTGGGCACCAGCAGCTGATCCGGAACTGCTGCAGCTGGCTGCGCGTCCAACAAAGAACAGGCTGATCAGCAACTGTGCGGCCCAACAGCAGCCCCACGCCAGGCACCGTTACCGTCGCTCCGTTCACAATCGCAATGCGTTGCGTGCGGATCAACTCCGCGAGTGCCGCAGCTACCAGCTCCGGTGTGTCTCCCGTCACGGTCCGGTGGACGACCGCGAGCGAATCCGCCAACAACCCAGCCTGTTGCCCGGTCGCAGCCGATCCCGCGAAGGTCGCGCTCGCTCCGGTCACGTTCACCGTCAGCGATGGCGTCGCGATACCTGTCGAGATCAGCCCCTCAGCCCAGCGTGTCGTGTTGCGTGAAGTACCCGCTTTCGGGAATACCGTGACGTTCAGTGTACCCGCAGCCAGATCTATCCGTAGCTGCGCCGTGTTCGGCCAGCCGCGGAAGATTTTCACGGTTTGCGCAAGCACGCCAGCGGAAGACGATCCATCCGGATACAGCACTTCGGTGATTGTCGACACCAGTGCGTTCTCGACATCAGACTGGTCGGCCATCGCCGCGAAGCCTCCTTAATCCAGGCGTGCCTTGACGCACAGGCTCGCGGTGTGGACGTCCTCCCGTGGGCCTCAGCCCGAATGGCCGTCGACAGCATGTGTCACGGCACGGCCGTCCAGCGAAGCAACGGCTGATTGGTTCCATCAGCGGTCATTTGGAGGTAGCCGACACATCGGGCGTTCGGTGTCGGCTTTGTCGAGTGATAGGCGCCAACCGGGCTGTTGCTGCCGTGCAGCGGCGCCGGGATTTGCGCGACCGTTGCCGTCGGCGGTGTCGTTGTGCTGTCAAGCCAGAGGACGTACTCGGGCATTACCGCTTTCCTTCGCTGTGAATTTTGGTGGTCGGGCTGCTCGCCGTCTTGGCGTTTCTGCGCTGGCCAAGCTAAAGAGAGCAAACTGCTCAAACGGCCTGCGCGACCGGAAGCGGCACGACAAAGTGTTCCAATGCGACCTCCCTCAGGAAGCGGACTGCCGCACTACCAACCGCCAGCCAAGGTCGGTGCATTCGGCGCTGTCGACCACGCCAGTACGACCCAGGTCGTCGGTCATCATGTCGCCGGGTAGTAACGCAAGCCATGCGAGCGGTGGCAACAGTACCGACCACGCGACCTGTGGTAGCGTCGTCGTCGTCGCCAGTTCAATCTGCCCCTTTACATCTGGCGTCGCCATCGCGGCCGGCCAGTTGCTCAGCACGCTGGAGGCCGTGCCGGACGTCACGCCGCCATACGAATTCGCCCCCGCGCTCACCGGTCCGGACGGGCGGGCGAAGCTTAGCCGCCGCAGCGTTCGCACGCACAACGGTGCCACGATCGGCAACTGTGCCGCCACGAACCAGATTGCGCCATCCGCGCGCACCAGGTAATCGCCGGCTTGCGTATAGGTAGCGTCGAACACACCCTCCCATAACGCGTCACCGTAACCGCCTGCACGCACAGCTCTGATACGAGGCCGATTGAACGCAGTTCTTAGCTGCAGGTAACGGTTCATCGGGCGCAGCGGATCGGCTGTATCGGTCGGCCGATAGGCATCCGTCGTCTCGCCCGTCGCCTGCGCTGCCATTCCCAGGCCGTGCCACACCCTGGCGCTCAGTGTACGTTCGCGCATCACACCACCAGCGCCACACCGCCGCTACCCAGCGCCGGCCCGGGTGGTACTCCCATGAAACCGCACAGTCGCCGGCGCCAGTCGTCGAGGAGTCTTGTACGATCGCAAACCTCGTTTCGGTTGTGTGTCCACACCCCAGCCTGATCGGTATCGAGGTTTCCCGCCGCTTCCATAACCGCCCGCTCGAGCCTCGACAGCTCAGGCAAATAGTGCCGGACGACTGCCTCTTCCGTGGAGGACAACCACAGGAGGCGGTACTCCAGTAGCCCATACACTTGGTAGTACCGCCACCCTTGCAGCAATCCGCCCACCCCGTGTGCAGGATAGCCGCAGAAACGGCGTATCTCGGTTTTCTCGGCCTCGCTGAACGCCATCCCGCCGCCCCCGCCCACGAATACCGAACACTAACTCCGCGGCGGACGGCGCAGCCTGCGCTGTCCGCCGCGGCTCGCCGCTAGCCGATATGCTCAATCATCACCGCCCGTTTGAAGGCGGCGTTGGTTGCTGTCGGTATCGTCGTCGGCGATGTCGTAGTGTCCGAAGGGGTGCAGAACCCGCCGATCCAATACCAGGACTGTGCGATGATCTGCTGCAGCCGGTCGATTGGCTCGCGCGTCACCATCGCCACCCCGTCCACCACCGAAATGATGCTGTCCTTTGGCGCCACATCGGCCGCCGCCAGCCCGGCATAGTCGCCTTCAATCAGCGCTCCTTTGCCGCACACGATCGGCCGCCGCACCACCGCGCCGGCAAGAGTCGGATGCGGCTGCACATAGGCTTCAGTCGTCGGAATGAAGCGCAGCCCCAAAAAGTCGTTGATCATCCCCTTGCGGAACACCTGGTTGGCCGAGGTCGCGCCAGTGAACAGCTGCCGGAAGTCATTATCCGCAAACAGTTGCCGAGCTGAGACGGGATCGACATAGCAGTTGAACACGCCGTCGATCTCCGGCACCGCGTTCATCCTCAGCAGCGCCACCGCATTCAGCAGTGCCGCCATGGTGAGCGTATCTCCGGTTTGCAGTGCGGTGGTATTGCTGCGCGCATTCGGTCGCACCACCGCGCTTGCCGTCGCCGCCGTCACGGTGTTAAGCATGGTCGCGTCCGCCACCGGCACCGCACCTGAGAAGGTCAGCGTGCCCGAGACGCCGCCCGGCGTGGTCGACACATTCACCGCGTCGATACTCGTCCCTACCAGGGTGTAGGCATCCGACCCGACTGTCACGGTCAGCGACGCCGACCCACCCACCGGTGTCTGTACGCCGTTGACAAACGTGGTCTGAAAGCCACGCACGTCGTCCACCGCCACCGTCGGCCCGGGTGATGCCAGCGTGGTCCGCACCCACGTGTTGCCACCGAAATATGCGGCGAACAGTGCGTTGCGAGCCAGCTCGTCCAGGCTGCGCGCGGCCTGCTCGCCATTGGTCGCCGCGTTCAGCAGGAACTGGCTGGCGATACCTACGCGGCTGGTCACCGTATTCAAGTCGGTGGTGGCCGCGTAATGGTTGATCGTGATGGTGTACTGTTCGACGGCAAAGGTTTGCGGCGTCAGTCCGTTGTCCAGATTGGTGTTGGTCGACGGTACGACCGGCACCGTGACGCTCGGCTTCAGGCCGGCGCGGGTTTTGGTCAACGTCTCGCCGATGCCCACCGCGAACTCCTCGCGGTCTGCTACGGCACGATAGCCGAGGCGGCTGCGCAGCGCCTCCTCGAACTCGCGTTCAAGGAACCCCTGTTGGATAATCGGCTGCAGTGCGGCGGGAAAATTCTGGATGCCCATGCTCTACTCTCGTGGTTGCACGATCCCCGGCGCCCATCGCCGCGGGGTCCCGGTCGGTCCGTCTGTCGCAATCTTTCAGCGCCGGCGCAGCAAATCAGCGCGCGCGGCGAGCCATTCTTTGGTCGTCATTTGAGTGGCCAATCGTGTCCTTGGTGGCTCCGCCGGTGGCGGCGTTGCCGCACTCGACGCGCTCGCTCCGGCGAACAGCCACGGTTTGGTCCGGCGTAGCGACTGCATCAGAGCCGCTGCACCCTGCACCTCTCCCGCTTCGTCGACGGTAAGAACGCTGGCGTCCACTAGCTTTAGTCCGTCGAGGTCCACCATCTTGGCGCGCGCCGCCTCGGCTTTTAGCTCCGCTCGGATCAGACGCTCGCGGCTCTGTGCTTCCAACTCCGTAAGGCGGCGCTGCAGCTCCACGGCGCGCGCCTCCGCATCCTCAGTCAGCACGCTCGCCTGATCATCTTCGCTCATGGGGTCCTCTCGGCTGCAATCCGCGCCAACTCCGCCGGGGCGTCTTCGATGTCGTAGACTTCGGCAATGGATTTGAGCGCCGTTTCTCTCGATATGGTGCCGCCGGAAGCCAGCACGCGTAGTGTTTGCGCGTCGCGCAGCCGGTCCTCGGCCGTCGGCGGATACCAACGCGGCCATTTTAAGCCAACCCGTGCCGACACATCGAGTGGTGGAATCGGTTCCTCGTGCGTGCGTAATGTGTAGCGAGTCGAAGCGCGGATCACCATCCTCGCCAGCTCCAGTAACCCGGCGCCATAGCTGACTCGCAGGTTGTCGGCCAGCCACACCAACCCCTGGTTCATCAACTCCAGCGCGCGCCCCGACTGTGCCGCTGATAGCCGCTCCGCCGAAGCGCGATTCCCGTGTACGCCTTCTAGCGCCAACTCGCGCAAAGTGCGCACGTACTCGATCACTGCCCCTGCCGCGGTTCCGTTGATCTCCAGCAATTTAGCGTCGCCCTTTTCGGACACCACCAACGCGTTGCCACCACCACGGATCAGTTCACCTTCCATCGCCGCCGGTTCGCGCACCAGTAGCGTTGGATCCGAGCTGTATTTCAGTCCGCGTCCAGCCTGACTGAGCTGGTAATCGATCTCGATCGCGGTCTCGATCGCCGGGCGGAAGGTGCAGGCGCCGTCCACACCGTCGCCGCCGGGCAGGTTGCGGATCCATACCAGTGGCACGAAGCCCAGCCCGTGTCGCACCGTGCGCGTCGCATCGACCACAGGGACGCATTGCTGTCCCACCGGACACGGCTCGTACCAGGTCTCTGTCTCGGTGTCCCAGCGCCGCATGAACCAGTACATCGAGGCGTCGTCGCTCAGCACATAGCCCTGAGTCGTCAGTACCCGCCCTGGTACTTTGTACGCTTCGGTCATGCTCAGTAGTGTGTCGGGTTCTTCCGGATCCCAACAGGGCGTCAGATAGGCGGAATCGAGTACCTGCAGAAACACGCGCCCGCGCAGCATCCGCAACTGGATTGCTACCGACCCCACTGAGCCACGTAGCGCCGCGTCCAACATCACCCGGTTGAGTCCGGCCTCCTTGGCGATATCGGCCAGGGCCGCTCGTACTGCGGCATCCTCGCTATCTAGGGTCGGAAAGTGCCCTTCGCCGAACACCAGCGACACGCTGTCATCCACCACGATGCGCGCCAGCGGATAGCGCACCGAAGGCCGCCGAGACCGTAATGGGATGTACTCGCCAGCCGCACTGCGCTCCTCATGAAACTCATAGGGCAGCACGTCGTACAGGCGGCCCTCCAGTACTCGTTTCAGGATTTCCAGCCGCCGGGTTCGTTCGCTATAATCCGGATCAACCGGGATCAGTCCGCAAATGGTCTCGTACATCGGTTGCTGTACCTCAGCGGGACATAATCGGCAGGTCCAGGCGCCGCATTGGCGGCGGCGCATCGGTCAACATCGAGAAAGCGCGGGACAGTGCGTCCACCTGATCATCCTTGCGTCCGTGTGGAAAATCTCGCAACTCGTCCAGCAACTCTCGGTTCCATGCGCCACGCAGCAGCCGCAAATTGCCGGCCTCCGCTTGTGCGGCCACCGGCAATGCACGCGTCAGCTTGGCCCCCGTCTCGGTCGAAGCGACTACCCGATGCCCAGCTAAACGCGCTGCCAGCCATGCCACCTGGTGCTTGCCGGCCTGACCTGGGTCCTGCGGAAGACCGATCGGCACGGCACGTCCATCCTGGTGCGCGGTCGTGACGATCGCCTCCTCCACTTCGTGGGGCCCACCGCGCAATCGCACCACGTCGAGCACCATGAAGCGGCCCGACAGTTCCCGTCCGAGTCTCAGTCCAACCGTCCAATCTGGATCACGCCCGTCACTATCTGCCGTCGCCGCCAGATCCCAGGCGCGTACGCTGCGCAACTCCGCCACGGCTTCGGCCACATCGATGCGCGCGATCGGAAACAGCGACCCGTTATCGCGACGTGGTGATTGCTGGAACAGCGCCGACCATACCCGGCCGCCCACGAGCGCTCGCTTGCGCTCAAGCGCAGCACGATCCTCCCATTCCGGCCACAGCGCCTCACCTGGCGCCCGTCCGAGCGGATCGTCGGCTTCTGCCAGCGCTGGCAAGCGCAATACCGTCCAACCATCATCGGCCTCTAGTAGCCGCCCACCCAGATCGTCCGGATGCCAACGCGTCATTACCACCACGATCCGTGCCCCCGGCCGCAGCCGGGTCACCAGGTCGCTGCGGAACCAGTTCCACGTATGATCACGGTAGACGGCGCTGTCGGCTTCGGCGTGGCTTTTGATCGGGTCATCGATCACCACAAGGTCGGCCCGTCGGCCTGTGAGCGGCCCGCGCACCCCGGTAGCGAAGTAAGTGCCACCGTCCGTCGTCGTCCAGCGCCCCGCCGCGCGATCGCCCGCGGCCAGACCATAGCCCAACATTGGCGCATGCTCAGCCACCAGTCGCCGCACCTGTCGCCCGAAATGCTCGGCCAGATCGGCGGTATGACACGCCGTGATTACCGCGCTGCCACGCCGGCGATACAGCCACCATGCGGGGAACAGCACCGATACATATGTCGATTTGGCGCTGCCCGGCGGCATCAACACGATCAGCCGGTCGGTCTCTCCGGCCTCCAGCCGCTCCAGCTCAGCCAACAGGTGCAAATGATGCGCCGCCGGCACGAGCGGCGCGAGCGCCGTTTTCGCCCACTCTGACAATCGCAGCAACGGCCCTGCCATGTGCCCGGGCCCACGCCTCACTGTCGATTGAAACGGAAAACGGCGTGCCAGACTTTCGTCCGCGCACGCCGTCGATCATGGGGAACCTTATACGCCAGAATGGGGCGTTTGGGCAAGGAATAAATTCCGTAGTTTGAGATTTTTCCCTTGCCGCTCTCCACGTCTCTGCGCGACAGCCCCGAACCCTTTGTCCTTACAGCAAAATTCAACAACTCCCGCACGACATCCGCAGGCCAGATCCAGTTACGAATTGCTCCCCACCAGCATCCCGCTGCCTAAGCCGCAATTCAGCCGCAATTCCGGGGTTGATCATTCCGTGTTTCGTAGGCTCAATGCGCGCCGTTTGATCCGCACCATTGCTGCCTCCCTGGTTTCGGGTAAGGCGGCTCCTTCATGGCCGTGTCCCCAACACCGGGCCACGGCACTGGAACGGGAATACGTTTGATGATCGACCGAGCAAGAAGCGCCCTTTCGGGTGTCGTCGTATCGGTTCTGCTGATGGGCCCCGCACTCGCGCTGCCCGCCCGGGCTCAGGACACCCCGGATCCGAAGGCCCCGACTCCCGCCGAGCACCGCAAGACCGCTCAGACTCGCCAAGGCCGCCACAACGTTGCCCAGGCCCAGCGCCAGCGCCGCCCGCCAGCCCTTCACCCGAACGCCGGCCAATCCGCAACCCGCATCGCATCCAATCGCCCCGCCGCCCTTCTCGACAACAGCGCGGCGACGACGGAAGGTCAGGAAAGCGGTCTCGCATCTTGGTACGGCGGCCATCGCTGGCACGGAAAACGCACCAGCTGCGGTAGCGTCTACGACCAGGACGCCCTCACTGCTGCCCATGCCAGCCTGCCGATCGGTACCCGTGTTCGCGTCACCCTGGTAGGCAGCGGACGTAACGTTGTGGTTACCATCAACGACCGGCCGGGCACGCGGCGGCGCATCATTGACCTCTCCCGTGCAGCAGCCCGGGAACTCGGCATCCTTGAACGAGGCGTGGCCATGGTCACGCTTACCCCGCTCTGACCGGTCGCGCCGCGCTAATTTTGATCGGCTGCCTCATCGGCGCCAGCTGTGGCATGCCGTTTGCTCGTCAAATCCGTTACGCTGGCAATCTGCCCAGTTGTACGGTCGGCCCGGGCGCACAGGCGACGCTCGTGCGGGTCGCCGACCGCTTCAGCTTCGCCCCAACCGATGGTGCCCTGGTCGTTTCGGGTAGCGTGGTTCCCGATGGCAGTTTCGCCGGCTCCCTCGTCACCAATCCGCCCGGGCACGACCGGCAGGGCCGCGCCAGCACCGATGCCTTCACTCTCACTGTCACCGGCCGCATCGAGGGTGAGGTCGCCAGCGGTACCTACGTAACCCCACGCTGCCGCTCCGAGTTTCGTCTGTCCCACGTTCCCGACGCCCTGTTGCCGTGGAAATGACGCCAGAGTCGCCAGCTGTTTAGGGGGACGGCGCCCAACTGACTGCCAGGTGGCAGTATGCCATCCGGATGCTCGTCCTTTCAGGCTGCCGCGTTCAGCGCGCTGACGATTATGTCCACGCCTTGAGCATGCCAGCGCTGGACCGCCTTATGGTCGGCACCGAGCATCGTCCCCAGCCGCCGCCACGGATATAGGTGCCGGTCAGTCAACGGGTTGACCAGTGCCCGTGCACCGACGATCCGTCGCAATACGCTACGATCAAGCGGAATCAGAGGAATCCACCCCAAAGCCTCGTCCATGCGCGTGATCCCCGCCGCCGAGGGCGTTGGCGGATGTATTCGTGGGTGCTCCGACTCGATGCCCCCGGCCTCAATCATATAACGAACCAACGTATCCACGTTCATCCTTAGACCCGTCGAGTACCCACTCCGGGGTAATGCCAGTAACGCTCGCCCAGCTTCCTCCAATCTTGCCGTCACTGATTGCGCGTCGTAGAATTTATTGTGATCCTGACTCAATGGAGTCCTATCCATCCGATCAAAGGATCGGCACGTACTGGGCTTGCCACCACTGCCACCGGCAGTCATTCTTGCCGGCATCACGCCACATCTCCTGCGCTCGCCGGCATCGGATAGCGGGTTCCAGCCAGCCAGGTTCCCTCTGTGAGCACGCCCCAGGCTCGCGGATGGCCGGCTGGCAGCGGCTCGCGTGCCGGATCCTCGACCGCGGCCAGACTGATCGGCAGCTGACGCGCCCCGATCTTGTTGGCACGCACGATTGCCGCGTCCGGAGCGACCGCCAGCGCCTCCGCGATCTCCTTCCACGCCACACCTTCCAGGCGCATCAGCCGCAGCCTGAAATCACGGGGCGCCGACCAAGTTTCGCCGTCTGTCGTCATTGGGACCCTCACGCTCTGACAGCAGAAAGTTAGACCCACTAACCGACAGATGTCAATTAACTTCACATTGATCCGTTAGATATGTTCACCTAAATGATTGGCATGACCGACACCCATACCACCGACCTTGCCTCTCGCATCCGCGCCGCCCGTCTTGCCCAGGGCCTCACCCAGGAACAGTTGGCGCATGCCGTGGGGGTCACACGAAGTGCCGTTGCCCAATGGGAAACTGGCCGTGCAGGTCAGGTCGGCAACAACCTGGTACGAATCGCCCGGGTACTTGGCACCAGCGCCGCCTACCTACTCAGCGGTGACCAGGACGCCGGCGCCGCTCCTCTGCCCTTGCGCGGCGATGAGATGGCGCTGCTGCGCGCTTACCGGGATTGCACAACTGAAGACCGCGCCTTGCTGGTTCGCACCGCTGTCCGTCTCGCCCGGCTCACTGGGGACCTGGATCCGACAGGTCCCGCCCGTCTCGATGAAAATTCATTGAAGTGACGCCCCGCAACGGGCACGGTGGGGGTTGACACTTTTTTACCGAGGTGTTGTTTCAGAAATTGCGACATACTTGCGAAATTTTCGGGTATTCTGACACCAGCGCGCGTCGCCATCGCATTTACCGTGTTCCGACAGCTATTCGAGCGTGTGCGAAAGCCCCACATACAACCAGTCCACCCTTCATGTCGATTTTTGTCACGCAAGGAGGTGCGTTAACGCTTGCTCTCGCATCAGGCCGTGCTTTATGAATTGGTTAAGGTCGCCTAGGTCGCGGCTGAGGTAGTGAGTCTTTTATGCTGATTGTAATGTCCGTTGCGCTTGCAGATGGTGGGTCATCGGCGCCGTGCCCGGTTGGTGCGGTGTCGCTTTTGATGGCCGGTAATATCGGTTACGCCAATGTTTAGGATGATCGCTCCGGTATGGCTTCCGCTGTCGCCCCTTCAACTCGGCGTTAATTTGATACAATCGGTCTCGGGCTGGAGGTACAGGGTGTAATGTCTGGAACAACGGTACACGGGAACATTGACGGGGTTTCAGTTTCCATCCCGTTCACTACGGCCCAAAACTATGCCTTGGCGCAACAGGCTCTCAACGCAGCAGCAAGCTTGGTAGGCTCGCTGTACGTCCCCACGACCACTAGCGGCAACGCCACCGTACCGGTCGGCACCCAGGGGATCATGGTCACCACCCCTGGCGTCACTTCTTACAGCCAGCTGCCGAACACGACGACGCTGCTGCTCGTCACTGGTAGTGGCGACACCGTCTCCGCTATCGGCGGCGATAATCCAACGACTGTCGAGGCCGGCAGCGGAAGTTCCGTCATTTTCGTCAATAACGACACGTCGTCCGTCCCTTCCTCCATATTCCTCGGTGGCGGCAATAATTACATCGGTGAAGGCTCGTCGGTAGCAAGCGCTGTTATCAATGTTGACGGCTCCAGTGTATCGGCACTGGGCTCGGCGACCACGGGGCTTGGTGGCGCCTACATTGACGGCAGTCAGGGCTATACTACCGTCAACCTCTACAATAATGCATTTGTTTATCTCAATACCGGAAGCGTCGCTGCGGGCATTGGACACGATGTTGTCGTGGCGCAATCCGGCAGCGCCGAGATCCTCGGCATCGGCGGGTCGTCCACCGTTCCCGTCACCGTCACCGCCAACGCGGGGTCCACCCTCTTCGTCAACAACGATGCCACCGCCTTCATCGCCCCTGGCGCGGGCAACGTCGTTCTGTCGGCTGGCACAACGAATCTCGGACAGGCCACGCTGTTTGGGGGCACCGGTTCGGATACCGTGTTCGGCGGAGGTAATGGCGGCAACCAGGAAAGTGGCTACTTCCAGGGGGGCACCGCCGGCAACAACATCATGGTGTCCAGCACGGTCAGTGGCGCTACCACCATCGTCGGCGCCGGCAACAACAACCTTCTGGGCACTTTCGCCAACAACGACAGCGTCATTGCCGGCTCCGGCAACAACGACACGCTCGCCGCCTGGGCCAACGGTACCGGCGATACCCTTATCGGCGGCGCCGGCACGGACACTATTTTCGGCTCGAGCGCCGGCGATACATACATCGGCTTTGGTTCCGGCAGCGCCGTCGCGAGTGGCTTTCATGGCAGCAATACATACTTCCAGGCCGCCGCCGGCGGCGTTGACAGCATCACTGACTTCCTACCTGGCTCTGACGTGTTCTCGCTCACGCTCAGCGCCCATTACGAGAATGTTGCCTCCATCACCGTCACTAATATTACCACTCTTGGAGCCAGCGGCTCGCAAGTCACACTCAGCGACCACAGCACGATCGATTTCCTCAACGTCAAGGTCACTAATTCGAACTTTACCTGATTGCAGGACTATGCGTCGTCAAAACGCCTCTGCCATACCGTGGCAGAGGCGTTTTCGGTTTCGGCGTGTTCTGTACTGCCCGACGCTGGACAGCGCGTTCGTTGTGGCCTGTGCTTTACCGCCCAGCCCACATTCCCTGTCTAACGGGTGTGCGCTGCCCAGTCGACGCGCCAAGCCACCGGGTTGACTCCGGAGCCCCTCTGGTGCTCTCGCACTTGCTTGCCCCCTGGCTCGCGTGGCGTGGTATCCATGATGGCTGGGTGATGGCCGGTGCGACCTTCCTGACCATGCTGGCCACCTCAGCCAGCGTCGGCTTGCCCGGCGTGTTGATCGTGCCGTCGCGTGCCGAATATGGTTGGGACACTGCCGCGATTTCCGGCCCCCGTTTTGCGCCTGGCGCTCTACGCCTTGGTCGATCCATTCGGCGCCGCGTTGCTGCTGCGCTATGGACTGCGGACCGTGGTCTGCACCGCGCTGGCCCTCATCATGGTCGGGCTCGGTCTGCCCACCTACCTGCCGGCCTTCTTCGTCCCCGGCCTTGCCTGCTTCGTGGCGGCCGTCGCCACCCTGGTGGTGCGCCGTCTCTCCGCCGCTCTCCCCGCCCCCGTGCCAGCCTGGGCGCACACCCAGTGTCCCGGCGAGCGGGGCTGGACACTCGCCGCAAACCTGGCTGGGGGTGGCGTGAACTCAGCAGCCTGGCGGCAGCACCGTAAGCTGGCTCAGTGTGCCCTTCATCACGAAATCACCGAAATCCATATCGAGGTCGTCGGCAACACCGTTATCCCAGTAGCGCATGCCCACTTCGTAGTCGGGCTGCTGGCTGGCAGCGTCGCGATCGAAGAAAGCCACGTGCACTCGCCCGCTGGACAGTCCGGATAGCGCCGGCCATTTGCCCGATTTCGGCCCGTTCCAGTTCACAACCGCCACTGAACTGTCTTGCGCGCCCTTCTCACTGGTGCCGTCGAATAACGGCAAGGTGATGAACTTCTTGCCTGCGTGCGCCGCCGTCAGGATCGCCTCGGTGTGAACCATCGGAAACAGGGTGCCCACTGGCAGCCGCTTCGAAGCCACCTCCGGCAAGCTGTAGCGTACCTCTCCGGGTCCGCCCGGTCGCTCCAGCGACGCCTCGCCGGCTACTTCGCTGGTCACCGCGGAGTCAGTGGTCTGCCGCAGGCGGAAGCGCATGCTCAGCCCATCCTTGCTCTCCCAGGTCGAGTAGTCCGACAGCATCTGGATGTCCTGACCGTCGCGGTTGGTAACGGTCATTTGCAACCGCTGCCGCGTCGCCCAGCCGTCGCAGGCATCCAGTACCTCGAAGGCCATGGTCCCGGAAGCCCCCGCCACTTCAGCCCCACGCGCCTGATCCAGGGTGAGTTGGTAGAACGCGCGATGGGCCGCCAGCGGCGCGGCCTGGTCCGCCGCGGTCGCCGGCACAGCGCCAATCAACACCGCGGCCAGGATAGTCAGGGCAGGAAAGCGCATGCGGACACTCCGGCGGCTGCAGTCGTTCAAAGATAGGT
>JARLGR010000150.1 GCA_031292665.1 Mycobacterium sp. | reverse complement strand
CGGCAGCCCGGCGACCGGCGGCAGCGATGCCGGCGTGCGCAACCCGGTCCCGGCCCGCGAATCCGGCATCCCCAACTCGGGGTTCTTCCCGAAGGACCAGCGCACCATTGAGTCCTCCCCGGCAACCGGGGAGCCGGGACTGCCGGTGCTACCGGACTAGCATCCGCCCGGGCGGCTCCCGCCGGCGCCTATCCTCGATTCCATGCGCGCCAAGAAGAAGGTCGACCTCAAGCGGCTCGCGGCCGCTCTGCCCGACTTCCCGTTCGCCTACCTGATCACCGTCGACGACGGGTACCGCGTGCACACCGTGACCGTCGAGCCGACGCTTCGCGGCCTACCCGAAGGTCCCGACGGGCCCCACGCCATTGTCGATGTCGGGCCCATCGGCGGGCACACCCGGCAGAACCTCGCGCACCGCAGCGAGGTCACCCTGCTGTGGCCTCCGCGCGAGCCGGGCGGCTACTCGTTGATCGTCGACGGCCGCGCCGAGGCCACCGACAGCGATGGCGACACCGCCCGATTCGGCGTCGTCCCCACCCGCGCGCTGCTACACCGCGAGGCCGACTCACCCAGCGCGGCCAAAGGTTGCCTGCACGACTGCGTGGTGTTCACTGAAACCCCCTAAGGCCGGCCTAGCCGCCGCCGTACAGTCATGCGCGTGAGCCGCGTCGCACCGCTCGCCCCGCCGTGGACCGAGGAAGATGCCACCAGCATCAACAGCTGGGGTCACCCGGACCGCTCCTACGAGCCGCTGCTTTTGGTGCGCTGCCTGCAGCGCCATCCGGCGCTGGCCACCCGGCTGCGCAAGCTGGGTGAATCGCTTTACACCTCAGCGCTTCTGCCGCCGCGGACGCGGACCATCGCGATCCTTCGCGTCTGCGCACTGGTGGGCTGCGAGTACGAGTGGGGCGGGCAGGCGGCGTTCTGGGGCCCGATCGCGGGCGTCAGCGACGACGAGTGCGACGCGCTGGTTGCCGGCGGCGCGGACGACCCGTGGTGGAGCCCGGCCGAGCGGACGCTGATCGGGGCGGTGGACGAACTGGAGCGCACCGGCTCCTGGTCGGAACAGACTTGGATCGCACTGGGGCGCAACCTTAGTGACGAGCAACGGATCGAATTGCTCACGGCCGTCGGCTGGTACCGCACGATCTGCACGATGTGCAACGCGCTGGCGCTTCCGGTAGAGGGCTGGATGCGGCGCTGGCCGGCGTCAGCGCGCTGACCGGTCCCGGCGCAGGCCCGGATGCTGATTCGCCAGAAGCGGCAGCAGCAGCCGCCGCGGCATGAACTGGAACAGGCGGGTGCTGAGCCGACTCGGCAGCCCGGCAATCACCGTTCCGCGGTCGCCGTCGAGCGCGTCCACCCCAACGCGGGCCACATCACGCGAGGGCATCCACATGAACTTCGGGAACGCGTCGGCAAAGGTCCGCTCATCCATGCCCGCGTTCTTGAGGAACTCGGTGCGGACCGGGCCCGGGCACAGCAGCGCGACGGTGACGCCGGTGCCGGCGAGTTCAGCACGCACGCCTTCGGTGTAGGTCTTCACGAACGCCTTGGTGGCGGCGTAGCCGGCTTGCCCCGGGAAGGGGTGGAAGCCGGCGGTGGATCCGACGTTGAGGATCGCGCCGCGTCCGCGCGGCACCATCTGGTGGACCGCGCGGGTGGTCAGGTCGATGACGGCCTCGACGTTGACCCGCACCTGGGCGATCTCGTCGGCGACGGGCGTTTTCGTCACCGACCCGATGGTGCCGATGCCGGCGTTGTTGACCAGGACGTCGGTGGTCAGCCCGCGACGGTCGACCTCGTCGAGGAGGCCGGCCCGAGCGGCGGAATCGGCGATGTCGCAGGCGATCACCTCGACGCGGACGCGGCCAGCGAGTTCGTCGGCCAGTTCGCGCAGCCGGTCTTCGCGGCGGGCGACGAGCGTGACGCCGTGGCCGCGGTCGGCAAGTTCGCGGGCGATATCGGCGCCGATGCCCGACGACGCCCCGGTCACGACGGCGGTACTGGTGGGTGAGGGAGTCGGAAGAGCCACGCGTTTACCCTAGGGCGCCGAGTGTGGGCCCTACGCACCGGAACGGCCGCCTGTGGACGGAACTGTCGCCCACACTCGCCGATACGACAAGGCCCGACCTGCGCGAAGCAGGCCGGGCCTTGTCGTAACTGGGTTAACTGGGACTTAGAAGTCCATGCCGCCCATGCCGCCGGTCGGGTCGCCCGCGGGAGCGGACGCCTGCTCCGGCTTGTCCGCGACGACGGCCTCGGTCGTCAGGAACAGTGCCGCGATGGACGCCGCGTTCTGCAGCGCCGAACGAGTAACCTTGACCGGGTCGGCAACGCCGGCCTTCAGCAGGTCCTCGTACTCACCGGTGGCGGCGTTCAGGCCGGTACCAGCGGGAGCGTTGCGCACCTTCTCGGCCACCACGCCCGGCTCCAGCCCGGAGTTGAAGGCGATCTGCTTCAGCGGAGCCTCCAGCGCCACCTTGACGATGTTGGCGCCGGTCGCCTCGTCGCCGGAAAGCTTCAGCTTGTCCAGCGTCGGGGCCGCCTGCAGCAGGGCCACGCCACCACCGGCGACGATGCCCTCCTCGACGGCGGCTTTGGCGTTGCGGACCGCGTCCTCGATGCGGTGTTTGCGCTCCTTGAGCTCCACCTCGGTGGCCGCACCGGCCTTGATCACCGCAACACCGCCGGCCAGCTTGGCCAGCCGCTCCTGCAGCTTCTCGCGGTCGTAGTCGGAGTCGCTGTTCTCGATCTCGCTGCGGATCTGGGCCACCCGCCCGGCGATGGCGTCGGGGTCACCGCCGCCCTCGACGATGGTGGTCTCGTCCTTGGTGATGACCACCTTGCGGGCCTTGCCCAACAGCGAGACGTCGGCGGTCTCCAAGGAGAGGCCGACCTCCTCGCTGACGACCTGACCACCGGTGAGGATGGCCATGTCCTGCAGCATCGCCTTGCGCCGGTCACCGAAGCCGGGGGCCTTGACCGCCACCGACTTGAAGGTGCCGCGGATCTTGTTGACGACCAGGGTGGACAGCGCCTCGCCCTCGACGTCCTCGGCGATGATCAGCAGCGGCTTGCCGCCCTGGATGACCTTCTCCAGCAGCGGCAGCAGGTCCTTGACGGTCGACACCTTGGAGCTGACCAGCAGGATGTAGGGATCCTCCAGGACCGCTTCCTGACGCTCGGCGTCGGTGACGAAGTAGCCCGAGATGTAGCCCTTGTCGAACCGCATGCCCTCGGTGAGCTCGAGCTGGAGGCCGAAGGTGTTGGACTCCTCGACGGTGATGACGCCCTCGTTGCCGACCTTGTCCATCGCCTCGGCGATCAGGTCGCCGATCGACTGGTCGCCGGCCGAGATGCCCGCGGTGGCCGCGATCTGCTCCTTGGTCTCGACGTCCTTGGCCGATTTGAGCAGCGTCTCGGTGATCTTCTCGACGGCCTTCTCGATGCCGCGCTTGAGATCCAGCGGGTTGGCGCCGGCCGCAACGTTGCGCAGGCCCTCACGGACCAGCGCCTGGGCCAGCACGGTGGCCGTCGTCGTACCGTCACCGGCGACGTCGTCGGTCTTCTTGGCGACTTCCTTGACCAGCTCGGCGCCGATCTTCTCGTACGGGTCCTCCAGCTCGATCTCCTTGGCGATGGACACACCATCGTTGGTGATCGTGGGGGCGCCCCACTTCTTCTCCAGGACGACGTTGCGGCCCCTGGGGCCCAACGTCACCCTTACCGCGTCGGCGAGCTTGTTCAGGCCTCGCTCGAGGCCGCGACGGGCCTCTTCGTCGTACGCAATTGTCTTGGCCATTGCGAAGTGATTCCTCCGGATCGGGGATGACACCGGGTGACCATGTGTGGGCCACCCGATTACTTACGCTGGCCGGGCGCAGTGCCCGCGACGGACGACCAAGCTTGGTCTCACCGTCCCGACCTAGCACTCGCCAGTCGCGAGTGCCAAACTCATTATTAGCACTCGCCTATGCCGAGTGCAAGAACACCGTCGCGTTATCGCGCTGCGCGTAAGCGTTCAGGGCAGGTCGAGCAGCTGCTCGTAGAAACCGCCGAAGCCGCGCGCGCGATCGACCAGATGGATCTCGAGGATCCAGTGGCAGAGGCGTCCGCTGGGGTCCGTCCGCCGCATCGGCTTGTTAGATCCGGGCATGACGTACCACTCGACGCCGGGACCGGCTATTTTCCGGTGCGGGAACTCCCCGACCAGATGCCCGGCGATCGGGCTGCCGAACTCGAAACCCTCGTCCTCCGACAGCCCGACGACGAAGTCGAACAATTCGGCCCCCGTGACGTCCGGGTGGCTGTCGAAGTACTCGTGCCCGGCCTCCCACACTCGTGGCAGCGCGTCGCGGACGGCGTTCTTGTCGGGATCGTCGCTCAGCACGAAGGTGCGGCCAAAGTCCGCCTCCCACTCCTCGAAAATCGGCCCCAGGTCGAGGAAAACGATGTCGCCGTCGGCGATCACCCGGTCCGGCGGGCGCTCGGCGAAGGGTTGCAGCGTGTTCTCACCGGCGCGCACGATCCGCCGGTGCCAGTGCCGGGTCACGCCGAACAGGCGCGCGGCGAGGTGCTGGATGTCGTCGGAGAGCTCGCGTTCTTTGACACCGGGCCGGATCATGGCGCGCCGGTCGATCTCGTCGAACAGTTGCGCCGCCTTGTCCTGGGCGTCGAGAAGCCGCCGCACCCGCACACTTTCTTCGGTTGTCAGCCCCTCCACACCCGCGATGTTAACTGGCAGGCTCGACGCGTGTCCCTCGTCGTGCCGCCCCGCTACACCGAGGACGAGCCGGAGATCAGTGCCTGGCTCAAGCGAGCCGACTCGCAACAGGCCACCGACGGCGACTACGGGCTATACCGGGTCGACATCGCCCCGGCCGGCGGCGGACCCGGACCGCACTTTCACCGCGCGATGTCCGAGGCGTTCTTCGTGCAAAGCGCGCGCCGCGGCCTTGAATTGGGCGCCTCTGCGTCTGCTCGCCATGTCAGCCGGTCAGGTCGCCGTTGACGTAGTGCTGCAGGTTGGGCGATATCGCGGCGATCGCCTCGTCGTCGGCCATCGACGCGATGGGCTCGATCTTCCAGACGTAGCGCATGAGCCCGAAGCCCATCATCTGTGACGAGATGAGGCCGCTGCGGATCAGGCGGTCGCGTTCGTCGCGACCCAGTTCCGAGACACCCATCAGGCTGCCCTCCACGACGCGCCGCAGTTTCTCGCGGGTGGACGGTTCGTGCGCGGCGGTCTGCAGGATGGCGCGCAGCGTCGGCCCGATCTCCTCGTCGGCCCAGCTGGCCAGCAGCAACGTGATGAGCGCGGTGCCGAGCCGTTCGATGGGCGTGGTCCACACCTTCGCGACGCTTTCCAGCCATTTCTGCGGCGGGTTGGTCGCCGCGTCCAGCAGGCCTTCCTTCGATCCGAAGTAGTGGTAGACCAGCGCGGGGTCGACGTCGGCCGCTCGCGCGACCGCTCGGATCGTGGTTCCGGCCCAACCGTGTTCGGCGAACTCACCACGGGCGGCAGCAACGATCCGCGCGGCCAATACTCCCCGTTCATCTCGCGGACCCGGAGCTATCACTCTCTTCGCCATGAGTTTCATCATAGCGTGAATTTCCTCTTGCGTTGAGACTATGTTTCAACGTACCGTGAGACTCAGCCGCAGTTTCAACACAGCGTGAAAAATCTTTGGAAGAAGACATGTCCCTTACCCCGACCCCTGACGTCACCGATGTCTTGGTCGTCGGCGCCGGACCCGTCGGCCTGGTCGCCAGCGCCGAACTCGCCCGCCGCGGCGTCCGCGTGCGGGTCATCGACAAGTTGGCGCAACCGACCGACCAGTCCCGCGCGATCGCGGTGCACGCCCGCAGCCTCGACATGTTCGACCGGATGGGCCTCGTCGACAAGATGGTGAGCACCGGCATCAAAGCCATCGCGATGCAGCTGTACGCCGGGCACACCAGGCTCTTTCGCGTCCCGCTCGGCGAGGTCGACAGCGCGTACCCGTTCACGTTGACCACGGCGCAGACCGAAACCGAGCGCGTGCTCGGCGACCACCTGAAGTCGCTCGGTATCACCGTCGAACGCGGTGTCGAGCTGCTCGCGCTGAGCCAGGATGACCAAGCCGCGCACCTCTCCCTGCGGGGCGAGGACGGAAAAACCGAGCAGGTCAGCGCCTCCTGGGTGATCGGGGCCGACGGCGGGCACAGCACGGTACGAAAAATGCTCGGCGCCAAGCTCGCCGGTTCCTTCGTCGGCCAGCGCTTCCTGCTTGGGGACGTCGACGCCGAGCACTCCCTGGACCTGGACTCCATGCACACCTTCTTCGCCCCCGAGGGGCCGGTGGTGGTGCTGCCGATGGCGCTCGGTCGGATGAGGTTCCTCGCCGAGGTGCACGACGCGCCCGACACGCCGTTGAACATGCATCCGACCCAGGACGAGCTGCAGGCGATCGTCGACCGGCGGATCGGCGGCATCCGGCTGCTGCGCTCGCACTGGCTGACCAGCTTCGAGATCCATCACGCGCGGGTGACGGCCTACCGCTGGGGCCGGGTCTTCCTGGCCGGCGACGCCGCTCACATCCACAGCCCGGCCGGCGGCCAGGGCATGAACACCGGCATGCAGGACGCGTTCAACCTGGCCTGGAAGCTTGCGGCGGTGGTCAACGGTGACTCCGGTGATGCCCTGCTCGACAGCTATGAGGCCGAGCGCCTCCCGGTCGCGGACAGCGTCATCGCGTTCACCGATCGGCTCACCAGGGCGGGCACGCTGTCCGGTCTGCCGCGGCGGATCCGCGACGTGGCAATTCGGATGGTTTCCCACGTGCCCGCGGCGCGGCGAGTGATGGCCGAGACCGCCGCAGAGGTCAACATCAACTACCGCAACAGCCCGCTCGCCGTGGACCGGTGCCCCCGGCGCGCCAAGGTGGCCGCCGGCGACCATGTTCCGCACATGTTCGATGCGGTGCTGCAAAAGCAACTGAGCGCCGTGTTCGGCCCGGACAACCCCGGCCACGCCGTGCTCATCATCACCGCCGGACAGGTGGCCCCCGCCGCGGGTTGTCCCGGTCAGACACAGGTGCTGGTCAGCGACGACGACAGCCCGGTCGCCGGGTATGACACCGTTATCGCCGACCCGAAACGTGTTGTGGCACAGCGATTTGGGCTCGAGAATGGAGGGCGAGCGGTGATCCGCCCGGACGGTTACGTCGGTGCCGTCGCCTCCCTCGACGACACCACAACGGTCGCCGACTATTTCGCCAAGGTTAGGAGCTGAACACCATGTACACCTACGACATCGACCCCGCGGCCATGTTCGAGGACCGCACCCGTCAGTTCGAGAAGTTCGGCATCCCGCTCGACGACATCAAGCGGATCGCGGCGGCAACCACAGACATGTGGGCCGACGCGCCGGGCGGCTGGGTTTACGAATGGTCGCAGCTGGCCAAGGAATGCGCCGACCGCGGCGACCATTACCTGGCGTCGATGGTTTACGGATGCGCGAAGTTTCCCTGCCTGACCGACCACGCGCGGGTGCGGGCCATGCAGCACCAACTCGAGCAATTCGAGCTGGCGGCCAAGGACTTTCCGGTGGCCTTCGAACGCCGCATCATCACGGTGCCTTACCGCGGCAGCACCGTGGACGTGGCCGTCCACCTGTACTCCGGCGACGGCGACTACGCGGCCCGGCCCGCGCTGATCGCCAGCGGCGGGGTGGACACCTGGAAGATGGACATCCACCCGTGGTGGGTTGGGTTCACCATGGGCGCGCGCGTAACAACGCTGGCCTTCGACCATCCCGGCACTGGTGAAACGGCGATCCCGCTCGACGGGCACGCCGACGAGGTGATCCGCGGGATCGCCGACTACGCCCGCACCCTGGGCGACGGCAGGGTGGGGCACTTCGGCGCCTCGTTCGGCGGGAACTTCTCCGCGATGTCGGGGCTGGCCGGAATCGTCGACGTCGCCGTCGATCTCGGCGGCCCGGTCGCCGACGCGTTTGGACCGGAGAACGTGCAGAAGCTGCCCTACGGAATGCACGACATCTTGGGCAACGCCATGCACTGGGACCACTCGCCGACGCTTGCTGAGCTCAGCACGGGCCTCGGACGGCTAGACCGGAGCGATCTGCTGGCACGGCAATCGAATTCAGCGATGCTGGTCATCAACGGCGCCGATGATTACTTCGTCCCGCAGTCCGACACCCTCGTCTTCCAAGGCCGCCCCAACACGGAGGTGCACCTGATCGAGGGCACCGGCCACGTCGCGATGAGCAAGGCCCCCCAGGTGGTGCCGATGATCACCACGTGG
>JARLGR010000149.1 GCA_031292665.1 Mycobacterium sp. | reverse complement strand
TTGACCGCTGGAACCGCGAGGGCATCGGCGCGCATCGCGGGATCACCGTCGCCGACGTGCCCAACCTATTTTTCCTGCTGGGACCCAACACCGGGCTGGGACACAACTCGGTGGTGTTCATGATCGAATCCCAGATCCACTACGTCGCCGACGCGATCGCGAAGTGCGACAAGTTGGGAGCGCAGGCGCTGGCCCCGACCCGTGCCGCGCAGGACAGGTTCAACGACGAGTTGCAACGCAAGCTGGCCGGCTCGGTGTGGAACACCGGCGGCTGCAGCAGCTGGTACCTGGACGAGCACGGGAAAAACACCGTGCTGTGGGGCGGCTACACCTGGGAGTACTGGATGGCGACCCGCTCGGTCAAGCCGGACGAGTACCAGTTCTTTGGGGCGGGTTCGGGAGCTCGCGCGTCATCGCGTGACAACGGCACAGCGGTGACCGTTCAAGGCTGATAGCCGCGAACTGCGCCGACCGGAGTCGGCGGGGCGAATCGCCGAAGGTTCTGGCGCACTATGCGGTCAAAGACCCGGTCGGATACGACGCGGGTGATCCGCACGAGGATCGCAGCGTCGCGTCCGATGGTGTAGCGAGTCCGGGGATGAGAGGCGGTCGCAGCCTTAGCGATCACCTTTGCTGCGTGATCGGCGGAAACGCCGGTCTCGTCGAACGATCGGGCTTGTGTCGCAATGGCTGCGGTGAGATCGCCGTAGCGTGCGAGTTGGGCAGCGGTCATGTTCGCCTGTAGTCCCTCCGCGGTGGCGATGCCGCGCCCGGCCATCTCGGTCTTGACTGCGCCGGGCTCGACGACGACGACCTTGATCCCCACTCTGGTGACCTCACGACGTAGCGCGTCACTGACCGCCTCGAGCGCGAACTTCGAACCGGCGTAGGCACCGTAAGTCGGCAATGCGAACTTGCCGCCGACGGAACTGATGTTCACAACGGTGCCCGAGCTGCTCAGTAGGGCTGGCAACAGCGCCTGGGTCATCGCGATGTGACCGAACAGATTGACCTCGAACTGCCGGCGCCACTCGGCCATCGGGAGCGTCTCGACTGGCGCGTTGATCGCGATCCCGGCGTTGTTGACCAGCGCGCGAAGGGGACGATGCAGCGGATCGCGGGCGACCCGGTCGGCGATCGCGGCCACGTCCGATTCAACGGTGATGTCGAGGATGCGCGGCTCAATGCCCTCGATACCCAAGCCACGCAGCGCGTCGGCGTCGACCTCGCGACGTACCCCGGCGAGCACGTGAAAACCCTTGCGGGCCAATTCCCGAGCGGTGGCTGCGCCCATACCTGTCGAAGCGCCGGTCACGACGATCAGCTCATTACGGTCGGCGCGATTCGAGGAATCCATGGCGGCCTCCATCGAGGGGTTGGCATTTGAGTTGACACTGTCATCTCAAACTAGCAGTTGAGTTGACGTTGTCAACTCAACTGCGGGCTTATGCTCTGCGGGTGACGACGCGATCGGAGAGCGCTGCGGCCACACGCCGGTTGCTGATCGAGGCGGCGGGGGTCTTGCTCGACCTCGGCGGAGTCGAGGCAGTGACGCTGCGCGAGGTGGGTGCTCGCAGTGGCGTGTCGCGCTCGGCCGCGTATCGCCACTTCGCCGACAAGGAATCTCTGCTCACAGTCCTGGCTACCAACGCCTTGAGTGAACTGGGCGATGCGCTCGAGGTGCTGGCCAACAGCGACGACTCGCCCGAGGAGGCCCTACGATCAGCTCTGCTTTCGCTGATCACCATCGGCCGTACCCGGCCCCACCTGTACCGCCTGATGTTCACCACGCCGACTGGTGACCCGACCGCAGCAGTCCGGGCAGCCGAACGCGCACAGGACCTGTTCCTCGACATCGTGGGTCGCATCACCGGCCCGCGGCGCGCGCGACGCTATGGAGCGCTCCTCCTGACGAGCGCCCACGGCATCACGGGATTGGACTTGAGCGGCCACCTGGACCTGGACAAGTGGCACACCAACGCCGAGGAACTCGTCGACACGATCATCTCGCTACTACCAAAAGCGAAGTAGCCCCGTCTACTGCGGCCCGCGGGTCAATCGCGTGACTTGAGCAGGTCGACGAAGGCCTTCGCCGCAGCGTCCACACCGGCATCGTCGTTGGTGGCCACCAGGTCCAGCAGCAGCCCGCGGGTGACGGCCAGCCCGAGCCGTGCCATCGCGCCGTCGTAGGGAACCTCGGCGTTGGCCTCGACCTCGCGCAGCCAGCCGTAGACGGCGCCCGGAACCATACGCGTGAAAGGCTTTTCGCCTTGGGCGGCGCGGGCGTAGCACTCGAAGAAGAGACGTTCCAGCTGGCGCAGTTCGGGGCGGTGAAGATCGGCCCACATGGCGGCGAAGCCTTCAGCCGGATCCATCGGCAAATCGGGGACGAAACCCATCTGGCGGCGCTCGGCCTCCTCGACGATCGCAATCAGCAGACCTTCTCGAGAAACGAAGTGGTGCAGCAACATTCGATGGCTGGTGCCGATCGCGGTGGCCACCTCACGCAGCGAGCGGTCGCCGACACCGCCCGCCGCGAACTCGTCGACGAGTGCGTCCAGGAGTTGCCGGCGCCGGTCCAGGTCAGGAGTGCGGGCCATGGGCGCGGCTGAGCTGCTCCGACCGGGCCTTGAGGCCGCGGCCCTCCAACTCGAGGAAGCGCCTGATCTTCTTGACCATCAGACGCCCGACCAGCGCGCCGAGAACGCCGCGCTGGTCGAGTTGCTGGCGCACCAGGGTGTGGCCGCCGGGGTCGGCGCTGACCTCGTGGCGCGCGGTCACCAGCACGCCCGGGGAGCGTTGCACCCACGTCCAGGACGAGCCGGGATCGACCGCCGTGACCTGCCAAACCAGCTTCTGCATGCCGGGCTGCTTGATCGCGAACCGTTTGCCGACGGCGAGGCCGGGTCCGTCAAGCCCGACCAGTGACGTCACCGAGGCCGTCCATTCGGGCCAGTGCTCTACGTCGGTGAAGACTTCCCACACCAGTTGCGGCGGTGCATCGATTTCAACACTGTCTTCATTAAACATGTACCAAATGGTACATCGCCCGTGGAGTTTTGCCTACGCCTTCATGCGACGCGCGCGTTCAGTCGCTTGAGGGCCGCTTCGGCGCCGTTCCAGCCCGGGATGCCGGTGACCCCGGGACCCGGGTGGGTGCACTGGCCGCACAGGTAGAGCCCTTCGACCGGGGTGGCGAATTTGTCTTCGCCCTCCACGACACGGCCGGTCCACAACTGGTTGGGCTGGAGCAGGCCATGTGAGTAGTCACCGGCGTGTGCGCTGAAGGTGCTGCCGAAGTAGCGGTTGGAGAACACCACACGGTTGGTGATGGAGTCGGCGAACCCGGGTGCGAAGGTGTCGAAGATCTTCACGCAGGTGTCGGCGTATTGCTCTTTCCAGCTTCGGTTTTCGTCGGCGTCCAGGCCGGTGGGGAAGTACGGGGTGAAGATCGTCGCGCTGTGCTTGCCTTCCGGGGCCAACGACGAGTCGACCATGCTCGGCACGTACAGGTAGGTCGGCGGCGCATCGGGGAGTTCGCCCTTGCGGTATTGGTCCCACGCGTCGCTGATGTATTCCGGTGAGGGCGCGTAGGCGACGGTGGGGCACCGATGCCCCTGGTCCTGCATGTACGGCTGCAGCCGTTCGATCCACTGCGGGGCTTCGTCGATGGTCAGGTGGGCCTGGATGTATCCGAGGTTGAAATTGATTTCCTTGACTTTTCGAATGTAGTCACCCGGGAAATGTTCCGCGCCGGCCAGATTCACGAATGTGGTGTAGGGATCGAGCGACGAGAGCACGGCGTCGGCGGAAACCGTTGTGCCGTCGCGTAGTTCCACCCCGGTGGCACGTCCGTCGGTGACCAGGATGTGCTTGACGTGCTGCTTGAGCTTGACTTCGGCGCCCAACGATTCGGCGCGGCGGCACAGGGCCGCGCTCAGCGCGCCGATGCCGCCACGCGGCATGATGTATTCGACGTTGCCGCCGCCGATCAGATAGTGGTAGAGCGTGGACGCGTTCGAGCCAGGGGTCCAGGGGCCGCCGTCGAAAGCGTCGATGGACATCGCCGCCAGCGAGCCCTGTATGCAGCGGGCCTGGTCGGGCGCCAGGAAGCGGCGGACCGTTTCCATCGTGCTGCCGTACCACATCTGGGCGAAGTCGTGACGGTCTTCGGGGGTGGGCTGCGCGGCGATCACCTCGATGATGTCGGGCGGCGGACCGAACGCCGAGTCGACGAAGTACGGGGCATACCGTCCGATGTGCGCGAACAGACCGCCGAGCGCCGCCGCGGTGTCGGGCCCGTGCTCCTCGAGCAGGTGGCGAGCCATGCGTTCGAGGTCGTTGTACATCACGAACGGGGTGTCCCCGGCAGCGCCGAACGTGCAGGTGGACGTCCACTGATCCATCAACTCGAAGCCCCATTTGGCCAGCTCCAAGCGCTCCGTCATCTCTTTTCGCCAGATCAGCACCGCCCACGCGCCGACGCTGTGCTTGTATCCGTCGAACAGTTCGCGGGTCGCAGCCATCCCGCCGAGGAAGTTCGCCCGTTCCAGGACAAGGACTTTCGCGCCGTTTTTGGCCAGCACGTTGGCGGCAACCAGGCCGTTGTGACCCGCTCCGACGATGATCGCGTCGTAGTCAGCCATGGTATCCAGCCTTTCGGGATCCGGTGTGTCCCTTCGCTTGACCGCAGAATGTCACAGATGACATATTGGCGTCAATACTGACATTATGGGGGTATTGGTGCCGTGAGATCCACCGTCGGCGAGTACCGTGACCGCATGGTCGCCGTGACCCGTAGCGAACGCACGCGTCGGGCGCTACAAGAGGCGGCGATGCGGCGCTTTGTCGCCGACGGTGTGCACCAGACCAGCGTCGCCGACATCGCCGCCGAGGTCGGGGTCACCGAGCGGACCTTCTATCGGCACTTCGCGTCCAAGCATGCGGTGATTTTCGCCGACTACGACATCGGCTTCGAGTGGTTCGCTCGCGCTCTGGCGCTGCGCCCGCACGGGGAGCCCATCACTCAATCGGTGCGTAAAGCGGTGGACGCCTTCCCCTTTGACTTCCGGATGGTCCGCGAAGCGGCCACCATCCGGTCGCGCGACCTCGACCAGGACATCATCACCGACCACATTCGCCGGCTTCGTGACCAGCTCGCCGACGAAATCCGGCGCTTCATCGATCAACGATCCGTCACCACGGCCGACGGCGCCATGATCGCCGACATCGCGGCGCACAGCCTGGCCACCGCGGTGTTCGCCGCACTGGAAGCCTGGATGGCCAAAGGCGGAAACGGGATCGACGACCTGAGTCGCCTGACCGACACCGCCCTGAGTGCGCTCGAAGAGGGCCTCACCCACACCCTGCGGCAGGCCGGACTGGACTGACGCACGCCGCGGGCGGCTTGACGACACGCAAACACAACGTGTTGTGTTGCGCCGGCTTGTCGGACCCCAGGGGTAGTGTTTGAAGCCTGAATGCCGACAGGCATACCGTCAACCGCAGGCATACCCTAAAAAAATAGGCCGCGTGAAGTGGGGTTCTGGTGACCGAAAACATGAAGCTGATCGACCGCGTCTCGGCGATCAACTGGAACCGTCTGCAAGATGACAAGGACGCCGAGGTCTGGGACCGGCTGACCGGCAACTTCTGGTTGCCGGAGAAAGTGCCGGTGTCCAACGACCTGCCGTCCTGGGGAACGCTGACCGCCGCCGAGAAGCAGCTGACCATGCGGGTGTTCACCGGGCTGACGCTGCTGGACACCATCCAGGGCACCGTGGGGGCGGTGAGCCTGATTCCCGATGCGCTGACCCCGCACGAGGAAGCCGTCCTCACCAACATCGCCTTCATGGAGTCGGTGCACGCCAAGAGCTACAGTTCGATCTTCTCCACGCTGTGCTCGACCGCCGAGATCGACGACGCCTTTCGCTGGTCGGAGGAGAACCCCAACCTGCAACGCAAGGCCGAGATCGTCTTGCAGTACTACCGCGGCGACGAGCCGCTCAAGCGCAAGGTGGCCTCCACGCTGCTGGAGAGCTTCCTGTTCTACTCCGGGTTCTACCTGCCGATGTACTGGTCGAGCCGCGCCAAGCTGACCAACACCGCCGACATGATCCGGCTCATCATCCGGGACGAAGCCGTGCACGGGTACTACATCGGCTACAAGTTCCAGCGCGGCCTGGCGCTCGTCGACGACGCCAAGCGCGCCGAATTGAAGGATTACACCTACGAGTTGCTCTTCGAGCTCTACGACAACGAGGTGGAATACACCCAGGACCTCTACGACGAGGTCGGGCTGAGCGAGGACGTCAAAAAGTTCTTGCGCTATAACGCGAACAAGGCGCTGATGAACCTCGGCTACGAGGCGCTCTTCCCCCGCGACGAGACAGACGTGAACCCGGCCATCCTGTCGGCGCTGTCGCCCAACGCCGACGAGAACCACGACTTCTTCTCCGGCTCCGGGTCGTCCTACGTGATCGGCAAGGCCGTCGTCACCGAGGACGCGGACTGGGACTTCTGATCAGACCATGAACGGGACATGAATTGTCCGGATCTGGCAACGCCGCGGTGGCGCTGGTGACGCGCCTGCCGTGACACTGAGTGGGTGACGAACACCTCCCACTCTCACACCCGCAAGCACCATTTCTGCCGTTCGGTCGTGCGCTGGCTGACAGCCGGATATCCCGACGGAGTCCCGGGACCCGACCGGGTGCCCTTGCTGGCGCTGCTGCGCAGCACGCCGCTGACCGAAGAGCAGATCAAAGAGGTGGTGCACGAGATCGCCAAGGAAGGCTCCCCGGCAACCGCCGACGGCGTGATCGACCGCGACGAGATTGCCGAATTCATCTCCGACATGACCCATTACGACGCCGGACCCGAGAATGTCGTCCGGGTGGCCGCCAGGCTCGCCGCCGCCGGCTGGCCGTTGGCCGGCATCGACGTCAGCGAGGTGATTCCGGGCGACGAGGACGCGGAGTCGGCCGAAATAGCGGCGCGCGGTTTCACGCCCGAAGAAGAACCCTCGGGCGTCGCCTCATAGGTTCGAGATGTCGATGACGAAGCGGTAGCGCACGTCGCTGACCAGCATGCGCTCGTAGGCCTCGTTCACGTAGTCCGGCTCGATGACCTCGATCTCAGGCGTCACGCCGTGCTCGGCGCAGAAATTCAGCATCTCCTGGGTCTCGGGAATGCCGCCGATGTTCGACCCGGACAGGCTGCGCCGCGCCAGCGCCAACGCGAAAGCCGGCACCGGCATCGGATGCTCCGGGATGCCAAGCTCGACCAGGGTGCCGTCGACGTCCAGCAGGTTCAGGTAGTCGCCGAGGTTCAGGTTGGCCGACACGGTGTTCAGGATCAGGTCGAAGCTGCCCCGTAAGTTCCGGAAAGTGTCGCGGTCGGAAGTCGCGTAGTAGTTGCTGGCGCCCAACCGCAGCCCGTCCTCCATCTTCTTCAGGGACTGGGACAGCACGGTCACTTTGGCGCCCATCGCCGCGCCCAGCTTGACGCCCATGTGGCCCAGCCCGCCGAGGCCGATGATCGCCAGGCGGGTGTCCTTCCCGGCGTTCCAGTGCCGCAGCGGCGAGTAGAGCGTGACACCGGCGCACAGCAGCGGCGCCGCCTTGTCGAGGGGCAGCGAGTCGGGAATGCGCACGACGAAGTTCTCGTCGACGACGATCGCCTGGCTGTAGCCGCCCATCGTCGGCGTGCCGTCTTTGTCGATCGAGTTGTAGGTGAAGGTCGCGCCGCGCTTGCAGTACTGCTCGAGCCCCGCGGCACAGCGGCTGCACTCACCGCAGGAGTTCACCATGCAACCCACCCCGACGTGGTCACCCACCTTGTGCTTGGTGACCTCGGAGCCCACCGCGCTCACCACACCGGCGATCTCGTGGCCCGGAACCACCGGGTAATTCGGCTTGCCCCACTCGGATTTGACGGTGTGGAGGTCGGAGTGGCAGATCCCGGCGAACTTGATGTCGATCGCGACGTCGTGCGGACCCGGGTCGCGGCGGTCGATGGTCGTCTTGGTCAGTGGCTCGGTGGCCGACGTGGCGGCGTACGCCGAAACAGTGCTCATTGAGAAATCCCTCTTTTAATATCGCTTGCGTCGTCAAAAGTTTAGCTAAGGTAACGTTCCCCGGCCACTCGGCTGGGCGGCGCCCGACTACCAGCTTATGAATGAGCGCCCGCCGGCGGTCCGGCGGCTAGTTGATCGGCGCGTTGAGCAGGCGCAGATCGTCGAGGATGCCGCGGGCCGCGACCAGTCCCTCGCCGGTTTGCCACACCTCGTCGTTCACCACGTAGACCCGGTTGTCGCGGTTAGCGGATAACTTGCGCCAGGCATCGCTGTCCAAGATCGCGGCCGCGCGCTCCGCGGCGGCGGGTGAGGCGCACGACACGTAGACAACGTCGGCGTCGGCGGCTGAGAAATCCGGTGTCTTGGCCAGGTCGGCGTCGGTGGCGCCGATCTCCACGTAGGGCTTGTCGGTGAAGCGCTGGGAGGCCGGCCGGTCCACCCCGGCCGCGGTGAGCACGCTGGCCGGGAAATTGTTGGCTCCGAACACCCGAATGGTGGTGGTGGTCAGCTGAACGATGGAGGCCTGGAAGTGCGCTGCGTCGTGCGCGGCCCCGATCTGGGCGGCCCGTTGCTCGAATGCGTTGATGAGTCCGTCGACGGCGGCGCCGCGGGCAGTGGCGGCGCCGACGCCGCGCAGGTTGTCTTCCCACGCCGCACCCGGAGCGGCCGTGAAAACCGTCGGGGCGATGGCGGCCAGCTGCGCGTACAGCGTCGGGGTCAATCCCTGCGATCCCACAATCAGGTCCGGGTGGGCCGCCGCGATGCTGCCGACATCGGGATTGGTCCGGGTTCCGACACCGGGCACGCCGTGCACCGCGCCACCCAGATAGGAGGGCTGACTGGTGGAGCCGTCCGGCAATGCGGCGGCCACCACCCGCGATTGCAGGCCAAGCGCGCACAGCGCGTCGAGCTGGTCACCGGAAAGCGCCACGATGCGCTGCGCCTCCGCGGGCACCCGCACCACGTCCGGGTTCACTCCGGCCGCGTTGTGGGCCTGGCGCGTCGCCGGGCCCGGGTCGGCCGCCGCGGCATCCCGCGCGCACGCCTCGTCCGGCCGCCGATCGTTGCCCAGCACGCCGGCCCCGGCGATCTGGGTGGTAGGCGTCACCAAGGACCGGCTCGACGCCGTGGTGCTCTGCCCGGAGCCGCAGCCGCCGCAGGACAGGGCCACCGCTCCCACCAAGGCGCCGGCCGCGAGCAGCCGAGTGGGTCGGGTACGGCCTGAAAGCACGGGTCCGACGCTAACACCCGGCTCACCGGACGAAGGCCTGTCCGGACGACCCGCCGAGCGGATGTCCCATATACGACAGTTTGTAGGACCAGCCCTGCCCTACCCATGATCGAAGGCTAAGCTGGCTCAATGACACTGTCCGGGACGGTTATTTGGAGGAGCTGTTGACAGCCGAAGCGCCCCCGTTGCAACTCGAGGCCACCCGTCCGTATCCGGCCCGGACCGGCCCGAAGGGCAACCTCGTCTACAAGCTGGTCACCACCACCGATCACAAGATGATCGGCATCATGTACACGGTCACCTGCTTCGTTTTCTTCTTCATCGGCGGGCTGATGGCCCTGCTGATGCGTACCGAGCTGGCCGCGCCGGGGCTGCAGTTCCTGTCCAACGAGCAGTACAACCAGCTGTTCACCATGCACGGCACGATCATGCTGCTGTTCTATGCCACCCCGATCGTATTCGGCTTCGCCAACCTGGTGCTGCCCTTGCAGATCGGCGCGCCCGACGTGGCGTTCCCGCGGCTGAACGCCTTCTCGTTCTGGCTGTTTCTCTTCGGCGCAAGCATCGCAATGGCCGGGTTCATCACGCCGGGGGGTGCCGCGGACTTTGGCTGGACGGCCTACACGCCGCTGTCTGACGCCGTCCACTCGCCCGGCGTTGGCGGCGACATGTGGATCATGGGTCTGGCAATCGCCGGTCTCGGCACCATCCTCGGAGCGGTCAACATGATCACCACGGTGGTGTGCATGCGGGCGCCCGGTATGACGATGTTCCGGATGCCGATCTTCACCTGGAACATCCTGGTGACGTCGATCCTGATCCTCATCGCCTTCCCGCTGCTGACCGCGGCGCTGTTCGGGCTGGCCGCTGACCGGCATTTGGGTGCCCACGTCTACGACGCCTCCAACGGTGGAGTTCTCTTGTGGCAGCACCTGTTCTGGTTCTTCGGCCACCCTGAGGTGTACATCATTGCGCTGCCGTTCTTCGGCATCGTCACCGAGATCTTCCCGGTGTTCGCCCGCAAGCCGATCTTCGGCTACACCACGCTGGTGTACGCGACGGTGTCGATCGCCGCACTGTCGGTCGCGGTCTGGGCGCACCACATGTTCGCCACCGGGGCTGTTCTGCTGCCGTTCTTTTCGTTCATGACGTACTTGATCGCGGTGCCGACCGGCATCAAGTTCTTCAACTGGATCGGCACCATGTGGAAGGGGCAGTTGACCTTCGAGACGCCGATGCTGTTCTCGGTGGGCTTCCTGGTGACCTTCCTGCTCGGTGGCCTGACCGGGGTGCTGCTGGCCAGCCCGCCGCTGGACTTCCATGTGACGGACACCTATTTCGTGGTGGCCCACTTCCACTACGTGCTGTTCGGCACGATCGTCTTCGCCACCTTCGCGGGGGTGTACTTCTGGTTCCCGAAGATGACGGGCCGGCTGCTCGATGAGCGGCTCGGGAAGCTGCACTTCTGGCTGACGTTCATCGGCTTCCACACCACGTTCCTGGTGCAGCACTGGCTGGGCGACCTGGGTATGCCGCGCCGCTACGCCGACTACCTGCCCACCGACGGGTTCCAGCCCTACAACATCGTCTCGACCGTAGGGGCGTTCATCCTGGGCGCGTCGATGTTTCCGTTCGTGTGGAACGTCTTCAAGAGCTGGCGCTACGGCGAGGTCGTGACGGTCGACGACCCGTGGGGTTACGGCAATTCGCTGGAATGGGCGACCAGTTGCCCGCCGCCGCGGCACAACTTCACCGAGCTGCCCCGAATCCGTTCGGAGCGCCCGGCTTTCGAGCTGCACTACCCGCACATGGTGGAACGAATGCGTGCCGAGGCCCATATAGGCCGCCATGCCACGGCGTTGGAGTCCCCGGGGGGGTTCGGTCCGCGCACGGAGCCGGATCGTTAACGGTTGTCGCCGGTGAGCGCGCCGCCCAGGGTGTCGGTGCTGATCACCGTCACCGGCGTGGACCAACCGGGCGTGACGTCGGCGCTCTTCGATGTGCTGTCACGGCACGGTGTCGAGTTGCTCAACGTCGAGCAGGTGGTGATCCGGAACCGGCTGACACTGGGTGTACTGGTCTGCTGCCCGCCCGACGTCGCGGACGGCCCCGCGCTGCACCGTGACGTCGAATCCGCCATCCGCGGTGTGGGTCTCGATGTCAGCATCGAGCGCAGCGACGACGTGCCGATTATCCGGGATCCATCGACGCACACCATTTTCGTGCTGGGCCGGCCGATCACCGCCGGCGCGTTCAGCGCGGTGGCCCGCGAGGTAGCGGCGCTGGGCGTCAACATCGACCTGATCCGCGGCGTCTCCGACTACCCGGTCACCGGGCTGGAGTTGCGAGTCTCGGTGCCGCCGGGTGCGGATGCCTCGCTGCGGACCGCGCTGAACCGGGTCTCGTGGGACGAGCGCGTCGACGTGGCGGTCGAGGACTACAGCCTGGAGCGGCGGGCCAAGCGGCTCGTCGTGTTCGATGTGGACTCGACGCTGGTTCAGGGCGAGGCCATCGAGATGCTGGCGGCCCATGCCGGCGCCGAGGGCGCGGTCGCCGCCATCACCGAGGCCGCGATGCGCGGCGAGCTGGACTTCGCGCAGTCGCTGCGGCAGCGGGTGGCGACCCTGGAGGGTCTGCCCGCCAAAGTGATCGAGGAGGTTGCCGAGCAGTTGGAGCTGATGCCCGGCGCCCGCACCACGCTGCGGACGCTGCGGCGGCTGGGTTATCACTGCGGTGTGGTGTCCGGCGGGTTCCGGCAGATCATCGAACCGTTGGCGGAGGAGCTGATGCTGGACTTCGTCGCCGCCAACGAGCTGGAGATCGTCGACGGGACACTCACCGGCCGCGTGGTCGGCCCGATCGTCGACCGAGCCGGCAAGGCCGAGGCGCTGCGGCGCTTCGCGCAACAGGTCGGCGTGCCCATGGCGCAGACCATCGCCGTCGGCGACGGCGCGAACGACATCGACATGCTGGCCGCCGCCGGTCTTGGTGTGGCGTTCAACGCCAAGCCGGCGTTGCGGGAGGTGGCCGACGCGTCGCTGAGCCATCCCTATCTGGACACGGTGCTGTTTCTGCTGGGCGTGACGCGCGGCGAGATCGAGGCCGCCGACGCGGTCGACGGCGAGGTGCGCCGGGTGGAAATCCCGCCGGAGTGACCGGGCGAGGCCCGGCGAATCACCGCTGTCGGGGAGCACCTCCCGCTTCGCGAGCAGTCCCCCGCAAGCGGGAGGTGCCCCCAGCAGAATCGCACCAAATGTGCCATTCTGATGCGATTCTGCGTCTGGTCGCGCGAGGCGGCGACCCGGCAGGTATTCGGGCGTCGCGGTACGGCACGATGGTCGGGTGCCCGAAAACGGAAGCGCGTCAGCCGACCCCGATCTGCTGATCGACTTTCACGACGTTTGCCTGCGCCGCGGCGGGCGCGTCCTGGTCGGGCCGCTGGACTGGTCGGTCGAGCTCGACGAGCGCTGGGTGATCGTCGGCCCCAACGGAGCCGGTAAGACGTCGCTGTTGCGGATCGCCGCGGCGGCTGAGCACCCGTCGTCAGGCGTGGCCTTCGTGCTGGGGGAGCGGCTGGGACGGGTCGACGTGTCGGAGTTGCGGGCGCGGATCGGGCTGAGCTCGTCGGCGTTGGCGCAGCGGGTGCCCGGCGACGAGCTGGTGCGCGACCTCGTCGTCTCGGCGGGCTACGCCGTGCTGGGCCGGTGGCGGGAACGCTACGAGGACGTCGACTACCGCCGCGCGGTCGACATGCTGGAAAGCCTCGGCGCCGAGCACCTCGAGGACCGCACCTACGGGACGCTGTCGGAAGGGGAGCGCAAGCGGGTGCTGATCGCCCGCGCACTGATGACCGACCCGGAGCTGTTGCTGCTCGACGAGCCGGCCGCCGGCCTCGACCTGGGCGGCCGCGAGGAGTTGGTGGCACGGTTGACCGACCTGGCCGCCGATCCGGACGCGCCAGCGCTGGTGCTGGTCACCCACCATGTCGAGGAGATACCGCCCGGCTTCAGTCACTGCATGTTGCTGTCGGAGGGTCGGGTGGTCGCGGCGGGTTTGCTGACCGACGTGCTGACCGGCGAGAACCTGTCCATCGCGTTCGGACAGTCGATCGCCCTCGAAGTCGTCGACGGGCGCTATTTCGCTCGCCGGGTTCGCACCCGCGCCGCCCACCGGAGGGGCTTATGACCGCACCCAACGATCAACCGCTTGTGCCTCCCCTTGTTCCGAGGCCGGCCGCGACCGTGATGCTGATCCGCGACGCGGCCGACGGCTCCGAGACCGGATTAGCCGTGTTCTTGATGCGTCGGCACGCGAAGATGCACTTCGCCGCGGGGACGATGGTGTTCCCGGGCGGTGGGGTCGACGACCGCGACCGCAACGCCGACATCGCTTGGGTCGGGCCGCCGCCGCAGTGGTGGGCGCAGCGGTTCGGCATCGAACCCGATCTGGCCGAGGCGCTGGTCTGCGCCGCCGCCCGCGAGACCTTCGAGGAGTCCGGCGTGCTGTTCGCCGGGCCGGCCGACGACCCGGAGGGCATCGTCGGCGACCCTTCGGCGTACCGCGACTCCCGCCACGCGCTGGCCAACGGCACGCTGTCGTTCGGCGACTTCCTGCGCCGCGAAAACCTGGTACTGCGGTCCGACCTGCTGCGGCCCTGGGCCAACTGGGTCACCCCGGAGGCCGAGCGCACCCGCCGCTACGACACCTATTTCTTCGTCGGCGCCCTGCCGGAGGGCCAGCGGGCCGACGGTGAGAACACCGAATCCGACCGCGCCGGCTGGACGACGCCGCAGGCCGCCATCGACGACTTCGCCGCGGGCCGCAGCTTCCTGTTGCCGCCGACGTGGACGCAGCTGGACTCACTCGTGGGTCGCACCGTCGCCGACGTGCTGGCCGTCGACCGCCAGATCGTCACGGTGCAGCCGAACCTGGAAATCCAGGGCGACAACTGGCTTTTCGAGTTCTTCGACTCCGACCGCTACCACCAGGCGCGCAAGGCGGGCGGGATGGGCTGGCCGTTATGACCGCTCCGGTGAGCGAGTTCGTCAGCGTCGTGGTCAGCGACGGCTCCCAAGACGCCGGCCTGGCCATGTTGCTGCTGTCGCGACCACCGACCAACGCCATGACCCGCCAGGTCTACCGGGAGATCGTGGCCGCGGCCGACGAACTGGGCCGTCGCGACGACGTGGCCGCTGTGATCCTTTTCGGGGGGCAGGAGATCTTCTCCGCCGGCGACGACATGCCCGAGTTGCGGACGCTTACGGCGCCGGAGGCCCAGGTCGCGGCGCGGGTGCGGCGGGAAGCCGTCGCCGCCGTCGCCGCCATTCCCAAGCCGACCGTGGCCGCGGTCACCGGATACGCGCTGGGCGCCGGCCTCACCCTCGCCCTGGCTGCCGACTGGCGGGTCAGCGGCGACAACGCCAAGGTCGGCGCCACCGAGATCCTGTCGGGCCTCATCCCCGGCGGCCTGGCGCGCCTGACCCGTGCGGCCGGGGTGAGCAAGGCCAAGGAATTGGTGTTCAGCGGGCGCTTCGTCGACGCCGAGGAGGCGCTGGCGCTGGGCCTCATCGACGAAATGGTGGCCCCCGACGACGTGTACGACGCCGCGGCGGCGTGGGCACGCCGCTTTCTCGAGGGCCCGCCACATGCGCTGGCCGCTGCCAAGGCCGGCATCAACGACGTCTTCGACCTGGGGTCCGCCGATTTGCAGGCTGCCGAACGCCGCCGTTACGCCGACCTGTTCGCCGTGGGGCCGGGCACTCGGGGTCCCGACGGCGGTTAGGCTGCCCTACATGACCAGGAGTTCGACCGACGCCGTGCCCAACCCGCATGCCACCGCCGAGCAGGTGGCCGCCGCCCGGCAGGACAGCAAGCTGGCCCAGGTTCTCTACCACGACTGGGAGGCTGAAAGCTACGACGACAAGTGGTCGATATCGTATGACCAGCGCTGCATCGATTACGCCCGCGGCCGGTTCGACGCCGTCGTGCCCGACGAGGCCACCCACGAACTGCCCTATGACCGGGCCCTCGAATTAGGTTGCGGCACAGGGTTTTTCCTGCTCAATCTGATCCAGTCCGGTGTTGCCCGGCGCGGATCGGTCACCGACCTGTCGCCCGGCATGGTAAAGGTCGCCACGCGCAACGGGCAGTCGCTGGGCCTGGACATCGACGGCCGGGTCGCCGATGCCGAGGGTATCCCGTATGACGACGACACCTTCGACTTGGTGGTCGGCCACGCCGTGCTGCACCACATTCCTGATGTGGAGCTGTCGCTGCGCGAGGTGATGCGAGTGCTGCGGCCGGGTGGCCGGTTCGTCTTCGCCGGCGAGCCGACCACCGTCGGTAACGGCTACGCGCGTGCGCTGGCGGACCTGACGTGGAACGCCACCATCCGAGCGGTGAAGCTGCCTGGACTGGGCAGCTGGCGCCGTCCACAGGCCGAGCTTGACGAGAACTCGCGGGCGGCGGCCCTGGAGTGGGTTGTCGACTTGCACACTTTCGAGCCGCGCGACCTGGAACGCATGGCGACCAACGCCGGTGCCGTAGAGGTTCGCACCGTCAGTGAGGAGTTCACCGCCGCGATGCTCGGGTGGCCGGTCCGCACGTTCGAAGCGACGGTGCCGCCCGGCAAGCTTGGCTGGGGCTGGGCCAAGTTCGCGTTCGGCGGCTGGAAAGCGCTGAGTTGGGCCGACGCCCACATCTGGCGACACGTCGCGCCCAAGGGCTGGTTCTACAACGTGATGCTCACCGGGGTCAAACCCTCCTGAGCGGTGGGCTCGCCTTCGGCACGGACGACGTCGGTTACCTGCGGTCCGCATCGGGTGCCGCGGCGCTGGCGACGGTCGCCGAACTCGAACTGACGGACGCCACCCGGGTCGCCGACGTCGCCGCCGTGCGGTCGCAATTCGGCGACCGGGCAGCGGTGCTGGTGGAGACCACGCTGCTGCGCCGGCGCGCCGCCGACAAGCTCGGCGGGCTCGGCGACATGTCGAGATGGCTGTTCACCGACGAGGCGCTGCAGCAAGCCACGGCGGCGCCCGTGGCGGTGCACCGGGCGGATCGGCTGGCCCGGGCTGAAATGGTGGTGCACGACGCGACCTGTTCGATCGGCACGGAATTGGCCGCCCTGCGCGGCGCGGGGGTTCGGGCGGTGGGCAGCGACGTCGACCCGGTGCGGCTGGCGATGGCGCGCAACAACCTGGGGGAGGCGGCCCACCTGTGCCGTGCCGACGCAGTGCATCCGGTGACGCGCGACGCGGCGGTGCTCGTCGACCCGGCGCGCCGGCAGGGCGGGCGGCGGCGCTTCAACATCGACGACTACCAGCCGGGCCTGGCCCGGTTGATGGACGCCTACCGGGGCCGTGATCTCGTCGTAAAGTGTTCTCCCGGAATTGATTTCGATCAAGTTCGAGACCTTGGCTTCGACGGTGAGATCGAGGTGACGTCGTACCGGGGCTCGGTCCGCGAAGCGTGCCTGTGGTCCGTCGGGTTGGTGCAGCCGGGCGTCCGGAGACGGGCGAGCGTCTTGGATCGCCGCGAACAGCTCACCGACTCCGAACCGGACGACTGCCCGGTGCGGCAGGCGGGGCGGTGGATCGTCGACCCCGACGGCGCCATCGTCCGCGCCGGACTCGTGCGCCATTACGCCGCCCGGCACGGGCTCTGGCAACTCGACGCGGACATCGCCTACCTGTCCGGCGACCGGTTGCCGCCGGGAGTCCGGGGTTTCGAGGTGCTCGAGCAGTTGGCGTTCGACGAGCGGCGGCTGCGGCAGGCGTTGTCGGCGCTGGACTGTGGGGCGCTGGAGATCCTGGTCCGTGGTGTGCAGGTCGACCCCGACGCGCTGCGGCGCCGGTTACGGCCACGCGGCGGCCGCTCCCTGTCGGTCGTGATAACCCGCATCGGCACGGGGCGCGCGGCCCATGCCGCGGCGTTCGTCTGCCGTCCCTCCCGGTAGCGCCGGGTACCCTGGCTGCGGGGACTCTCCCAGGCGCACAGCCTTTTTAAGTCTGCGAGGACATTTCGACGATGCGTTATCTGCTGGCTGCCGCGGTGCTCGCGCCGGCGGTCCTGCTGGGCTGGCCGGCGCCATCACCCGCCGCACCACCGTCGTGTGCCGCCCTGTGCCGCCCTGGGGGGCGCGATGGAGGCCGGGCAGATGTGTCGCGTGCGTGCCACGGGCCCCACCTACATGATCAACATGACGTTCCCGATGGACTACCCCGACGAACAGGCGCTGACCGACTACATCACGCAGAACCGCGACGGGTTCGTCAACGTCGCCCAGAGTTCCGGCAGCCGCGACCAGCCCTACCAGATGGAGGCCGGCACCGAGCAGCACAGCTCCCGGCAGCCGCCGCACAACACGCGCAGCGTCGTGCTCAAGTTCTTCCAGGACCTCGGCGGAGCGCACCCGTCCACCTGGTACAAGGCGTTCAACTACAACCTGGGGACCAAACAACCGATCACCTTCGACACCCTGTTTGCGCCGGGCGCGACGCCGCTGGACAGCATCTTTCCGCTAGTCCAGCAGGACCTTGAGCGCCAGAATCCCCTGGGCGCGGCGATCCTGCCCTCGACCGGGCACGATCCGTCGCACTATCAGAACTTCGCCATCACCGACGACCAGCTGATCTTCTACTTCGCCCCTGGTGAGCTCTTGCCGGCGTTCGCCGGCCCGGCCCAGGCCCAGGTGCCCCGCAACGCCATCCCGCCTCTGGCCCTCTGAGGCCCCACTGAAGGCTTAGGCCGGCTTAGACCGGACCGGCCAACGACTCCATCGCCGCGGCGCCGATCGCCAGCGCGACCTGGGTTGCGCAACCGACCATCGGGACGAAAAAGGCGACGCGATGCCGGGCCAGGCGGCGTACCGCAACGACGAGGGTGACGACGAAAACGGCGGCACCGGCACCGAGTCCCACGGCCATGGCGCGGTCGATCCATACCTGACCGCCGCATTGTCGATCACCGCACGCGTCGGTGCCCATGACGAGCAAGCCGAGCAGACCTAGTGTGGCCACCACCAAAAACGCGTGCCCGACGATCAGCAGGACAGTCGCGACGCGGTCTGCCGCCAGACTGCGCTCGTCGCTGCGGGTGTGGGCAACCGGCGGTTCCCGCATCGCGGGGTCGTCGATGGACACTGGACAAGTATGGGCCGCGGCTCAGGCCGGGCTTCAGGCCGGCGCAAAACCAAAGATCTGACCGTCGCTGGTCGCGGCCACCACGTGCCGGTCGTTGCCGACCGACACCCCGACGGGGTAGCCCCTGGCCGCCGGAAGTGGATAACTGCCGAGCGTGTGGCCGGTGGCCGGATCGAAGACCAGGACCGACATCCCGGGTGCGCCGTCCGCGGGCGGACCGCTCACCACGGTGTAACCGACGCCCGAGCCGGCCAGGCTCGACGACGACAGGGGGACGGCATCGTCGCGGCGCCACACCTGGTCGGCGTGGTCGCCGGCGTCCTTGAACGCGGCCAGGCGGGTGTCGGGGCCGCCGCCCGACACGATCAGTCCCTGCGGGGTGACCGCGGGCGGCGTCTGCGCCAGGAATCCCAGTGGCACCGACCATTTCAGCTTCCCGTCGGCGGCGTGCAGCGCCCACAGCCGTTGGTCGCGGCCGTTGACGTACACCGTCCCGCCGTCGGCGGACAGCACCGGGCTGGCGATGACACCGGCGCTCACCGCGTCGCTGGTCCACTCGCGGCTCAACAAGGGGGTCTGGCCCGCGTGGTACTTCAGCCCGACGAGGCCGGCGGTCGGAGCGCCCGGCTGCCAGACGCCCAGCACCACCGCCCCGGTGACCGGGGAGTAAGCGGGTGCGGCCGCGACCGGGCAGCCCTGCCGGGCGGGCGCGCAATCGCCCAGCCCGCGCGTCGCATCGGTGGGGTCGACCCCGTCCACCAGGTCCAGCGGACTACCGACCACCTCGCCGCGGTGGGCGTCGAACACCAGCACCTGCCCCAGGTGAGTGGCCACCAACAGCTGACCGTGCCCGAGAAATCGCGGCGTGGCGGGCATCCCGATCACCGGCTGCCGCCACCGGGTCCACTGCGTCACCGGGAACGAAAGGAAAGCCCCCGGCTGGCCCACGTAGAGGTTGTCGAAGCCGTCGAACAGCGGGCTGGCGAAGCCGCCGCCCTGGAACAACCGGACGCACCAGCGTTGCCGGCCGTTGTCGTCGTTCTCCCACTCCATCAGCGAACATCCGGCGGGGGTCTGCGCGTTAAGGGCGAGGTAGCTGCGGGCGCTCAGCGCCGGACCGGCCGCCAGGCTTCCCTTGACGGACCGGGTCCACCTCAACGACAGTTTGGCGGCGCCGCTCGTCGCAGTGTAGCTGCTGTTGGCGGCGTCGCCGTATTGCGCGGGCCACCCCTGCGCGGCGGACGCCTCGACCCACGAGTCGCTGTCGGCGCATCCGCCGAGACCCACCGCGAGCGCACCAGCCAGAACCGCGGCTGACCACGACCGGAGCCGACGCACGCGATGTCGGGCAAGCACTTGGGTTTTCCAAATCCTTCTTCACTCGGGTCGCTCGAGGGGTGCCGGCCGTTCGGCATGAGCAGCGATTGAGTACAGGTGAGGGTAACCCGAAGCGGGTCGCATCCCACGGATCGCCCGGCCCGCCCGCCGTTTTGGCGCGCATCGATTCCCGTTAGGCTTTTCGGCCATGACGACGATGTGGGGCGCGCCGCTTCACCGCCGCTGGCGTGGATCGACCCTGCGGGATCCGCGCCAGGCCAAGTTCCTCACGCTGGCCTCGCTGAAGTGGGTGCTGGCCAACCGCGCCTACACACCCTGGTACCTGGTGCGCTACTGGCGGCTGCTGAAGTTCAAGCTGGCCAACCCGCACATCATCACCCGCGGCATGGTGTTTCTGGGTAAGGGTGTCGAGATCCACGCGACGCCCGAACTGGCGCAGCTGGAGATCGGCCGCTGGGTGCACATCGGAGACAAGAACACCATCCGCGCCCACGAGGGCTCGCTGCGGTTCGGCGACAAGGTGGTGCTCGGCCGGGACAACGTCATCAACTGCTATCTCGACATCGAACTGGGCGATTCGGCGCTGATGGCGGACTGGTGCTACGTCTGCGACTTCGACCACCGCATGGACGACATCAACCTCCCGATCAAGGATCAGGGCATCATCAAGTCCCCGGTCCGGATCGGGCCCGACACCTGGGTCGGGGTGAAGGTGACGGTGCTGCGGGGCACGTCCATCGGACGCGGCTGCGTGCTGGGGTCGCACGCGGTGGTGCGCGGCGAGATCCCGGATTACTCGATCGCGGTCGGTGCGCCGGCGAAGGTGGTCAAGAACCGGCAGTTGTCCTGGGAGAACTCGGCCGCGCAGCGCGCCGAGCTGGCCGCGGCCCTAGCCGATATCGAACGCAAGAAGGCGGCCCATTAGGCGGCCGGTTCGGCATGGTCGTCGACCTTGAAGTCGAAATGGACATCGCCGGCGTCGACGTTGGTGACGGTGACGTTCACCCCGTACTTGTCGCTGCCGTCGGCGAGCTGACACCGTAGCGTCGCGCCCTCGACCCCCTTCAGGTTGTCGGGGCAGGTCACCGAGTCGGGTTTCTTGCCCACCTGCTGGGTCAGCTTGTCGGTGATGATGCTGGCGACCTGGTTCTTGTCGACGGTCTCCACCATGTCGAACTTGACGTTGTCGCCGTCGACGCTGGTCACGGTCACGTTGACGTTGAAGTTCTGGTTCTTGACCTTCATGTCGCAGTTCAGTTGCGCCCCGACCTTGGCGGGCAGGTCACCCGGGCAGTTGACCGTATCGGGCTTGTTGCCGGCGGCGTCGGTCATCTTCGAGGTGATCTGGCTGGCGACGTCGCTCTTGCCCACCGTGTGCGACGATGTCCCGACCGAACAGGAGCACGCGCCGGCGGTGGCCATCAGGCTGCCCGCGGCGGCCGACACCAGCACTGTGCGAACGATCGAGGGAACCATCGTCGCCTCCCGGGGCGGATTGACAACTGTGAATCGGCTGATGATTATATGCCAATCCGCTTGGAGTAAATACGTCCGGCAAACCCGCCCGGGTAGGACGCGGCCCGGGTCTGCGGTCAGATGTTTTGATAGCGCCGCAGCGCTTCGGCGCGTTCGGCGCCGTGGTCGACCATGGGCGCCGGATAGCCTTGCGGCCGTTCGCCTTTGCGGAGATGGACGTCGTCGGCCGAGCGCAGTTCGGGCACCCAACGCCGGATGTAATCGCCGGAGGGATCGAACTTCTCGCCCTGCGTGGTCGGATTGAAGATGCGGAAGTACGGCGCGGCGTCGGTGCCGCACCCCGCGCACCATTGCCAGCCGTGCTGGTTGTTTGCCACGTCGCCGTCCACCAGTTGTTCCAGGAACCACTCGGCGCCCCACTGCCACGGCAGGTGGAGGTCTTTCACCAGGAACGACGCCACGATCATCCGCACCCGGTTGTGCATGAAGCCGGTCTCCCGCAGCTGCCGCATCCCCGCGTCGACCAAGGGAAAGCCGGTTTCGCCGGCCTTCCAGGACTCGAAGCGGCGCTTCGCTTCGGCTCCCGAGTCGGTTTGGATGACGTCGAAATCGCTGTTCCAGTTGCGCCACGAGCTGGCGGGCCAGTGATGCAGCACGTCGGCGTAAAAGTCCCGAAAGGCCAACTCCCGCAGGTAGGCCTGCGCCCCGGGGCTGCGCATGTCGAGGTTGGCGACCATGGTGCGGGGATGGATGGTGCCGAACTTCAGGTGCGCCGACATCCGGCTGGTTCCGTTTAGGTCGGGCCTGTTGCGGTTCTCGCCGTAGCGTTTCAGCCCTTCTCCGACGAACGACTTCCATTGATCGAGCGCCGCTTGCTCACCGGCGGCGACGTCGAGCGCGGGGCCGGGATCCGGGATCTCGCACGGCATGATCGCCAGCCCGGCCGGTTCGAGCCAGCGTGCCGACCCGGCGCTCGATTTCGCCGGCGCCCGCCAGCCCACCTCGCGCCACTGCCGCAGGAACGGCGTGAACACCCGGTAGGGCGAGCCATCCTTTTTGACGACACGGCCGGGTGAAACCAGGTACGGCGACCCCGTCGCCACCAACGGCACCGAACCCAGCGCCGTGCGCACCCGTTCGTCGCGGCGCTTCCCGAACGGAGCGAAATCCTCCGAGACGTGCACCGACGCCGCGCCGATCTCCTTGGCAATGCGGGGGATCTGCTGCTCGGGTTTCCCGCGGGTCACCAGCAGACGACCGTCGAGATCGTCGCGCAGCTGTCGCAGCGAATCACCCAGAAATTGCAGCCGGCGCCGGCCCGACGATGCTTCCAGCCGCGGATCGAGCACGAAGCAGGCGAGGACGTCCTCGTTGCGGGCGGCGGCGGCGAGGGCCGGGTGATCCCGCAGCCGCAAGTCGCGGCGAAACCACAACAGCGTAGGCATTCCCGGGGAGTACCTCAGCGGTTGAGCCGCCACACATGCGTGGCCAGGACGGTGGCGAAGGAGGTCCACAACGCGTACGGCGACATCGCCAGCCCGGCCCGACGGTCGGCTTGGGCCGTGCGGCGCACCAGGTCGGCGCTGCTGGCCGCCAGCACCGCGGCACCGAGCGCGGACGCACCCAGCTTGTGGAAACGGAAGAACAGCCAACTCCAGCCGGCGTTGAGGACCAGGTTCACGCCCAGCGCCGCGGCGTAGCGGCGCGCCTCGTCGTCCTTGCCCGCCGCTTGGAGCCGGTCGATGGCCACCGCGGACGACGTGGCGATGTCGGTGTAGAGCGTGGTCCACACCACGGGGAAGACAACGTTGGGCGGCTGGTACGGCGGCTTGCGCAGTCGCGCGTACCACACCGGCACACTGCTGGCGCTGGCGATGCTGCCGCTGCTTGCGGCTGTGACGACGGCGACCGATGTCGCGGCCAGTATTGACTTCTTCATTGGTGTTCCCCTTCCTGTCGGGCCTTTATCTCATTGCTCAATGACGAGGTTCTGCGTGCATGGGGTCGGTGGGCCACCAGATGCGGTCGCCGATGAGTGCGAATAGCGCGGGAATGACGAGCGTGCGCACGATGAAGGTGTCGAGCAGGATGCCCACGCCCACGATGATCCCCAGCTGGGTCAGCACGATCAACGGCAGCACCCCCAGCACGCAGAAGACGGCGGCCAATACGATTCCGGCACTGGTGATTACACCGCCGGTGGCCGACACGGCGCGGACCATGCCGCTGCGGGCGCCGTGCTCTGCCGCCTCCTCACGGGCGCGGGTGACCAGAAAGATCGTGTAGTCCACGCCGAGGGCGGCCAGGAACAGGAAGGCGAACAGCGGGGTGCTGTTGTCCAGCGCCGGGAACCCGAAGACGTGGATGCTGGACCAGCCGCCGATCCCCAGGGCGGCCAGCGCGCCCAGGATCGTCGCCGCCAGCAGGATCGGTGGTGCCAGCGCCGCGCGCAGCAGAATGACAAGGACGGCCAGGATCACACCCAGGATGGCCGGGATCAGCAGCAGGCGGTCATGGATGGCGGCATTGCGGACGTCGAGAGCCTGCGCGTCGGGCCCGCCCACCAGCGCGCCGGAGTCGACGGAGCGAGTCGAATTCCGCAGCGCGGCAATGTCGCTGAATGCCCGATCGGAGGACGGTGGGGCGTCGATCACCACGGACCACTTCGTCAGGCCGGTCGCGGACCGGCCCGACTCCGTCACCGAAACCACGCCGGGGGTCGAGCCGATGGCCCGCTGTACGTCCGGCGCCGCGGCGGTGGAGGCGACAGCCAGCGTGGGATTGGCCAGGCCGGCGGGGAAGTGCGCGGCCACGATGTCATAACCGGTCACCGAGTCGGCGCGCACCCGGAACTGTTCGGTCTGCGACAAGCCGACGCGAGTTCCCAGCAGTCCGGTGGCCAGCGCCGCCAGGACCGCGATGGCGACCGACGCGACGACGGCCGGATGCCTGCCCACCCAGTCCGCGACCCGGTGCCACGGCCCGGCATCGATCCGTGCACCGTCGCCGGGGCGCGGGACGAACGGCCAGAACAACCGGCGGCCGAACACCGCCAGCAGTGGCGGCAGCACGGTCAGCACCGACACCGCGGCGACCACCAGTCCGCACGCGGCAAGCGCGCCCAGGCTGCGGGTGCTGGGGGTGGAGGCGAACAACAGGGTGAGCAGCGCCAGCACCACGGTGGCGTTGCTGGCGACGATGGCGGGTCCCGCCTTGCGCACCGCCCGGCGCAGGGCTTCGCGGTGCTCGGCGTGGCGCGACAGTTCCTGCCGGTAGCGGGAGATCAGCAGCAAGGCGTAGTTCGTGCCCGCACCGAACACCAGCACGCTGGTGATCCCGGAGGTGGCGCCATCGAAGCTCAGCCCGGTCAAGGACGCCACCGCGGTGCCCACCGCCGCGGCCACCCGATCGGCGAATCCGATCACCATCAGCGGCACCAGCCACAGCACCGGTGAGCGGTAGGTGGCGATCAGCAGCAGCGCCACCACCGACGCCGTCACCGCCAGCAAGGTGACGTTGGCGTCGGTGAACGCGTTCGCAATGTCCGCGCCGAACGCCGGACCCCCCGTGACGTGGGCCCGCAGTTCCTGCGGCAAGCCGGTGTCGGCGGCTTTGCGTAAGGCGGCGACCTCGTCGCCCAGGGCCAGACCCGACAGGTCGGCGCTTACCGGGACCACACCGATGGCGGCCTGGCCGTCGGCCGAGACCACCGTGGGCGGCACGCCGATCCCGCCGCCCTGCCCGGTCGCGCGCTGCATCCGGTC
>JARLGR010000148.1 GCA_031292665.1 Mycobacterium sp. | reverse complement strand
TACCGCCCCTCTGCTTTAGTGCAGTAGAATCTGGGTGTGGTTGTTCCCCAGGGTCATCCGGTTCGCGGGGTGGACTATCCGGGGACTTTCCAACAGTTAATCAGCTGGTTTCCCGACGAGCAGGCGTGTGTCGACTATCTGGCCCAGTTGCGGTGGGGCGGTGGGTTTTCGTGTCCCGCGTGTGGGGCGGGCCAGTTCTGGACAACGGCAAAGGGCCTGCGTATGTGCACATCCTGCGGTCGGAAGACGTCGGTGACGGCCGGCACGGTCTTCCACCGCTCCCGCACGCCCCTGACGACGTGGTTCGCCGCGATGTGGTTCCTGACCGCCTCGAAGAACGGGATCTCGGCGACGAACCTGCACGAAGTCCTCGGGTTCGGCTCCTATGAGACGGCGTGGGCGTGGCTGCACAAACTGCGGCGGTCGATGGTGCGCCCAGATCGCGACCGCCTGTCCGGAGTGGTAGAGGTCGACGAAAGCTTCGTCGGCGGCCGGACCCGCGGCACCGCCGGCGGGGGCACGGACAAAACCATCGTCGTCATCGCCGTCGAGAGGATCGGTCCGCGCAAACTCGGCCGTGTCCGACTGCAGTCGATTCCCAACTCGAACAACGAGTTTCTGCTCCCAGTGGTACGCAGTTTCGTCGAGCCGGGCTCGGTGCTACGCACCGATGGCCGTGTCGGCTACACGCGTCTGGCAGGCGAAGGCTACGTCCACGAGCCGGTCAATCTCAGCGCCTCCGACGAGCCCGCACACGAGGAACTACCCGGTGTGCACCGGGTCGCCTCGCTGCTCAAACGATGGGTCGCCGAAACCCTGCACCACGGGCTGAGCCCGCAGCACTTCGACTACTACCTCGACGAGTTCGCCTTCCGCTTCAACCGGCGCAACGCCACCCAACGCGGCCTGCTGTTCTACCGGCTAATTCAACAAGCCCTGGCCACCGACCCGCACCCACTACGCGACCTGATCGACGGCCCGACGCCCGAAACACCCGAAAAGTCCGATTACTGACTGCACTCAAGCAGAGGGGCAGTTCAGGCTTGCGAGGAAAACCCCGGAATCGATTTGCTGATCGCGGGAACGGGCCGGCAAGAGAAACGCCTGTGTGCGAAAGCAGCGGATGGTGCGGGCGGCGAACGCTTCCACTTCCTCGGGGGACGGTCATAACTGCGCGCGCTGCCGACCTTATACACCAAGCCGCTCGGTTGTGCGGGGCTCTCGATGGCTTGCCCGGGACGCGGCATGCGCACCAACCGAATTGACCAAACCTATTGCATGTCTAATATCACCACACGGGACAAGCCGTGTGCTATGAGCTGTCATCATTTGGCGCCGCCCGCCTTCCGAGGAGGTTATGGCGAATCCTCCGCGACGTATTGGCGGGCGAATTGGTCTGCCGGCACTACCCACTGCTCGCCCTGGACCCCTTCGACCACCCAGCCGTCGGCTGTCGCGGTGATCGGGCCTCCCAGGGTTTGGATGATCTCACCCGTCGCGGGCCAGCCGGGCACGTACGAAACCGCTTCGGCGCCATTGGTTTTTATCGATGTGCTGGTATGTCGCGTGGAAGATGTCATCGCGCACCGACCAGGTGCGGCCGGTGCCGTCGCTGATAGCCCAATCGCCGGCGGCACCCGCCATGATTTCCCCGGAATCTGTTGTCCAGTGCCATGGTTGGGCGCGCCGCTCGGCGGTGACGATGCCGGTGCGGCGGAAGCGTTGCCACTGTGATCCGGTCGGCCCGGACGCGGCCAGGGCAGCAACGGCGGCAGCGGCCGCGACTGCCACGGTCCGGGTGACGGTGATGATATGAGCGACCATGGTTTTCCATTCGACGGTTAGCGCGGTGCGGAGCGCACTGCAACAAGCTTCCTGCAGTCGCCCCTGCTGTGAGGCGATTTTGAACCAGTCATGGCGCCGACAGGCGATTCAGCTCGTCACGCAGCCGCTGCAGCAATTGCACCACTACTGTTCGACGGGTTGAACTGTGGGCGCCCGGGCGAAGATCCGGCACGGCTGGGCGCGGAAATCGTCGGAGTTCAAGATCGACTCGATGATGGGTTCGCCCTTCCTTGTGATGCAGCGGCCGACGGCCGTATCCCAGCTGACGACCCCACCGTTCACCGCGGCCGGGTGGGTGCTGGACCTGACTCCGGATCAACGACCGCAAATGTGGACAAAGGCATCTAAGCGTTTGCAAGGATCCACAGCGTCGACTGGCGCGCCCTCGGACTGGACTTCCTGGACACGCCTGAAACGGCAGTGGTCTCGACGCGGATTTGGCCTGGTGTCGCCGGACCTTCGAACGGGCAGCCAATGGTGGACCGAACCGACGATCGAGGCGGCGCTGAATTGGCTGAAAGTGCGTCTTCATCCGAACAAAACCGCACGCACCGGGTCGGCGCTATGCTGACTGACTGTCACAGCGCAAATAGAAGGCGTTGCTATGGGGCGTCTGATTCTTCAATTAGTCCGGCCGTACCGCTGGCGTGCAGCCATCGTCCTGGCAGCGATGCTGGTGCAGGCGGCCGTGGGCCTCCTCGCGCCCTGGCCGCTGAAGATCATCATCGACAGCCTCGTCGGAAACCACCCGGTCCCGCTGTGGACGAGCTGGTTTGCGCCGATGCTGGCCCGGGGCGGCAAAATGCAGGTCGCGGCGCTAGCAGCCATCATCACCGTAGAAATCGCCGTCGCGGGCGCGCTCGCGGGCTACGTCGGCAACTACTTCGTCGAAAATGTTGGCCAACGGGTCGCCAACGATCTGAGAATACGGACGTATCACCACCTGCAGCGCCTTTCCCTTAGCTATTACCACAGCCACCCGGTCGGCACGATCCTCAGCACCATCACCACCGACGTGACCACGATCCAGACTTTCGCGTCGCAATCCACGATCTCCATCTTCATTGACATGCTCATGATTGTCGGCATGGTGGTCGTGATGTTCGCGCTCCATTGGGATTTCGCGCTGATCGCTATCGCGCTGTTTCCTTTCCTGATCTTGTTCGTCGCCCGCATCAGAGCGGCCATCGAGAAGACGATCACGGAGGTCCGCAGAATCCAGGCCGATATGGTGGCGATCGCGCAAGAGGACCTGGAGTCGATAGAAGCGGTGGAGGCATTCGAGCGCGAAGACCTCGAGGAAAGGCAACTGGCGCGGATCAGCTGGCTGAGCGTGGAGGCAGCGATGAAGGCCAGGCGGGTGCGGGCGCTGCTCGGGCCGGTGGTCTCCGTCCCGATCGCGTTGTCCACCGCGTTCGTGCTCTGGCGCGGCTCAGCACTGATAGTGAATGGGGCCATGACGTTGGGCTCGCTCACCGTTTTCACGGCCTATCTGGCGAGGTTCTTCTTACCGGTGCAGGACCTCGCCGGGCAGATGGACTCCATCGCGCAGGCATCGGTGGCGGCACAGCGGATACAGGCGCTCCTTGAGGCGGAGAGCATCATTCCGGAGCGCCCCGACGCTGTTGATCCGCCGCCGTTTCGCGGTGAGATCGCCTTTGAGCATGTGGCCTTCAGCTACGACGCCGACACCCCAGTGTTGCAGAACGTCAGCTTCGGCATCAAGGCGGGCGAATTGGTGGGGATCGTCGGTGCCACCGGCAGCGGCAAGTCCACCATTGTCAGCCTCATCCCGCGGTTCTACGACGCGAACGCGGGCACCATCACGATCGATGGTGCTGACATCCGGGACTTCAAGCTACACGGACTGCGCAGCCAAATCGGCTTCGTGCTGCAGGAGACCGTCCTGTTCCGGGGAACTGTGCGCGACAACATCGCCTTTGGCCGCCCCGACGCCACCGAGCAGGAAATCATTCAGGCGGCCAAACTGGCCAACGCCGATGAATTCATCACCCGCATGCCGCACGGGTACGACAGCGTGGTCGGCGAGCGGGGTCTGACGCTCTCCGGCGGACAGCGCCAGCGCATCGGGATTGCCCGCGCTCTGATTCGCAACGACCCGATCCTGATTCTCGACGAGCCAACCGCGGCGCTCGACGCCGAGTCCGAACAGCTGGTAATCGAGGCTATGGAACGACTCATGAAGGGCCGCACCGTTATTTGCATCGCCCATCGACTGAGCACTATCCGCGACGCCAACAAGATCGTCGTCATAAAGGACGGCGTGGTCGCAGAAGAAGGCACCCACCAGGAGTTGCTGGACCTCAACGGGGCCTACGCCCAGCTGCACCGCATCCAGTACAAGGAACAGCGGGCGTAGACCGGCTTCCAAGCAACCTTCACCAGTTAGCGGCGCTTGCTGACATCCGCTTCCATCGGCGGATCGGGGAGCAGCTCCGGCGCCCTGCCTACGTGGGCAACGTGGTGTTCAGATCCGTCATACGCATCCTTCGACCAAATGCCAAGCTGCAGAGGCAACTACCAACCAGAAGCCGCTCGGACCGCCGCTCCCCTTCGCGGCCTACCTGGCTGCCCGAGGGCTCGACACCGTCGACACGGGCAGCGCATCGTCTCCGCCGGCTGGGACCACACGCTGCGATTGTGGGACGCCGACACCGGCGAACCCATCGGCCGACCGGTACTCGGTTACCAAGGCGGGGTGTTCGGGGTGGCGTTCAGCCCGGACGGGCATCGCATCGTCTCCGCCGGTCAAGACGAAACGCTGCGGCTGTGGCCGGCACCCGGCCCGGCGGCGTGGCCCGGGCCGTTGTGCGAAAAACTCGCCCAAAACATACGCTACCGGCAGTGGCGCGAATGGGTCTCACCGGACATCTCGCATATCACAGTGCGCCTCGGGCTCCCGGTCCCGCCCCGGGATAGCGCCGAATGATGCACTAGTCCCAACAATGGTGATTTCTGCGTTGGTCAAGCCGTTCTCCGCCAAGATCTCATGGTCGTTCCGCCCAAGGAGCGGGGGCGGAGGCTCGGTGAACCGGACCATGAAGGCCCACCCAGCGAACCCGCCAGGCGACCAACTGCACCCGTCACGCCGAGGCCGCCTGCTCACCTGGCGTCGAGCCCGGCGACACCGCCGGCGCACCGGCCGTCGAGACCTGCTCGCCAGCCGGCACTGCCGCTGCGGTGTCGGTACGAATCACCTGCAAACCGACGGCACCGAGCTGCTCGGGGATTCCCCGCACGAAAATCCGGTCGTATTCAGCGATATCGCGGTACCGGTCCAGTAGGTCGTCCCATCCAATCAGATACGGGCTTTCCTTCCTGCGCCTTGCGTCCTCAAGCAAACGCTTTGTCTCCGCTTCGTCTTTGCCGACCGGCATAGGGATCAGCTTCCAGCCGTCGGCGAGCCGTTCACACCACCAACGGTTGTGTTCGTCGATGGCAAGCTTTTCGACTTCCTCCTCAGTGAACGTGAAATCCTTTGTGGTATTCCAGTTCTGCAGCGGCGCGATCGCGCAGTGGATGCTGCGCAACTTGGCTGCGATGTCTCGCGCCTGTGCGCGGCTGGATTCCTTGCGTGGTTCGTCCAAGCCTTCCCAGGACGGCGCCGGCTTGTGCTCCTTGAGCTGATGCGTGCGCCAGCGTTCGTGGATGTCTTCGGCCAACGGCTCGAACGACCCGCCCCACACCAGTTCGACGGTGCACGCGCGTTCCATAGCCGGAAACACCTCGAGGTGGGCGAGCGCGCCGGCCTTTTTGACGTCGCCCAAAAGGGCGGCCATCCCGTGCGAATGCGACAGCGCAACGGCCACAGGCACCAACGGATCCAGTTGGTGCAGTTGGTCATGCAGCCTTAATGCGGTTTCCAACGCCTGCTGGTCATCGTATGCGGTCACGTAGGCGCCGCTGATATGCGGTGTGGCCGGGTCGCGGTGGTGGCCGGGCAGCCGTTCGCGGATGTCCTCGGCGGTCGGACGGAAGGCTTTGAAGTCGCAGATGTTTTTCAGCTCCGGATGCTGGCTCTTCAATGCCTGGATGCGCTCCTCGGGTTTGTGGTCGAGGACGGTGACCATCAACGGGGCCGTCTTGTCGCCAACCACATCGCGTTTGGCGACCTCGCGCCGATGCTCATGCCAGACGCGCGCCGCGTGATAGACCAGCCAGACGCCCAGTGGATCGAGGTGCGCCACCAGGATGTGCGGCTGCGCGCAGTCGGTCACGAGCGGGAACTGCTTCAACATCAGTCGCGCACTGATCTCATCGATGTTGAAAAAGTCCACAGACCCTTCCCCGCGCTGTGCCTCCTGAATCCGCAGCATCGAACAGAACTCGGGGTCGGTAATTTTGGCCAGGCAACCCAGCTGGCGGGAACGGCGCCCGGGCAGCTCCCGCCAGGTCGCGACAATCTGGGTGTTGACCGCGTCGGCGTCCGTCACGGCAAGCACCCGCCTGGCGTTGTGAGCTCCGGCCGCCTGCAGCGTTTTCAGCCGCTGAGCGTCACCAACAATCACCGGGGCACCAAGGCTGCGGCACAGCCCGATACCCGGGTTGTCTGCGTTCAACTCGACCACAACCGCGCGAATACGCGCCTCCCGAAGGTGGCGGAGAAACTCGATCCCGACATGTTCGCCGAGGCCGCAGATCACGACATGACCGCGCATCCACGGAATCTTCAGCTGCTGCACCCGATCGCGAAACAGCAATCCGAGCGCGCTAATACCGGCCCAACCGGTCACGACTGGGGCAACGTAACGCGAGACGTCCAGTTGCCATGGGGCCCCCGGCACTTCGGTGGAATTTATCACGAAGCCCTTGAGACTCAAGTAGGCGGCGTCGATGAAATTTGTATGGGTCTGTGGGTATGCCTTGGGTAGGAAATGCCACGACCCGATGCAGCCAAGAACGAACGCCGCGACGCCGGCGCCGCCCAGCATCCACCACTGGTAATCGGCCAGCAGGCTTACAAGCCACCGCCCGCCGCTGCGGAACGACCACCGGCCACCGGTCAATCCGCCCGGATCACCCCGCCGCTGCGCGTCGCTTTGCACGGGAGCCTCCACCGCGGACGGGCGCGGGTGTAGCAGCCGCGCCAGCCGGCTCATTGCGGCGGCCCGCTTCGACCGAACTGCGATGAGCTAGCCATGCCGAGCACAGCCAAGCCCACGCCGAGCATTATCAGGCCAGCCCACGGTCGGATAAGCCAGGATCCAGCGCAAGGCACATCAATCGCAGCTAATTCCACCGCGATAGAAACGGCCATGCGCCAATGAGCCGACACCGACTCGGGCAAATCGGGTGACGGCGTTTGGTTGGAAGACTCACCTGGAGCCGTAGGTGGTGTGCCCGTCTGTTCGGTCTCTTCGAGACTAGTCACGGCGCGCCCTTGGTTTGTGCGGTGTGCGTGGTCAGAAACGATTCCACCACATCTGTGGGAGTCTTCCTGTCCCGCTCTGGCAGGGTGCCAGCAAACTGGGACCCACTTCGGATGGTGGCGCGGCGAGGACGAGCTGCGAGCGCGGTCACTTCCGCGGCGATGACGTATGCGGACAGCGCGACTTGCGTATGTCGGGGCCGCCGGGTTCGGTTGCAAGAGCGATTGCTATTTCGTGGCTGCGCCGGCTTACGACGGGCTTCTCCATCCCCGTCGGGGGTCCTTGCCACCGCCGTTGTTGCCGAGCAATAACTCGGCCGCAAATCGCGCGAAGGCTTCGTGCCCCGGTGGGGCCACTGCTCGGGAGAAGTTTAGATTTAGTCATCCGGAGCGATTGGCAGTTGTGGGCACTGCTTGATGTAGCCGATGTGCGGTGACACCCACTCATCCCACTGTTTGTGGCTCATGTTTGCAGCGATCTTGCTGCACAGCGTATCTCGCGCATCGACAGGGAACGGCCAAAGGTGCAGGTCCTCATCGCTGCCCGCGGAAACCAGTCGGCTCCCGTCCGCGCTGAACGCCAACGCGTCTACTATGGGGTACGTATCCAAAGTCAGCGGCGCGCCCGCAGGATCTCCGCTTTGGGCATCCCAGATGCGGACGGTTCCATCTTGTCCGCCGGAGGCGATGTAGCGCCCGTTCGGCGAGAACGCGACCACATAAACCCTGCCTGCCTGGCCGTTTAACGGTTGGCTGATCTCTTCGCGTTTGTCGACATCCCATATCCGCACGGTGCCGTCCCAGCTACCGGAAACAAGCCGACGCCCGTCGGGGCTGAACGCGACGCTATAAACGTCGTCGGTGTGGCCAGTTAGCTGAGCCACCTGTTTGCCGGTCTCGGCATCCCACAACCGAATCGTTCTATCGTCTGAGCCGGACGCGATGAGGTGCCCGTCCGGGCTGAACACCACGATCTCGATTGGTGCGGTATGACCGGTCATCGGAGCACCGATGGGTTGACCGGTGTCCGGGTTCCACATTTGCAGGTTGTTGTCGGCATCGGCGGAGACAATGCGATGCCCGTCGGGGCTGAATGCCACTGCCGCAACCGATCCGGTGTGACTGTCGATAACGCCAATAGGTGCACCAGTGGCGGTATCCCACAGGCGGATCGTCCCATCCCAACCGGCCGACACAATCCGTCGCCCGTCGGGACTGAACGCAACCCAGCCAATGCCTTTGGTGTGACCCCGCAGCACGTCACCGTTGGGTATGCCGGTTTTGCTGTTCCACAGCCGCCATAGACGCACGGTTTTATCTTTGCTGCCCGAGGCGATGACTTGCCCGTCGGGACTGAACGCAACGCTGGTCACGTTATCGTCGTGACCGATGAGCGGAAACGCCAGCTCGATATTGTTCCAGAGCTGGATGCCGCCGGCGGCGCTGCAGGACAACAGGTTAAGCTTTCCGGGGCGGAAAGCGACGGCTTGCACGCCGTCCCCCCGTCGAGTCCCCGGTAGCTGTATCGAGTATCCGGAGTCCACAAACCACCACCGGATCGTGCCGTCGACGCTTCCCGAGACAAGGCTTTTGCCAGTGTTGCTGAACCCAACAGTCATTACCGCTGCGGTGTGACCCACGACCGGTCGGCCCGACTCATAATGGCCGACCAGGGGGTGGCCAACGGGCGCGTCGGACTGAACCTGATCCCATATCCAGACTGTCTTGTCGGTGCTCGCCGAGGCGATCCGCTGGCCGTCCGGACTGAAAACCACAGAAAGGACTGCACCGCTGTGACCCGTCAGTGGTTGGCCGATCGGTTCCCCGGTGTCGGCATTCCATAAGCGAACCGTCTTGTCGCCACCGGCCGACGCGATGGCATCGCCAACGGGGCTGAATACAACGCTGTACACCGAATCGGTATGACCCGAAAGCGGGGGACCGAGGGGCTGGCCGGTGTTAGCGTCCCACAACCGGACCATTTTGTCGGCGCCGGCGGAAGCGATGCGTTTCCCGTCGGGACTGAACGCGACCGCCCATACCGTGGAGGGGGCGCCGGCCGATTGATCACTCGCGGTGATCGGCGCCCCGATTTGCTTACCGCTTGCCACATCCCACAGTCGGAGGCTGCCGTCTTGGCTGGCGGACACGACGCGCCGTCCGTCCGGACTGAATGCCACGCTGGTGACCGTGGCCGTATGCCCGGATAGTGGTTGTCCGATTTCCTCACCCGTGTCGGCGTCCCATATCCGCACCATGCGGTCGAAACCGCCGGATGCGACGCGCCGCCCATCGGGGCTGTACGCCGCGGTTTCGGTGCGCCCGGGTGGCGAAATCACCTTGGAAGCCCACGACAGCTTCGTGGCGGCGGTGACCGCGACGTCACCGATGGTTCCTGGCGAGAGCGACGACGCGGCAAGCATCTCCTGAACCACCCGGGCGTCACCACCGGGACGGTCACCGTCGAGGATGGCGAGCGCCTCTGCCGCGACGCGCTGCGCGGTAGCTTCGCGAGTGCGCTGCTGCGCTTGACGCCAGGAATAGGTCGCCAGACCGAAGCCGACGACGGCGATGATCGCCACGGTCGCGGTCGCAGCCAGGACCGCTCGCAGTACGCGCGACCGTTTCCGGAGCACCACCGCATGAGCCTGGGCTTCCTCCTTGGCGGCGGTTTCCGCGGCAGCGAGTTTTTCGGCTGCTTCCTGGCGGTCTTTGGCTGCTTGTAGCTCGGCTTCTCGGTGTTGTCTTTCGGCCTCGATGCGCTCGTCTTCCCGTTGCCGGGAGGCATGCAAGTAGTCGAGGGTGGGTTCCAGGCGATCGGCGAACCCAGGTTTGGCCGCCAGCGCTTCGGCCTCGGCCAGCCGCGTGCCTTGCAGCAGCCAGGCGTCGTCGCGGTGGTTTTTATCCCACGCGGCGGCGGTGCGTTCCAGGTTGTCGGCGGCTTTGAGATCTTCACGTTCGTCGGCCAGCCAAGCGGCGAGCTCATCCCACTGCCGTAGCAGGCTTTCCAGCGCGACCTCGACGACGACCTCACCGTGACGGTCGTCTTCGATCAGTAACCGTTTGGCGACGAACTTCTCCAGGAGAGGCCGGCTTTTTGCTGGCAGGTCGCTCCACCGGGCGACCCGTCGCATGGGCCGGTCGTTGTCGGGGTTGATGGTGGCCAGCCACGGAATGAATGCGGCACGGAGTAACTCGAGTTCGGTCGCCCGCTGTTCACGGTCGGTCGCGAGCAAACCGTCGATTTCGGTGTGCACCACGTGGCGCATGCCGCCCATCGACTCATAGTCGGCCAGGGTGAGGTTCGGGGTCTGCTCGTCGACGGTGCCGTCACGGCGGTAGTCCTCGTACAACCGAGCCAGGGTCAGGGCCAGCAGCGGCAGGGTGTCGGCGCCCTCGGTGCAGTCATCTAGCAGCTTGTTGACTAGTTCGGGTTCGATCAGCAGCGGGCGGCCGCTCTGCGTGGCGCGGGTGGCCGGCCCGGTGATGACCTCCTTGAATTGGGTACCTGGCATGGGTTTGAGTTCGTCGAACACCACGCTGCCGACCCCCGCCAGCTGTGGGGCCTCCTGCAGGGCCTGGAAGCGGTCGGTGCGGATGGTGACCGCCACGATCAACCCCAACCTGCCCGGGTGGTCGGTCTCGCCAACGTCGTCGTTGGCACCCCCGGCTAGGCCGCCGATCAGCTCCAGAAACAGCGGCGCCTCGATACCGGCGTCGGCGCCGAACAGTTCCTCCCCCTGATCAACTGGCAGTACCAGCGTCCGCAGTGGCAACTCGTCGGGTTTGTTCAGCAGTTGTGCGCTCGCCGCCCGTTGCGCCTCGACAAGCCACCCGCGCACCTGAGTCACATCGGCGCTGAGGCAAGCTCGTTTGATCACACCCAGGCTCGGCGTGCGCAGCCCAACACGGCTACGGGTAGCCTGAATCGCCCGGGCGAACCCGGTGTCGCCGGTCAAGACGTCACGTTTCGGTCGCACGATGTCGAGGATCAGAAAGTCGCGGTCGTCGCGGCGCAACCGCGGAAGCAACCCGGCCCGCAGAAATGACGACTTCCCAGTCCCAGACGGGCCCAGCACCACGAACATCGTCTCCACGCCTGATGTCCGCATCCCGCGCACGGCGTCGAGCCCACGCAGGATCTGGGCGTCGCGACCGAAGAACACCGCCGCGTCGACCTCTTCGAGGGCCTCCCAACCCCGATAGGGCGCGCGATCCGGGTCGTTAGGCGGCGGCCACACGAACGACTCCGCCCCGATCCCCGCCCCGACGATGCCTTGCCGTAATCGGTGCAGGCCCTCGGAAAGAAACGCGACCGGATCACCACCATCGCCAAGATCGACTTCGGTCGTGGGGCCCTCGCCCACCAGGTCGATTCGCTGCCACTCCCTTGTCGGGTCCTCGCCGTTCAACGGGCCGATCCGGGCGCTGAAAATCCGCTTGTTCAGGTACTCCGCGAACCGGTACTCCGTCTTGCACTCAGCGGAGGCCTCCCAGTTCGCCGACAGCAGGCAGATCACCGCCTCGCAGCTGGCGCTCGCTTGTCGCAGCGCATCCTTCCAGCGCTCGCCCGGCCGAATCCCGACGTCTCGATGCGAGTCGAGGAAGATTTCGTCGGCCAACGGCGGATCCTGCTCAATCAGCCACTGCCGCAATGCGATTGATTGCCGGTTATCCAAGCTCGAATGGCTCATGAAGATGCGCGGCATGCCATCACCGGTCCAAGCTCTGCGACGCTATCGGCGACAGCCACACCCACGTACGAACTGCCACCACTCGCCAACCGCTAATTAGCGTCGAGGATTTTGTGCTTCTCTGCCTCGAACTCCGCTTCGGTCAGCGCACCGGAATCCCGCAGCGCCGCAAGCGTTTTGAGGTGCTCGATCTTGGTGCCCTCGTCGGTGCGTGTCTTTCCGTCGCCGCCGGCAAGGTCGGCACGCTCGCTAGTCGAGTCAATGGTCACCGGCGCGGTCGCCGGCGGGTAATCTGCATCGCCTAACTGCGGCGGTCCCGGCACAGGCTGCTCCACCGATGGGGCCGGCCACTGAGAACCAGTCAAAGCGGGTGGCCCAGCCGGGTTGAAGACCGGTATCGGGCCGGAGGTATACGGGAGGCCCTGGTTGGAGCCGGTGGGAAATGGCGGCGCACCGGCAGATACGGAGTACGGGCGGTTCCTGCGGCGCCGGATCAGCACTATCGCCAGCACCGCGGCCGCCAGCACGACGGCGCCGACACCGAGGACGACGTAGAGGATCGTCGTCCAGCCCGATGAGGTCGACACGTCCCCGAATTGGTCGCGGGCCTTAGCCGCATTCGTCTTGAATACGGCGGCCTGCTGGTAGCTGGGGGCGACCGCAAGAATCTTGTCGAAGGTCGCGATCGCCGATGTGTAGTGGCCGGCGTAGTAGTCGTCGAGGCCACTGCGGAACTGGACGTCGAGGGGACCCAACTGGGCCTTGACGCCGTTGCGGTTGAGCAACTCGGCGAGCCCTGATGCGGGCGCGATGAAGTTGAAGGGCTGCGATTCCCCTGCGGGTCCGCGGCTGTTGATGCCCACAACCTTGCCGTCGAGCCCAACGGTGGGCCCGCCGCTCATGCCGCCCGACAACGCGGCGTTGGTCTCATAGACGGGTATGGATCCAGAGGTCTTCTTGGCGCTGACCGTGCCGTCTTTGTTGTCCGGATCCATCGACTGATCGGTGACCTTATCGGTGCTACCGGGATACCCGACGGAGATGATCTGTTGACCGACCTGCACGTCGGTGTCGGGGGCAAGCTCACTCGAGGCCATGTCGCTGGCCTCCACCTTCAACAGTGCCACGTCGCCCTGCGAGACCGGCCGGAAGTCGACGACCCTGGCGGGAAGGGATTGCGGCTTGTCCCCATTGGCGCCGCCGCGCAGAACGGTGAAGGCCTGGTCAATCGGGGACCCGCCAACCTGGCCCTCGACCTTCCAGTTCGCCATCCCGTAATCGAAGAGCTTGCCGGGGTCGATCGTCGGATCCTTGTCGGCGTCAAGCTGCACGATGGCCTTGATGATGTCGGCCCGCGCCCCTTCCGCGCCGGGATCCACGCAGTGGCCAGCCGTACCTACATATCCTGACGGGTTGACCACGAAACCGGTGCACCGGAAGCTCATCTTGACCGGTTGTTTCAGGTCGTTGAACCATCCCTCGTTGTTCCCCACGTAGGCGCTCAGGTTCTCTTCCAGGTAGACCACAGCCGGACGGATCAGGTTCTCGGCCTTTTGCACCGGGGTAGCCTGCGGCCGACCCGGCCCGTTATCGGCCCAGGCCGGTGGGGCGCCGAGTACCGCAAGACCCACTACGGACAGCACAGCGCACGTTGACTTGAGTTGATCGCGAAGGTCAGCGCTCATTGGGATTCATCGCTTTCTGCTGATTAAGCGGCTTGAATTCACGGTCACGCAACCGCGGACGCAGCCCCTAGGGCCGAAAGGCTCTATTTCAGGTGAGATAGTACCGCCAACGCCGTCGACTATTGAGGCGACTGAGCGTGCCACTAAGCAGCGGTATCGCGGTCCTTGCCGGGACCGTTATAGCGGCCTGTATTCGAAGCTGTTCCATCTCGAGCTGTCGTCGCACCTGCCGTACGTGACGCTCGGGCTGATCGTGTGGAACCTGATCAACGCCTCCATTCTGGAGGGCGCCGACGTGTTCGTCGCCAACGAGGGACTGATCAAGCAGCTGCCCACGCCACTGAGCGTGCACGTCTACCGGCTGGTGTGGCGGCAGATCATCCTGTTCGCGCACAACATCGTCATCTACGCCGTCGTCGCGATCATCTATCCCAAGCCGTGGTCGTGGGCCGAAATACAGTGGCACCCATATGCAGTTGAGCACCGATCAGTCCCAGCGCCGGGATGACCGACAGAGGCGACCCGCTACCGCGACATCGGTCCGTTGCTGTCTTCGGTCGTGCAGTTGCTGTTCTTCATGACGCCGATCATCTGGAACGACGACACCTTGCGGCAGCAGGGCGCCGGGCGCTGGGCCAACATCGTCGAACTCAACCCGCTGCTGCACTATCTCGACATCGTTCGTGCGCCGCTGCTGGGCGCCCACCAGGAATTGCGGCACTGGGTCGTGGTGGTGGCGCTGACCGCGATCGGCTGGTTCTTGGCGGCCTTCGCGATGCGGCAATACCGCGCCCGGGTTCCCTACTGGGTCTAGCCGGCTGAGGTACGGCGGTGCCGGCCGTACTGTCGGAACGTGTCACCTCGTGAGCTGATCGTGCTGGGTACCGCCAGCCAGGTGCCCACCCGGCACCGCAACCACAACGGCTACCTGCTGCGCTGGGACGGCGAAGGGCTGCTGTTCGACCCCGGCGAGGGAACGCAGCGACAGCTCCTGCTCGCCGGTGTGCCGGTCAGCAGCGTGACCCTGCTCTGCCTCACCCACTTCCACGGCGACCACTGCCTCGGCGTGCCCGGCATCGTGCAGCGGTTGTCCCTCGACGGCGTCCCTCACCCCGTGCGCGCCTACTTTCCGGCGTCGGGGCGGGAGTTCTTCGCGCGGTTGCGCCACGCCTGCATCTTCCACGACCTGGCCGACGTGCACGAGGAGCCGGTCGCCGCGGACGGGCCGGTCGCGACCGGCGAATTCGGTGTGCTGGAGGCACGCGCTCTCGACCATTCCGTCGACGCGATCGGCTACCGGCTGATCGAGCCCGACGGCCACCGGTTCGTCCCCGAACTGCTGGCCCGCCACGGTGTCGCGGGACCCGCCGTCGCCGAACTGCAGCGGACGGGGCGGGTCGAGACCGGAGGTCGGACCGTCGAACTGTCCGAGGTGAGCGAACCGCGGCGCGGGCAGCGGTTCGCCCTCGTCATGGACACCCGGTTGTGTGACGGCGTGTACGCCTTGGCCGACGGCGCGGACCTGCTCGTGATCGAGGCGACCTTCCTCAGCGAGGACACCGACCTGGCGACGCGCTACGGGCATCTGACCGCCCGGCAGGCGGGCCGGGTGGCGGCCGAGTGCCGGGTGCGGCGGCTCGTGCTGACGCATTTCTCCCAGCGATACACCGACAGTCGTCGTTTTTTCGACGAAGCGACCGAAGCATTCGACGGAGACATCGTCATCGCCGAGGACTTGGCGCGGATACCGGTTCCCCAGCGGGTGTAATCGTGGACCAGTCGAATCATCTGGGCCGCAATCTGATTCGGCATTACCCGTCCGCGGCGTCGCAAGCCGGCCGAGGATCGTTGAAGTTGCCTGCCGCATAGTGGTGGCGGCCACGCCGCGGTGGTGCAACACTGAATCGCCACGCATCGGATACGTGGCATTTATCCAGCGTCAGGCACGAAACAACCGGGGCGAAAGGTCGACGACGTGAGCAAAAAAGCCCAATCGGCGGTGGACGCGGCGCGGGCGAACCTCGCCGCCGAGCTGGAGCGGCTGAGGCAGCGGCGCGATCGCCTCGAGATCGAAGTGAAGAACGACCGCGGCATGATCGGGGATCACGGAGACGCGGCCGAGGCGATACAGCGGGCCGACGAACTGGCCGTCCTCGCCGACCGGATCAACGAACTCGACCACCGGTTGCGGGAAGGGCCTTCGCGCTCCGAAGAATCGACAACGCTGCCCGGCGGCACCGAGGTGACCCTGCGTTTTGCGGACGGCGAGGTCGTCACGATGCAGGTGATCTCGATCGTGGAAGAGACCCCCGTCGGCCGCGAAGGGGAGACGCTAACCGCCCGCAGTCCCCTGGGCCAGGCCCTCGCCGGTCGTAAACCCGGCGACACGGTGACCTACTCGACGCCGCAAGGGGAAAACCAGGTCGAGTTGCTCGCGGTGAAGCGGCCGCGCTAGCTCACACTGAGGCGCGCAAGGGTCCCGTTAGACTCCCCCCAATGGTTGCCCCGCCGCCTGAGTCCGCGCCGCCAAGCCCACACTGGGATCTGAAGACGCAGGCGATGCGTTTCGTGCTCGCCGGCGGTCTGGCCGCGATCGTCGACTTCAGCGTCTACGTGACCCTGTACAAAGCGGTCGGCATGCAGGTTGACCTCTCCAAACTCATTAGCGTCACCATCGGCACCATCACCGCCTACCTGATCAACCGCCGGTGGACATTCCGGGCGGCCCCGAGCATTGCCCGGTTCGTCTGGGTCATGGTTCTCTACAGCATCACGTTCGCCGTGCAGGTGGGGCTCAACCATGCGTTCCTCGCGCTGCTGCACTACCGGGACTGGGCGATCCCCGTCGCGTTCGTGATCGCCCAGGGCACCGCGACCGTGATCAACTTCGTCGTGCAGCGAGCCGTGATCTTCCGCATGCGCTGAGCCGCGGGGTCCAAGCGGTACCCTCTGTGACGATGTCGAGCACTGACGCTGTTACCCAGCCCACCCGGTTGACCGGGTGGGGCCGCACCGCGCCGTCGGTCGCAAACGTCCTGCGCACCCCGGACCCGGAGGTCATCGCCAAGGCGGTGGCACAGGCGGCCGATTCGGGCGGCCCCGCACGTGGACGCGGCGTGATTGCACGCGGGCTAGGCCGCTCTTACGGCGACAACGCGCAAAACGGCGGCGGCCTGGTGATCGACATGAACGCGCTGAACACCATCCACTCGATCAGCGCCGACACCCGTCTGGCCGACCTCGACGCCGGGGTAAACCTGGATCAATTGATGAAAGCGGCGCTGCCGTTCGGGCTGTGGGTTCCGGTGCTGCCGGGAACCCGCCAGGTCACCATCGGCGGCGCCATCGCCTGCGACATCCACGGCAAGAACCACCACAGCGCGGGCAGCTTCGGCAAGCACGTCCGCAGCATGGACCTGCTCACAGCCGACGGCCAGATCCGCCACCTCACCCCCACCCGCGAGGATTCCGAGCTGTTCTGGGCCACCGTCGGGGGCAACGGCCTCACCGGGATCATCGTGCGGGCCACCATCGAGATGACGCCCACGGAGACCGCCTACTTCATCGCCGACGGCGACCTCACCGCCGGCCTCGACGAGACCATCGCCTTTCACAGCGACGGCAGCGAGGCTGACTACACCTACTCGAGCGCCTGGTTCGACGCCATCAGCGCGCCCCCGAAGCTGGGCCGCGCGGCCATCTCCCGCGGCCGGTTGGCCGCCGTCGACGAGTTGCCGGCGAAGCTGCGCCACAACCCGCTGAAATTCGATGCACCCCAAGTGCTTACGCTGCCCGACATTTTTCCGAACGGGCTCGCCGGCAAATACACCTTCGCGCCGATTGGCGAGCTGTGGTACCGCAAGTCGGGCACCTACCGCGGCAAGATCCAGAACCTGACGCAGTTCTATCACCCGCTGGACATGTTCGGCGAGTGGAATCGCGCCTACGGCCGGGCGGGCTTCGGCCAGTACCAGTTCGTCGTCCCCACCACTGCGGTCGAGGAGTTCAAGGGCATCATTCGCGACATCCAGAAGTCCGGGCATTACTCGTTTCTCAACGTGTTCAAGTTGTTCGGCCCCGGCAATCAGGCTCCGCTGAGCTTCCCGATCCCCGGCTGGAACGTGTGCGTCGACTTCCCGATCAAGCCAGGGCTCAACGAATTTCTCAACGAACTCGACCGTCGGGTGCTCGAATTCGGCGGCCGCGTCTACACCGCCAAGGATTCCCGCGTGAGCGCCGACACCTTTCATGCCATGTACCCGCGGATCGACGAGTGGATCGCGCTGCGCCGCAAGGTCGATCCCCTCCGGGTATTCGCCTCCGACATGGCCCGACGCCTGGAGCTGGTGTAAGTGGTGCTCGACGCCGTAGGAAACCCGCAGACCATCCTGTTGCTCGGCGGTACCTCCGAGATCGGGCTGGCCATCTGTGAGCGCTACCTGCAGAACACGCGCGCGCGGATCGTGCTGGCCGCTATGCCCGGTGATCCGGGCCGCGACGCCGCGGTGGCCCAGATGAAGGCCGCGGGCGCGCGGTCGGTGGAGATGATCGACTTCGAGGCGCTGGATGCCGACAGCCATCCGAAGATGATCGACCAGGTGTTCGCGGGCGGGGACGTCGACGTGGCCATCGTCGCGTTCGGGGTGCTCGGCGACGCCGAAGAACTGTGGCAAAACCAGCGCAAAGCCGTGCAGGCCGCCGAGATCAACTACACCGCAGCGGTTTCGGTTGGGGTACTGCTGGCCGAGAAAATGCGTGCGCAGGGCTTCGGCCAGATCATCGCGATGAGCACAGTGGCCGGCGAACGGGTGCGGCGGTCCAACTTCGTCTACGGCTCCACCAAGTCAGGCCTGGACGGCTTCTACCTTGGGCTGTCAGAGGCGCTGCGCGAGTATGGGGTTCACGTACTGGTGATCCGGCCCGGCCAGGTGCGCACCCGGATGAGCGCGCACATCAAGGAAGCTCCCCTCACCGTCGACAAGGAGTACGTCGCCAACCTCGCGGTGACCGCCGCCGCCAAAGGTAAGGAATTGGTTTGGGCGCCAGCAGCATTCCGGTACGTGATGATGGTGTTGCGACACATACCTCGCGCCATCTTCCGCAGGCTGCCAATCTGACCATGCGTAACGCACTGGCCGTCCTCGGCCAGATGGTCGTGGCGGCCGCGCTAGCCGTGGTCGTGTCGGTGGCGTCGCTGATCGCCATTGCCGGGGTGCAATGGCCGGCGTTTCCGTCGTCGAATCAACTGCACGCCCTGACCACCGTCGGGCAGGTCGGCTGCCTGGCCGCTCTGGTCGCCGCGGGGTGGGTGTCGCGGCGAGGCGGCCTCTATCGGCCGCTGGCCCAGGTGGGCGGGCTGGTGTTCGTCTCCGCGTTCACCGTCGTCACCCTGGGCATGCCGCTGGGGGCCACCAGGCTGTACCTGTTCGGCATCTCCGTCGACCAGCAGTTCCGCACCGAGTACCTGACCCGGCTCGCCGACAGCCCCGCGCTGCGCGACATGACCTATCTCGGGCTGCCGCCGTTCTACCCGCCGGGCTGGTTCTGGATCGGCGGGCGCGTCGCCGCGCTGACCGGAACGCCCGCCTGGGAGATCTACAAGCCGTGGGCGATCACGTCGATCGCCGTGGCGGTTGCGGTCGCACTGGTGCTGTGGTGGCGGATGGTCCGCTTCGAGTACGCGCTGATCGTCACGACCGCGACCGCGGCGGTCACGCTGGCCTACGGCTCGCCCGAGCCCTACTCGGCGATGATCACCGTGCTGCTGCCGCCGATGCTGGTGCTGACGTGGTCGGGCCTGCGCGCAGGCGCCCGCCCCGGCGCGGCACCGGAGGCCGAGCGTGAAGCTGGCCGCACACTCGAACCCGGGCGTGAAGCTGGCCGCACACTCGAGCCGGACCGGCGCGGCTGGGCCGCGGTCATCGGCGCCGGGATATTCCTCGGCTTCGCCGCCACCTGGTACACGCTGTTGTTTGGCTTCAGCGCATTCACCGTCGCGTTGATGGCCGTGCTGCTGGCCGGCGCGCGCTGGCGGCAGGGGGGCGTCAAGGCGGCGCTCGACCCGCTGCGCCGGCTGGCCGTCATCGCCGTCATCGCAGCGGCCATCGCCAGTACCACTTGGCTGCCGTTTTTCCTGCGCGCCGCCCGAAGCCCCGTCAGCAACACCGGCAGCGCCCAGCACTACCTGCCCGCCGACGGCGCCGAGCTGACCTTCCCGATGCTGCAGTTCTCACTGCTGGGGGCGATCTGCATGGTGGGCTTCTTGTGGCTGGTCCTGCGCGCCCGTTCGTCGGTGCGGGCGGGCGCCCTGGCCATCGGCGTACTGGCCGTCTACCTGTGGTCGCTGTTGTCGATGCTGACCACACTGGCGCGCATGACGCTGTTGTCCTTCCGGCTGCAGCCCACGCTCACCGTGCTGCTGGTTGCCGCCGGGGCGTTCGGCTTCCTCGAGGCGGCTGGATATTTAGCGACCCACCGCCGCCAACGGGGCGGCGACAGGGCGTGGGGTCGGGGCTCGGAAAGAGCGATGATCCCGGTGGCCGGTGCGATCGGCCTGGCCGCCGCGATCGCGTTCAGCCAGGACATTCCCGACGTGCTGCGGCCGGACCTCACCATCGCCTACACCGACACCGACGGCTACGGCCAGCGGGGCGACCGGCGGCCACCCGGCTCGGAGAAGTTCTACCCCGTCGTCGACGCCGCCATCGTGCACGTGACGGGCAGGCCGCGCGACCAGACCGTGGTGATGACCGCCGACTACAGCTTCCTGTCCTACTACCCCTACTGGGGATTTCAGGGGCTGACCTCGCACTACGCCAACCCGCTCGCCCAGTTCGACCTGCGCGCGGCGCAGATCGAGAAGTGGTCCAAGCTCAAGACCGCCGACGAGTTCATCCACGCGCTGGACACCTGCCCCTGGCCGCCGCCCACGGTGTTCCTGATGCGCCGCGGCGCGAACAACACCTATACGCTGCGGCTCGCCGAGGACGTCTACCCGAACCAGCCCAACGTGCGCCGGTACACCGTCGATCTGCGCGCCGCCCTGTTCGCCGACCCACGGTTCGTGGTCCAAAGCGTCGGCCCGTTTGTGCTGGCCATCCGCAAGCCCGGGGCCTGACCGCCGATGAGTACCGATACCTCGCCCAGCACGGTCGAAGAACTAGCATCTACCTCCGTGGGCGACGCGGGCGGCAATTACCGGATCGCTCGGATGGTTGCCGCCGTCGCCGGTCTGCTCGGGGCCCTGCTGGCGATCGCCACGCCGCTGCTGCCGGTCAACCAGACCACCGCCCAGCTCAACTGGCCCCAGAACGGGACGTTCGGGAGCGTCGAAGCCCCGCTGATCGGTTATGTGGCCACCGATTTGAACGTCACCGTGCCCTGCCAGGCCGCCGCCGGGCTGGCCGGACCGCAAAACGCCGGCAAGACGGCGCTGTTGTCGACGGTGCCCAAGCAGGCCCCGAAGGCCGTCGACCGCGGGCTGCTCATCCTGCGTGCGCACGACGACCTGGTGCTCGTGGTGCGCAACGTGCCGGTGGTCAGCGCCCCGATGAGCCAGGTGCTCAGCCCGGCCTGTCAGCGGTTGACGTTCACCGCGCACGCCGAGAGGATCACCGCCGAATTCGTCGGCCTGACGCAGGGACCCAGCGCCGAACACCCCGGCTCGCCGCTGCGTGGCGAGAAAAGCGGCTACGACTTCCGTCCGCAGATCGTCGGCGTGTTCACCGATCTGACCGGGCCGGCACCGCGGGGCCTGAGCTTTTCGGCGACCGTCGACACCCGTTACAGCAGCAGCCCCACCCCGCTGAAGCTGGCCGCGATGATCCTCGGCGTGCTGCTGACCGCCGTCGCCCTGATCGCGCTGCACGTCCTCGACCGCGCCGACGGAATCCGGCACCGCCGCTTCCTGCCGCGACGCTGGTGGTCGGTCGGCGCTCTGGACGCCCTGGTCATCGCCGTGCTGGGGTGGTGGCATTTCGTCGGGGCCAACACCTCCGACGACGGCTACATCCTGACCATGGCGCGGGTGTCCGAGCACGCCGGGTACATGGCCAACTACTACCGCTGGTTTGGCACCCCCGAGGCGCCGTTCGGCTGGTACTACGACCTGCTGGCGTTGTGGGCACACGTCACCACCACCAGCATCTGGATGCGGTTACCCACCATGGTCATGGCGCTGACCTGCTGGTGGGTCATCAGCCGCGAGGTCATCCCGCGGCTCGGGCACGCCGTCAAGACGAATCGGGCAGCGGCATGGACCGCGGCGGGCATGTTCCTGGCGGTCTGGCTGCCGCTCGACAACGGCCTGCGTCCCGAGCCGATCATCGCCCTCGGCATCCTGCTGACCTGGTGCTCGGTCGAACGCGCGGTGGCCACCAGCCGGCTGCTGCCGGTGGCGATCGCCTGCATCGTCGGCGCGCTGACGCTGTTCTCCGGGCCCACGGGCATAGCCTCGATCGGGTCGTTGCTGGTTGCGATCGGGCCACTGCGGACAATCCTGCATCGCCGGTCCAAGCAGTTCGGTGTGCTGCCGCTGGTGACGCCCATCGCGGCCGCGGCCACCGTCACCGCGATCCTGATCTTCCGCGACCAGACCCTGGCCGGCGAGATGAAGGCCACCGCCCTCAAGCGGGCCGTCGGGCCCAGCTTGAGTTGGTTCGACGAGCACCTCCGCTACGAGCGGCTCTTCATGGCCAGCCCGGACGGATCGGTCGCCCGCCGCTTCGCGGTGCTGGCACTGGTGCTAGCGCTGGGGATATCGGTGGCGATGTCGTTGCGCAAGGGCCGGATTCCGGGCACGGCCGTCGGACCGAGCCGCCGCATCGTCGGCATCACGATCATCTCGTTCTTCGCGATGATGTTCACCCCCACCAAGTGGACCCACCACTTCGGGGTTTTCGCTGGGCTGGCCGGATCACTGGGCGCGCTGGCCGCCGTCGCGGTGACGGCCGCGGCCATGCGCTCGCGCCGCAACCGCACCGTCTTCGCCGCCGTGGTGCTCTTCCTGGTGGCGTTGTCCTTCGCCAGCGTGAACGGCTGGTGGTATGTGTCCAATTTCGGTGTGCCGTGGTCGAATTCGTTCCCGCAGTGGCATTACGCCTTTGCCACCATGCTGCTGGGGCTGACGGTGCTGGTGCTGCTGTTGGCGGCGTGGTTCCACTTCGTCGCCACCGATAACGGGCCGCCCACCACCCGGTACTGGGCGCGGCTGGCCGGAATCGTCCAGTCCCCGTTGGCCATTGCCGCGTGGGCGCTGGTGGTCTTCGAGGTGGCATCGCTGACCCTGGGGATGACCGACCAGTACCCGGCGTGGTCGGTGGGTCGGTCCAACCTACAGGCGCTCACCGGCAAGACCTGCGGGCTGGCCGAGGATGTGCTGGTCGAGCAGGACCCCAACGCCGGCATGTTGCCTCCGGTGGCGGGGCCGGTGGCCGACGCCCTGGGGGCCGGCCTGTCGGAAGCCTTCACACCCAACGGCATTCCGGCCGACGTCCGCGCCGACCCGGTGATGGAACGCCCGGGCGACCGCAGCTTCGTCAGCGACGACGGGCTGGTCAAAAGCAGCGAGGCGGGCACCGAGGGCGGCACCAACCCCGCACCCGGAATCAACGGGTCCCGCGCCCAGCTGCCCTACAACCTGGACCCCGCCCGCACACCGGTGCTGGGCAGCTGGCAGTCCGGCATCCAGGTGCCGGCGAGACTGCGGTCGGGCTGGTACCGGCTCCCCGCCCGGGACAAGGCTGGCCCGCTGCTGGTCGTGAGCGCGGCCGGTCGCTTCGACCCCCGCGAGGTCCAGCTGCAGTGGGCCAGCGACTACCAGGCGGCCGGAGGACACCCCGGCGGCTCATTCCAGTTCGCCGACGTCGGGGCCTCACCGGCCTGGCGTAACTTGCGGCTGCCGCTGGACGCGATCCCCACCGCCGCCACCCAGGTCCGGCTCGTCGCCGACGACGAAGATCTGGCGCCGCAGCACTGGATCTCGGTGACACCGCCGCGGATCCCGCAATTACGTACGCTGCAGGACGTGGTGGGGTCCCATGACCCGGTGTTCCTGGACTGGCTGGTCGGGCTGGCATTCCCGTGCCAGCGACCGTTCGGTCACCAAAACGGCGTCGACGAAACGCCGAAGTGGCGCATCCTGCCGGACCGGTTCGGCGCCGAGGCCAACTCCCCGGTGATGGACAACAACGGCGGCGGGCCGCTGGGCGTCACCGAACTGCTGGTCCGCGCGACCACGGTGGCCACCTACCTGAAAGACGACTGGTCTCGCGACTGGGGCGCCCTGCAGCGGTTGACGCCCTACTACCCCAACGCCCAGCCCGCCGAACTCAAGCTCGGGACGGCGGCGCGCAGCGGACTGTGGAGCCCGGCGCCGCTCAGGCATTAGAGGCGCACACGGTTCTGCCCCGCTTCCAGTCGAAGACGAGAAAGCGGGGCAGACGGGCCGTGCTGGTTTAGGGGACCAGGGCACGGAGGGGATGCGTCAGCGCCCAGCCCGGGTGGAGAATGTCGGCGGCGTAATGACGCACCGGGTGGAGAGGCCCGCTGTACGGAACCCACGGGTCGGCGGACGCGACGGCAGGCATCAGCGACCCGGCAACTGACAGGCCGACGGTGCCGAGCATTACACCGGCCGCGATCCGCAGCTTGGATACCTTTTTTGGCTCTGTATTCATGGTTGCCATTCCTCCTTTGGTCTCGCTCTGGTTCGGCGATTGCCGGTATCAGAAAGTGTGGCGTTGACCGCTTGCCGGTCCGTTGCGGAATCCTTGCGAAATTCTTGCGTCCCCTGCCCGGCCGGCCGTCCCGCAGCGGCCGCGGACCAACGACGGCCGGGCCTGCCCACGCTGGCGCAGCGGCTAACCCGAAGTTAAGTGGTTTGGGCGGGTGTTTTTTTGTGGTTTACCTGGGGGTTTGGGTGTTTTCGGGGTGGGTGTTCTGTCGACGGTGGCCTTAGGTGAGGGTGAGTGGGATCGGGGCTGCGAGGAGGTCGAAGACGCGGCGTTGGGTGTCGGTGGGGGTGCTCAGGGTG
>JARLGR010000025.1 GCA_031292665.1 Mycobacterium sp. | reverse complement strand
TGCTGTGGAGCTGGTGCGCGATACTGGGATCGTCAGCGCAGGATCGTCGGGGTATCAGGAAGTGCTGGGAGTGCCGCTGTTTCGCACCGAGCTGACGACAGTTCTGACGACAACGATGACGACAGTCGGGCTTCCATACACGGGCGGCACACCGTGGGCCTCGAACCACGAGTGAACGATGTCCTTGGTGTAGGAATCGATCGAGCTGAAGATGCTCGGAAATATCTGGAATGGCAAGTGGTGATTGAGATGCAGCTTCAACCAATAGCAGCGCTCGCAGAGATCATCCATGACGACTTCCCCGAGCCGGCTCGCAGAGATCTGGATCGCTTTCACAGAACAACCGTGGCGACGACGTAGCTCCATGTCAACATGGAGATCGCGAGACGGGCTGGGACATCGAGATGCGCCGCAGTCTGCCCCGACATCCGCTTCCTCGTTGAGCATGTATGTGGCAGAGCAGTGTCGTAGGGTCCGAGTTACGAACGCTCGGAGGCGTAGTGAACGGTCGGCCCTCCATCGGCGATGCTGCGGCCCGGGAGCCGTCGTTTAAGCAGCTCGCGTCATACCGACATTGCATGGCGCGGATGCAGGCAGCATGGCCTGAGTTCGCTCGTCGGCGGCGTGAGCGACTCCAGCAGGGACTATTCGACGCGCCGGTCGAGAAGATCGCCGAGAACATCGTCGAGGACTTGTTCACCACCGTTCTCGATTGGTCTCTCGCTGACGTGAACCTTCAGGTCGGGCGCGCCGACGTGGTGTTATCGGCACTAGGAATCAAACGGCTCGTGGTCGAGGTCAAGCGACCAGACACCCTGGTATGGCACCGGAAAGCCGTCGAAGCGGCGTTAGACCAAGCGCGCCGTTACGCGGCGAGCCAGCGAGTTGGTGCGGTGTCGATTAGCGACGGCCACATGCTGTACGCGGCGGACGTCGCGCACGGCGGCATGCGCGGTCGAGCGCTCGTCGCGCTGGATGGGCTCGATGCGCCGGAGGATCTCTGGTGGATTTCCGTGCACGGCATCTATCGACCATGCCCAGGCATCGTCAGGGGTCTGGACCTGCCAACCGGTGTGGAAGCCACAACCACAACTGACGGCGTCGGCGGTGAGGCGCTCCTTCATCCCAAATACCAGCTCCCTATGGGTTGCTTCGCATACGTTGGTTCTGCAGCCAATGTTCACAGCTGGAAACTGCCGTATCTGTTGGACAACGGCGACCCAGATACCAAGCGTCTGCCCAAGGCGATCCAATCGATCCTCAGCAACTATCGCGGTGTCAAAGTTGACATCCCCCGCACCGCCGTCGGCGACGTGCTGGTCAGGCTCGGCATCGCGGCTGCGACGTTGCGCAAAATGCCATGCCAGACAACTTCCGCGGCGGATGCGTATGTAGAAGCGCACCACGCGCTACAGCAGCTTGACCGCCTCAACGATGTCGGCTGTTGTCCCGGATAGGGACCCGCCTCCAGACATTCTCGGCTTCGCGCATTTGGGAAACACGGGGTCACCACGCAGTCGATGCCCGGGCCCTGTCGAGTTCGGCGGGTAGACAGGAAAGTGTCATTGGTCGACTCTGACTTGGCACCCCGGTCGGCCACGAACAACCCGGCTCTGCCGTTGTTGCCCACGCTGCAAGGGTACGGGCTTGCTATCACCCACGATGTTTTGCTCAGAGCGCAGGATTCGCGTGGTGTGAGGAAGCGGGGTGTGCCGCTGCTTCGCGCCGTGAGCTGACGACAGTCTGACGACAACGATGACGACAGCCGGGCTTCCCGACACCTCCACTTGCACGACAATTGAACTCGTATCATGCCTCATCGCACCATCGGCCTGTGCCTAGGGATAAAAACGTCGACAGGCAGCAAGGAGGCAGCCGACAGATCAATACGACGGGGCACTTGACACCACTGACGATCACATCGGTGCAGCTGAATGGCACTGGCCGACCAGTCCTGGTACATCGAATCAGCGTTCGGGACGAAGAGGCCGTGGGTTCGAATCCCGCCACCCCGACCCATTGCTTCTGCGGCGCCTAGCCTTCTGGCTCCGGCTGCATCCGCTGCCCCTGCGCACGCGGCCTCGCGGTGTTGGATGTAGACCCAGCCCAGATATGCAATTGCTCGCGCCCCACGAGGCGGCAGCGGTGGGTGGTCGCCAATTGCCGGGCCGCCTTGGTGAACCCTTGGTTCGTCACCACGACCGTCTGGTGACAACCGTGGTGCGCTGCCCCGGAGACGACCTGCTGCACCGCGGCCACACCGACGGGCTTTGCCTGCCTCTTGCACTGGACCGCCATGCGGGTGCCGTTGTTCGTGGCGATCAGGTCTACCCCGTAGTCACCGGTGCTGGCAGTGTGCGCAACACCCCAGCCACGGGTTCGAAGCTGAGCCGCCACGAATTCTTCGAACTCCACACCCGACATCTCATCGATTGCTGACAGATCGGACCTCAAGTGTCGAAGATCGCACCTGCGCTGCCATGCGCCTTGGTAGCGGTCACGCTGGACGGAGAGCCACAAAAGGATGACCACCGCCAGGACGAGGCCGCCCAGTCCGGCCGAACATCCCGCTACCACGCTGCCTGTCGCCCGCTGCGTGAAATACCAAGGGAGGGCGAACCCGACGACGACAAAAGACCCGAGAATTTTGTCCATGACGCCGATGAACCTACTGGATGGCTATGACAAACCCGGCGCAGTTCGGTAGGCGGGTCACAGTGAAGGCTTGAGGGGGCGGAACTGCACTCTGGTGCCGTTGCGGGGGGCGAGCATGATGGAGCGCCGCACGATCTTCTCGGGTTGGTCGTCGACGGCCCGGAACTCCCCCTCGCGCAGCAGCGTGTGCAGCACCGTGATCAGCTCCTGCATGGAAAAGCTGGCGCCCAGACAGCGTTTGACGCCGCCCCCGAACGGAATCCACGCGTAGGTCTGGGGGCGGGCGCCGAGGAACCGCTCCGGCCGGAACTCGTTGGGGTGCTCGTACGTGTGCGGGTTGCGATTGATGGCGACGATATGGACGACGATGCGAGTGCCCGGGTCGACGCGGTAGCCGCCGATCGCAAACGGTCGCGCCGCCACACGCGCGGTGAGCGGTGCGGGAGGGCGTATCCGTAGCGCCTCGTTGATCACCGCGGTCGTGAAGGCGTCCTCGCCGCTCACCGCTTCGCACTGCACGCGCCGCAGCGCGTCGGGATGGTGCAGCAGCAGGTCGAAGATCCATGCCAGCGTCGTCGCGGTGGTTTCGTGGCCCGCCAGCATGAGGGTGATGACGTCGTCGCGAATCTCGCTGTCGGACAGTGCTTCCCCGCCCTCCCCTCGCGCGCACATCAGCAGCGCCAGTGTGTCTACTTGCTCGTCGAGGCGCGGATCGTTTCGCCGGCGCGCGATGAGCGGCATGACGACGTCGTCGATTTCCGTATTGGCCCTGGCCCGTTCAGGCCAGACGCGCAATGCTCCCGTGTATCGCAGCGCGTACCGGAGCGTCAATTGCTCTGACACACCGAGATTCAACAGTCGCTCAAACGGGCGGCCCAGTCGCCGCACTTCGTCGGGATCGTCCACCCCGAACATCACCCTGACGATCACGTCGAGGGTCAGAGCCCGGGCGGCCTTCAGCATTTCGAACGGACGGTCGACGGGCCAGCTGTGCATGGCCGTGCGGGCGGAATTTTCCATGATCGGCACGTAGCTGCTCAGCGCGGCGCCGTGCAAAGCGGGCGTCAGCAGCTTGCGGCGCCGCAGATGCTCCGGTTCCTCCTGGACGAACATCGATCCGGACCCGTAGATCGCCGCCGCGGGCCCTACGCCTTCCCCGCCGAGCAGAACGTCCGTCGGCGCGGTGAAAACCTGCTTGGCCAACTCCGGGTCGGACACGATCGCCACGTTGCCCAGGCTGAGGATGGGCATCGTCATGATCGGCCCGTACCGCTTGATCAACCGCAGCATCCGGCGCTCGCCGCCGACGAGGTAGGCGACCGCGTACGCGGCGGCGAAGGCCGAGCGGAGCATGCGCGGGGCGGGCAAGCCGGGCGGACGGCTCGAGGCATCCGTCGTATTCGCCCGGCGAATAGCGGATGCTGCCACGCAGACGACAGAAGCACGGCGTTTCGGGTTTGGTCAAGGTGCCGCTGCCGATGGCTTTACGCGCAGTCGGCGCAGACCGGAAGCGCGGAGCCGATGCTGCGCAAGCGGCTGCGGTGCTGCACCAAAAAGCAGCTCGAGCACGTGAACTCGTCGGCCTGCTGGGGGATCACCGTGATCGACAGCTCTTCGCCGGAAAGGTCGGCGCCGGGCAGTTCGAAGAAGTGCACATCGTTGGGGTCCTCGTCGACCACGGCGGTGGTCGACGAGGGCAGGGTGGTCGCGAGTTCGCGTATCGGGTTGTTGTCCTGGGTCTCGACGTCGGATACACGGCGTGCGTCGTAGTCGCTTGCAATCGCCATGGGAGTTCCTTCCTGCTAAGTGGCGGGTTGACGCACCTGCCTGTACTCACCCGTGGCGCAGTCATTACCCCGTTCCCGCGCGGACTACACCAAACAATCCGAAAAATCTTCTACACATGACAAACGCGCGCGCGGACGCATTCCCCAATAGGAAATACGCGAGGCAGGGCTCGTTGGTTCAGTCGCGGGATGGCAGTGCCGCGTTGTATGGCCCGCGCTGAGCGCGTGCCACCCAGGCCAGGCCGAACCACGTTCCCATCACGGCCACACCCAGCGCCGCAACGGCCATCGCGCTGAGGCCGGTCAGCAGGGAAAACACGCCGATCGCGAAGCCGACGGCACAGATCGCGGCGGCCATGAGGCCGGGAACACTCAAATCATTGGTCAGCGGGGTCTTCGGCTACACCCAACGAATCGGATGGATCGAGCGTGACCGCGTGGTACCCGCCAGGGCATCAATTAAAAATGTGTTCGCGGATCCATCCCGCTGCTCTCAGCTGCCGGGTGGCGGCGCGGGCTCGTCGGAATGCGACTCATGCCAGCGCAATTCGGCGTCGCGGACTTTCCGGTGGGTGCGCGCGGTCCACCCCGCGCTCACCGCGCCGAGCACGGCGGCGATTGTCACGGCCACACAGCCGGCGACGACGCCACCGGTCGCCGGCATGTACAAGCCGACGATCAGCGCCGCCGTCGCCAACACGGCGCCATAGACGCCGGGGGCGTGCGGACCATAGGTGACCGTCTCGCCGGCGCGCCGGCGAAAAGTCCGCGCGTGATCGACCGGGTCGTTCTCAAGAGGTTTCACCTTCAGTTCCTCAAGACGGGATGTGCACCCGAGTCGTTCGTTCGACGTCGACGGCACGCTCATTGACTCCAATTACCTGCACGTCTACGCGTGGCAGCGCGCTTTCGACGACGAAGGCGTGCCCGTTGCGGCGTGGCGGGTGCACCGCAGCATCGGCATGGACGGCTCGCGGTTGGTGCGCACGCTCACCGAGGATGCCCCGGACGACGTGCAGGAGCGGCTCAGCGACGCGCACAGCCGGTACCACCGGGAGCTCACACCGCTGCTGTCACCGTTGCCCGGCGCGCGCGCGTTGCTGCGGCGCGTGAGCGAACTGGGACTGCAAGTCGTGCTGGCCAGTTCCGCGCCCGAGGGCGAACTCGAGGCCCTGCGCAAGGTGCTCGACTGCGACGTGGAAACGGCCAAGCCCGACCCCGGCATCGTGCGGGTAGCGCTGGGCCGCGCGGGCGTGGATCACCACCATGCCGTGTTCGTCGGTGACGCCGTGTGGGACGCACACGCCGCGGCGCGTGCCGGGCTGCCGTGCATCGGTGTGCTGAGCGGCGGAACGGCCGAGGCGGAACTGCAGTCGGCCGGCGCGTCGCCGATTTTCGCCGATCCGCAGGATCTCCTCGATCATCTGCCGTCCACCCGCATCGCGGCACTGGCGACCGAACGGTGACCGTCAACTCGCGTCACATACCGCGGGTGCGCAATACCAGGGGCAAGACCCACCAGAAGACCGTAAACAGCGCCAGTGCCGACGCTCCCGCTACCACGCCCGCCCCGTCGCCGGCTACCGCGGCGAAAACGACGATGGTGACGCCGGTCAGGGCCGCGCCGAGCAGCGCGAGTCCGGCGTAGGCGCATCGGTGGGCGGCCGACACCAGCACCTGCAGACGGTGCCGCCGGAACAACAGGCGATGGATGCTGACCGGCGCCACCAGCAGCACCGTTGCGCCCACCGACAAACCCACCGTCACGAGATAGACGTGGCGCAGGGGTTGATTGAGAACGCCGAAGCGCTGCTGGAAGGGCAGCGTCAACAGGAACCCTGTGAGCAACTGCACCCCCGTCTGCACCACACGTAACTCCTGCAGCAGACTGTTCCAATTACGGTCCAGCCGTTGGATTTCGGTCTCGCCACGCTCTTCGCTGTCCCAGCGCTGGTCGTCTTGCGGATTGTCGACGTCCATAGTCGTGATCGTCGCACCCACCGCGCGGGACCATTCGACGCCGGGCGACTTGCGATCGCGCCGCGCCCGGGTGGCTAGTTGTCGGGGTCGCCGTCCCGCACCGCGCTCAACGCGTCGTCGAGCGTCGGGTACAGCAGGAAGATTTTGTCCAGACCGGTGAGGTGAATGGGCCGCCTCGTCGCGGGACCGCGCGCGACCACCCCGAACTGAGTTGCGGTGCCGAGTTTTTCGTGGGTAGCGGCCAGGATCTTCAGCCCCACCGAACCGAGGAACTCCACCCCGGACAGATCGATGACCAACGCGGCCGGGTTCTCCGCGACCACCGCATCGATGGCCTGGTCCAGCGCCGGCGCGGTGACCAAGTCGATTTCGCCGCCGACGCGGACCACGGACACTCCGTCGTGGTCCTCAACCGACGTGGTGATCGAATCAGGAGCTGACAATGCCCATCCTTTATCCCCGGGGCCGCAGATCTGGTGCAAGCCTAGCCTGCAGTGCGGACTGCGAGAGGAATAGGCCCTCAGCACCTACGTCGCGGCAACCAGGCTAGTCTCGCCCTGGGACTGCGGGGAGCGGAACGCGGCACTTGCAGAATGCGGCACCGACTGGCCGACTGGCTGCGGACCGCCGACGTCCCGGACCAGCTGGTCGCCGACATCGTGCTGGTCGTCATCGAGGCGTGCACTAACTGCGTAGAGCACGCATACCGCGGACACGGCGACGGAACGCTACGGCTCGACGCCCGGATCAGAAACGGCGCGGTGCGGGCGCGGGTGAGCTCGACGGCACACCGACCGGGACCGCGGTCGACATCACCTTTCGTCTGCCGGCCGGTTGAGCGAGGCACCGTTTGCCTCCCCTGGTACGCGGGTAGTCACCCACGTGACTCGCGCATCGATCATGGTTGAACCCGCGTTGCCGGCGGCACACGGACCGCTGTCGACGGCTGTGCGCCGCGCACTGGCGGGGCCGCCTTCCCGCGACCACCTGGCACGCATCGGCGCGTCCGTCCGCGATTCCGATCCCTACGGCCTGGACCTGCAGCTGGCGCTGAGCATGTGTTACGAGCTGCACTACCGGGGATTTGCGGGCGTCGATCCGGCATGGGAGTGGAATCCGGCGCTGCTGCACCTGCGCGCCGAACTGGAACGCGTGTTCCTGGCGGGCGTGCGCCGCGACGTAGGGCCCATCGAGGCCGATCGGACCGCGGCGGCCGAGATGGAGGCCATTGCGGCCGAACCCGTCGATGGCACGGGTCCGTCGTATTTCCTGCGCGACGGCGGACACTGGCAACAGATGCGCGAATACTTCGTGCACCGGTCGCTATACCACCTGAAAGAGGGCGACCCGCACGCCTGGGCGATCCCGCGCCTCATCGGCCGCGCCAAAGCGGGATTCGTCGCCGTGGAATTCGACGAGTACGGCGCGGGCCAGGGTCCGCGCCTGCACCAGCAACTGTTCGCCGACCTCTTGGTCGCAGCCGGTTTGGATGCCACGTACCTGGGTTACATCGACGCCGTCCCCGCCGAGTCCCTGGCCGTGGTGAACGTGATGTCGCTGTTCGGGCTGCACCGCGCGCTGCGGGGCGCCGCCATCGGGCACTTCGCGTCAACGGAGATCACCTCGCCCCCGGGGTCCCGTCGCATGGTCCAGGCGCTGCAGCGGATGGAAGCGCCACCGGCCTGCATCGGGTTCTACAGCGAGCACGTCGAGGCCGACGCGGTGCACGAACACGTCGTGCGCACCGACGTGGTCGGCGATCTCGTCGCCCGGGAACCGCACCTCGACCACGACGTCGTGTTCGGGATACGCGCACACGCCGCGGTCGAAGACCGGCTGGCCGAGAAACTTATGACGTCGTGGCGCCAGGATCAGACGTCGTTACGGACGCCCCTGAATTAGCCTTGCGGGCTGAGATTTCGACGTTCCGGCAACGACGGTGGCTGGTGTCGCACAACGGGTAGTTGCCGCTGCGGCGGCATGTGCAGATCGCCACCATGAACCGATCGGACTCGACGATATCGCCGCTCGGCATCTCAATCCGCACCGGACCCGACACCAGCACGGGCCCGTTCGGCACGATCTGTACCCGCGTGGCGGTCATGGCTTGTCCGCCCGGATCACCACGAGCTCCTCCTGCCGGCGTCCGCGGGGGATCCGGCCGATCTCCTCGAGCCAGCTCGCGCGCGCCGACATCACCGGGCCAAAGGGGATCCATTTGGAGGCAACGACGTCGGCTCGTATGCCCGTCCATTTCAAGCGGTCCAGCGACTCTCGGACACCCGCGAGCGCTGAGTGCACCAAGAGCAGGGTTCCGCCGTCAGACAGCAGCTTCGGCGCCGCTTCGCACAGCGGGTCCAGCACCAGTCGGCCATCGGGTCCGGCGTTCCACGCCCACGACGGGCCGGCGCTCGGGCAGATCACTTCGGCATCACCGCCGGGCGGAGTCGGCACATAGGGCGGATTGGACACGACAACGTCGAACGGCGCGCAGTCCACAGCTCCCAGCCAGGAGCCCTCGCGGACGTCAACCTCCACGCCGGCAACGGCCGCGTTGCCGCGCGAGCAGCGCACGGCGTGCGGGCAGATGTCGAACGCGGTCACACTGGCGCAACCCATTTCGGCGGCAGCGATTGCGACGAACCCGCTGCCCGTACACAGGTCGAGGATCCGCCGCCCCGGGATGAGTGCGCTCTGGTGCATTGCGTCAACCAGCAATCGGGAGTCGTCTTGTGGCTGATACACATTGTAGTCAGCCGAGATGGCGGGGTCCGGATAAGTTGTTGTCAACGTAGGCCCTTCAACGGATTGCTTGGCCTGGATAATGCCCGCAAACCCGTCGGTTCAAACGAGCAACTTTGCCGCCGGGCCGGCTAGCCCGCGGCCGCCTGGGCGAATCGCTGGACGATCGTCGCGCAAAACGCCGCGAGGTCCTTCGGCGAGCGACTGGAGATCAAGTTGCCGTCGACGACGACCTCTTCGTCCACCACGTTGGCGCCCGCGTTGCGCAGGTCCGTGCGGATGCTCGGATAGCAGGTCAGTGTCCGTCCGGCCGCCACGCCTGCTTCGAGCAGCGTCCACGGTCCGTGACAGATTGCGGCGACCGGCTTTCCGGACTCGACGAAAGTCGCGCACGAACGAGACGGCGGCTTCGTCCATGCGCAGCTTGTCCGGATTCACGGTCCCACCGGGAAGCACCAGGGCGTCGAAGTCGCCCACCGATGCCTGCGATACCGCGCCGTCGACCGCGAAGGTCCCGGCCGGTTCCAGATCGTGGTTGCGAGCCTGGATTTCGCCGGTCTTCAGTGACAGCAGCTCGACCTGTGCACCGGCGTCTTCGAGCGCCGCGCGCGGTTGCTCGAGCTCGACTTTTTCTACGCCGTCGGCCGCCAATATCGCGATCTTTTCGCCTTGCAACTCATTTGACATCACAATGCTCCCGTCATGGGTTGAGGATGACTTTGGTGCAGCGGTCCTGCTTGTGCTTGAAGATCTCGTAGCCGTGCGCCGCCTGGTCGAGGGAGAGGTGGTGGCTGACGACGATGGTCGGGTCGATGTCGCCGTTGCAGATTCGGTCCAGCAGCGGACGCATGTACCTCTGCACGTGACATTGGCCGGTCTTGACGGTCAGCGACCGGTTCATCACCGCGCCGATGGGAAACTTGTCCATCAGGCCGCCGTACACCCCGACGATCGAGATGGTGCCGCCGTTACGGCAACTCATCGCCGCTTCCCGAAGCGCATGGGGCCGTTCGGTTTCCAGTCGCATGGCCTGGTTGCGCGATCGTAGGCGTCCACCAGGGTCGTGCTGTTGCGGGATTCCATGCCCACCGCGTCGATGCACTGGTCCGGTCCGCGCCCGGCGGTGATGTCTTGAAGCTGCTCGAGCACCGAGGTGTCTTCGAAGTTCACCGGCGTCGCACCGATTTTCTGGGCCAGCTCGAGCCGATACGGCACTCGGTCGAAAGCAACGACTTTCGACGCGCCCAGCAAATACGCGCTCATGATCGAGAACAGGCCGACCGGTCCGGCACCCCACACCGCCACGACGTCACCCGGCGTGATGTCGCACATCTCCGCACCCATGTACCCGGTCGGCAGGATGTCGGACAAGAACAGCACCGTGGCGGCCTGCTGGGCGACGATGGCACGGGTGATATCGCATCGTCGGGCAGGTCACGTAGGTGTTGAGATCCACCCGTTCGGTGGCGTGCGCCACCGCGCCCAACACCGTCCACGCGTTGGGCGCGTGGCCCTGCGCCGTCAGCCAGGGGGAAAAGTGGTCGCTGCAAACCTCGAAGTCGAAGCCGCGTTCTTCGGCCGAAATCGCATCGCGGACAAGGTCTTTGGGTCCACTCTGCTCGGTCATCAGAGTGTAGCCAAACTTCGTCATAGCCACAGGTGTACCCGGGTACGTCGGGGGCAAACCGCGGCGGAAGCCGGGTCAGCCCGCGGTGGTGATCGAGTCGCCGGTGATTCCGGCCGCTCGGCGGGCCGCAAGCCTGCGCTTCTGCGGCTCGATCGTGTAGCGCGGCTGGCGGGCCGATTCCAGTCCCGCCTCGAAGAATCCGAACCTCAGCATTGCCGACGCCGTCAGCAGCATCAGGCCAGACAAGGCGGCGACACCGCGGTGTCGCCCGCCGAGCAGCGCGCCCAAACCGCCTGCGGCGGCGAGCCATTCACTCCATTGCAGCAGCCGGCCGGGCGTGCCCTGGTGCAGTAGTTCGGTGGTCACCGGGTCCATCCGGTACTCCGTGAACCTGGCGGAGATCAGGTCACCGATCGCACCGATGACGGCCAGCCTGCGGGCGGGCCCGGCCTCGGAGACCGGGGTGGTGATCATCGCCAATCCCGATGCGGCCAGGCTCGCCGAGCTGACGAACACGAACGGCAGGTCTCTATACGCGGCGTTCCACGTCGGGGTCGCGGTGTCGGTGAGCAGCACCGCGGTGTAGACGGCAAGCGGTGGCGCGAAGACAGCGGCTTCCAATCCGGCCGGTCCCTCCACGGCGCGCAGAACGGGCCGCAACGGGCCCAACGGGATTCGCTCGCCGGTCATCCGGTCGATCTCGGAGACCGCGGCAATCCCGATGCCGGCGCTGAAGAAGCTGAGAATCCACGAGCCAACGCTCATCGGCGAGGTCAGCTTGATCGTCCGCAGCATGTTGACGAAACGCTCGGGTCGGCCCAGATCCTTCACCAGCGCGACCGCGCCCAGCATCACCGCGATCAGAGCGGACAGCCTTGTGTTGCGGCGCAACGTTTTTCGCCCGGTGAGCTGGGCGCCGGCCGCCAGCAGACCGGACCCACCGGCGACGCCGCCTAAGAACAGATACGCCGCCACTTCGTGTCCCCATGGCGCCGGCTTAACCACCGGACGCCCGTAATACGACGTGAACTCAGCTTCGGGGACCATCGGCATCTCGCGTGAACCGTCTCCACCGCCCCGACGGCCCGCGCGCTTACCTTTCCGGCGCTTGCCGCCTTTAGGCTCCGGCGGACGGAAGCTGTCGAATTCGGAGGTGCTCACCTGCTCCTCCAGAAAGCCAGCGCGGCCGCGCCGACCATGCCGGCCGCAGCCACGCCGGCCCGCTTGAACATGGTCACCAGGTCAGCCGTGCATACCCGCGGATCGGGTGGCAGGCCGTAGACCTCCGGTTCGTCGAGCAGCAAGAAGACCGACCCCGTGCCGCCGACGCCGTCGTGCTCGTTGGCGCCGTAGAGACGGGCCTCGGTGAGCCCCTGGGCATGCAGCTGGGCGACCCGTTCCCGGGCCATGACCACCAGTTCGTCGTGGTCGCCGAATTTGATCGACGTCGTGGGGCAGGTCTTGGCGCAAGCCGGGATCTGGTCTTCGACGAGACGGTCGTAGCAGAGGGTGCACTTCTGGGCGACTCCGGTGACGGGTTTCTCGGCCGGACGGTCCGGTCGTTGCGCCGGCGTCGCATACGTGCCGTCGCTGCGACGCTCGACCACGCCGAACGGGCACCCGGCCACGCAGGTGCCGCACCCGTTGCATACGTCGTCCTGGACGACGACGGTGCCGAACTCGGTGCGGAACAGCGCACCCGTCGGGCAGACGTCGAGGCAGCCGGCGTGCGTGCAGTGCTTGCACACGTCGGAGGACATCAGCCAGCGGAACTCCGGGGTGTGCGGCGGAGTGATATCTGCGCTCTGCGCGGCGCCGGGGAGAACGGGAATTCCCAAATCGGTTAGCGCGCGGCCGGATTCGCGCGCTTCCTCGATACGGTCGCGACCCTGCTCGATGAAGGCCACGTGCCGCCAGGTGCTGGCACCCAACGCACCGGTGTTGTCGTAGGACGAACCCAGCAGTTCCAGGTCGCCATCGCGCGGGTTGCGGTTCCACTCCTTGCAGGCCACCTCGCAGGCCTTACAGCCGATACAGATCGAGGTATCGGTGAAAAATCCCTTGCGCGGCTTCGGATCGACCCAACCAGCGTCGGTGGTCGGGTCAGTAGGTCCGCTCAGCTGACCCATCGGCTCCCCTTGTGTCTCGGTCGACGATCTCCCAGACGGCGTCGCTGACTCGCACATTGTCGGTCTCGGTGGTGGCGCCCGAGCGAGACTGATAGTCGGCGATCAGGCTGAGCAGTTCCTCGCCCCGCGGCCGACGCCCCGGGCGAATATCGCACGACCCGGCCTTCGACTCCTGGATCTGCACGTTGGGATCCAGTGTCACGCCGAGCAGATCGTTGGCGGCGTCGCCGCTGACCACCGCGTCGCTCCCGACGCCCCAGTGGTACGGCAACCCGATCTGGTGCACAACGTGGCCGCCGACGACCAGGGGCGTCATGCGAGCGGTCACCAGCACCCGGGCTTCGATCGCCGCGCGGGGGGAGATGATCGTGGCCCACCCGTAGGGCTCGAGACCGCGTTCAGCGGCCAGCTCCGGGGAAACCTCGCAGAACATCTCCGGCTGCAGCTCCGACAGGTAGGGCAGCCACCGGCTCATGCCGCCAGCGGTGTGATGCTCAGTGAGCCGATACGTCGTGAAGACGTAGGGATAGACGCCGGCCCCGGGGTCCCCGGCGCTGGGCGCGCTCAGATTGTCCTTGCGCGGGAAGACGATTCGCGCCGGATTTCGCTGTTGGGGATACAGCGGGTTCGCGACCGGTGACTCCTGCGGCTCGTAATGCGTGGGCAGTGGTCCGTCGACCATACCCTTCGGTGCGAACAGCCAACCCTTGCCGTCGGCCTGCATGACGAACGGGTCGTCTCCGGCCAGCGCGTCGGGACCCCCGAGCTCGGGATCAGGCCGGCTACCCGGCGCCCGGTCGGCCACGAAGTCGGGTATGTCGTAGCCGACCCACCGTTGTTTGTCCTGGTCCCACCAGACGTACTTCTTCCGCTCGCTCCACGGCTTGCCGTCCGGGTCGGCGGAGGCGCGGTTGTAGAGAATACGCCGGTCGGCGGGCCACGCCCAACCCCATTCGTGTTGGCTCGGCGACGGACCGCCGTGCGGTACCCGGCGCGCGGCCTGATTGGTGGCGTTCGCGTACACGCCTGTGTAGATCCAGCAACCGGCGGCGGTCGACCCATCGGCGCGCATCTCGGTGTAGGACGACAAGGGCTCGCCGGCTGCCTTACCCCCGGCGGCGCCGGTGACGTAATATCCGTTGACTTCGGCCAAGACCGCTTCGCCATCGGGCTCGCCGTGCTCGTCTGCCGGGTAGTCCCACGTCAGGTCCAGCAGCGGCCGGTCGCGCTCGTCGGTCGATCCGGCCAACCGCTGCCTGATGCGCTTGCCCAGCTCGAAGAAGAATTGCAGCTCGCTCTGGCACTGCCCCGGCGGCTCGACGGCCTTGTGACGCCACTGAATCAGCCGCTGCGTCTGGGTGAACGATCCCGCTTTCTCCACGTGCGTGGCCGCGGGCAGGAAGAAGACCTCGGTCTCGATGTCCTCGGTGCGCAATTCGCCCGACGCGATCTCCGGTCCGTCCTTCCACCAGGTGGCCGACTCGATGAGGTTCAGGTCGCGGACCACCAGCCACTTGAGGTGGGACATGCCCAGGCGCTGCATCCGTCCGTTCGCCGAACCGACCGCGGGGTTCTGGCCCAGCAGGAAGTAGCCCTCCACCTCGTCGTCCAACATTCCCACCACGGTCTGGTAAGTACCGTGCGGGCCGGAAAGCCGCGGCAGGTAGTCATAGGCCCAGTCGTTGTCCTTGGTCGCCGCATCCCCCCACCACGCCTTGAGCAGGCTGATCATGTAGGTGTCGGCGTTCGCCCAGAATCCCTTCTGCTTCTTCGACCCGACCGCGTCGAGATAGTCGGCGAGGGTGTCGTGCATCCTCGCCTTGGGCATCGCCAGGTACCCGGGCAACAGATTGAACAGGGTCGGAATATCGGTGGAACCCTGGATGGTGGCGTGCCCGCGCAGGGCCATGATGCCGCTGCCCGGACGGCCGACGTTGCCCAACAGAAGCTGCAAAATCGTTGCGGTGCGGATGAATTGAGCGCCCAGGGTGTGCTGCGTCCAGCCGACGGCGTACGCGAAGCAGGTGGTGCGCTCGCGCCCGGAGTTCTCGACGATGGAGCGGGCGAGGTAGTCGAAATCCTCGCGGCTGATGCCGCAGACGTCGGTGACCATCTCAGGCGTGTAGCGGGCGTAATGGCGCTTGAGGATCTGGAATACCGTCCGCGGGTGTTGAAGCGTTTCGTCCCGCTTCACCCGGGCGTGCGCGAGCGGTGGACCGCCGCTGCCCAGCTCTTGTCCCGCCGCACTCGCCGCGGCGCTGGCGCCGTGCGTGTGTCCGCCGCCGGGGGACTCGACCTGGCCGTTCTCTCGTTCTTCGTACGCCCACGTCGACGTGTCGTACTGCCCGGTTTCGGGGTCGAAGCCGGAGAACAATCCACCGAGATCTTCGGTGTCCCTGAATTTTTCGTTGATCAGCGTGGCGGCGTTCGTGTAAGCGACCACGTACTCGGAGAACCACAGGTCATTGGTGAGGATGTAGTTGATCAGCGCGCCGAGCAAGACAACGTCCGAACCGGCCCGGATCGGGATGTGCCTGTCCGAAACCGCCGACGTGCGGGTGAATCGCGGGTCGACATGGATGACCCGGGCACCGCGGGCCCTGGCCTCCTCGACCCATTGGAAACCCACCGGATGGCACTCGGCCATGTTGGAGCCCTGGATGACGATGCAATCGGCGTTGGCCATGTCTTGCAGTGTTTGGGTGGCGCCGCCGCGCCCGAAGGAGGCTCCCAGACCGGGAACCGTGGCAGAGTGTCAAATACGAGCTTGGTTCTCGATCTGAATGGCGCCCGCGGCGGTGAAGAGCTTCTTGATGAGGTAGTTCTCTTCGTTGTCCAGCGTCGCGCCGCCGAGTGCGGCGATACCCATGGTGCGGCGCAGCGGGTGACCCTTTTTATCGATGTCTTGCCAGGTGTGGCGGCGCGATTCGAGGAACCGGTCGGCGATCATGTCGATCGCGCTGTCCAACTCGAGGCGCTGCCATTCGGTCGCCCGGGGGGCGCGGTAGAGCACGTGCAACTGCCGGCCCGGCGAGTTGACCAGCTGCTCGCTGGCGGCGCCCTTCGGGCAGAGCCGCCCTCGCGAGATCGGCGAGTCGGGGTCGCCCTCGATCTGGACAACCCGCTCATCCTTGACGTACACCCGCTGCCCGCAGCCGACCGCGCAGTAAGGACACACGCTTTGCACGACCCGGTCGGCCGTGGTGGTGCGCGGCGCAATGGTGCGGGTGCGCTCGGAGGTCACGGCCGACCCCCGGCCAAGCTTGTCCCCCGAACGCAACTGACGCAGCACGGGCCATTCCAGAAAGAGTTTCCGCAGGGCGTTTTTCGGAGCCATGCCCTTTACCCTAGTGCGTCACGGCGAAACCCTGCCTGTTCAGCGCACCACGATCGTGTGCTCACCTCGAGGCACCAGCTCGCCGATGACGAGCGCGCCGGGGATCTCGCCGGCGATCAACAGCCCGCCCGAGGTCTGCGCGTCGGCGAGCAACAGGGCCTCCTCCTCGCCGACAGCCGACAAGTCGACGTGCGGCGCCACCCAGTCGAGGTTTCGCCGCGTGCCGCCGCTGAGGTAGCCGGCCGCCAGCGCCTCCCGGGCGCCATCCAGATAGGGCACCGCCGCCGAGTCGATCACCGCCGTGACGCCGCTGGCCCGCGCCAGTTTGTGCAGGTGTCCGAGCAGGCCGAAACCCGTTACATCCGTTGCACATTCGACTCCAGCCGCCAGCGCCGCACCGGCCGCCTCGGCGTTGAGCGTCGTCATCACAGCGACCGCCTCATCGAAGCGCTCCCCGGTGGCCTTGTGCCTGTTGTTCAGCACGCCGACCCCCAGCGGCTTGGTCAGCGACAGCGGCAGGCCCGGTTTCCCGGAATCGTTGCGCAGCAAGCGATTTGGATCTCCGATCCCGGTAACCGCCAGGCCGTATTTGGGCTCCGGGTCGTCGACACTGTGCCCGCCGGCAAGGTGGCAGCCGGCAAGGCCGCACACATCCAGCCCGCCGCGCAGCGTCTCGGCCGCCAGCTCGAACGGCAGCACATCGCGCGGCCAGCCGAGCAGATTCACCGCGACCACCGGGCGCCCGCCCATCGCGTACACGTCGGACAGCGCGTTGGTGGCCACGATTCGGCCCCAGTCGTAGGCGTCGTCCACCACCGGCGCAAAGAAGTCCGTCGTCGCGATCAGCGCGATGTCGCCATCGATGCGCACCACCGCCGCGTCGTCGCCGCTGTCCAGCCCGACCAGCAACTCGCCGAGCGGGTCGCGCGGCGCGGCGCATAACTTAGGGCCCAACCCGCGAAGCACCTCCTCCAGCTCACCGGGCGGAATCTTGCACGCACAACCGCCGCCGTGGGCGTATTGGGTCAGTCGGTACGTCACACCGTCCATGGTGCCCGCCGTGTGAAGGCTGCGACAATTGGCGTCATGGTCCAGGGAGGCGTTTCCGGTCTGGTGACCGGCGCGGTCTTCAAAACCGTCGAACGGCAGACGCTGCCGCTGGCGGGTTCGATTCCCGTCCGCCTCCGCCATGCCCCTTCGGACCCGACATGAGTGACCCGCGACGGCGGGTGCCCGGCACCGACGTCCTGCTCGCCGACCCCCGTCTCGCCGAAGCCGAGCGGGTGCTGGGCCGGACACTGGTGAAGTCCGTGATCGCCGACGCCCAGCAGCGGGCGCGAGCCGGGGAGATCGAGCCCGAGCGGGTCGCCGAGCACGCCGTCGCCGCACTGCCCGCCACCGCGTCGAGCTTGCGGCCCGTCGTCAATGCCACCGGCGTGGTGGTGCACACCAACCTGGGCCGGGCGCCGCTGTCGCGAGCGGCGCTCGACGCGGTGGTTGCCGCGGGTGGCGCCACGGATGTCGAGTTCGATCTGGCGATTGGCCGGCGCGCCCGCCGCGGCCGAGGCGCGCTCCAAAAACTCGGTCCGGTTGTGGGTGTCGCGAATCGCGCTGGTGGCCACCGCCCGCACGCCGGCCACCTCCAGCTTGCGATAGAGCGAGGCCATGCGGGCGAGCACCG
>JARLGR010000147.1 GCA_031292665.1 Mycobacterium sp. | reverse complement strand
CAACACCTTCAGCGCACTCTCCTTCGCCGACCAGATCGGATTTGTGAGCGCGTCCCGCTCGTCGCCCGCCGAGCAGGAGGCGACCAGACGTTGCTCGGCCACGGTGAGGAAGTCGCGCACGAAGCCCGGCGAACGCGGCTCCACCAACTCCAGATCGCAGCCGACGGCCGGCGGCCCCGTCGGCGACGTCACACAAACGGCCCAACCGGCACGATCGCTGATCGACAGCCCCACCCCGATCGGGGCGCCGTCGACGCACACGTAGGGGTCACCGCTCGGTGCATTGTGGACCTCGATGCCGGCCAGCGCGGCCGGGTCGGTGGGCCGGCCGGTGACTGTGGCGACGGCATGCTTGGCGACCAGCCGGCGCAGCAGGAACTCGTTGCGCCGCTTGGTATATCGCAGCCCGGCCAGGCTCGCCGCCTCGCCGGGCGCCAGCCAGTGTTCTCCCGCCGGAAGCGCGTCCTCGCCGAGTGCGAGCCACCGACGGCCGCCTGGATGGGCCTGGGGCTGTGGCATGAGCACCTCTCGGATCTTCACCTCGAACCGAGGGACTGGACTGCGCGAGCGGTGGCCTGACCGAGGCGAAGGATCCGCAGATCGCCCAGCGGTGTGCCCTGGCCCCGGTTGCACACCATCGCCAGGGCCAGGTCGTGCCCCGGATCGGCAAAGCCGCCGGACCCGCCGAACCCGAAATGGCCGAACCCCCGCGGGAACTGCTTGCTGATGATGGGCAGCCGATGGTAGCCAAGCCGCCACTGCATGGTCATCATGACGACCCGGTCCCGTTGGTCGTTCTGGATTTCGGAGGCCTTGCGTACGGTCTCCTCCGAGAGTATGCGCACACCGCCGAGTTGCCCACCGCCCGCCAGCATCGCGTACATGGCACCGAGCGACACGGCATCGAAATACCCATTCATCGCGGGGACGGCGGCATCGAGCAGTCGGAGGTCCGCAATGACGTCCTCCATACCGCGGGAGAGGGCCGCGTTGATCATCCGATGTGGGTTGATCGGCGACCCCAGGACACGCAACACCCGTGTCATCTGGTTGAACACGAAGCTGCCGACGGGTCCTGACAGACGCTTGACAGCCGGCGACATAGGTGCCAAGGGCGCCATTCGGTGCCGCTGTTCGGGCGGGCACCCGATATACAGGCCGTCGAGCCCGAGCGGTTCGGCGATTTCCTTCTGAACGAATTTCTCGATCGGCATGCCGGAGATCCGCCGCACCAGCTCGCCGACGAGCCAGCCGAACGTCAGCGCGTGGTAGCCCACCGCGGTTCCTGGCTGGTATGCCGGCTTCGCCCGCGCCAGCGCATCTGCCATGTGCTCCCAATCGAGGATCTTCGAACTGTGGTCGATGATCGTGCCGAAGCGGTGTAGACCCGCGGAGTGGCTCAGCACCTGCCGAACGGTGATGTCGGCCTTACCGTTCTGCGCGAATTCCGGCCAGTACGTGGCGACCCGTTCGTCGTAGTCGAGGTCCCCGCGGTCGGCGAGCACATGGGCGCAGGTGGCGGTGACTCCCTTGGTCGTACTCCAGCACATGGCAAGCGTGTCGCGCTCCCAGGGATCGCCGCCCGCAGTGCGAACTCCACCCCACATGTCGACGACCAGCCTGCCGCGGTGATAGACGGCCAGGGAGGCGCCGCCGTCGGTGCGCGCGATCTGCTTCCTGAAGATGTTCGCCACTTCGCTGAACTCGTCGTCGTAACGACCTTCGGTCGGATCTGTTGCTGATGTTGGAGCTTCCAACTTTTCAACCCTTCTTCTACTGGCCTACGTCGGCGAGTGCGGCGACGGCGTCGAAGCCCTCACGGATGCACCCTGTGAGCGTGTCTAGATCCGGCACGGCGGCCGCATCGGCATTGATGCCGACAAATGCCTTGTGGTCGTAACCCAGCAGGCAGCAGTTAGCCGCGGTGCCCATCAGAGGCCCGAAGGGGTAGAGCGCGACGATCTTCGCCCCGGCGAGGTAGACGGTGTGGTCGCCGGCGGGAATGTTGCTGACCGCGAAGTCGTCGTGTTTCAACATTGTCGCGAACAGCGGCCTCACTGCCGGGCCCAAGGCGCTGAGGAGCCCATCGAGTACCGCCGCCGACGGAAGTCTCACGTCCTCCTTCAGGTCGTGGAGCAGACCGTGGTAGGTCGCCATCACACCGGCCGTGTCGCCGGTGCTGACCGGGATGGCTATCGCCTCCCCTCGGACATGGTTTGCGACGGAGATGTCGCCGGGCTTGCGGATGTTCACCGCGACGGCGGCCCGTAGTCGCTCGACTGGTTTCCCATGTCGCTCGTGGTAGCGCGCGAATCCTTGGGCGACGGCTGTGACGAACGCGTCGTTGACGGTGCAGCCGCGGGGTTTGGCCGCATTGCGCAACTGGTCGAGGTCGAACTCCAGGGCAGCGAAGCGCATCCACCCGCGCCGCTCCGTCATGATGGGGGACAGGCTCCGCAGCGGCGGGGTCATGACTCTCGCCAGTGCCCTGATGTTCTTGCTGATGGTGTCCGCCGTATCTCTCGGATGAGCCACCGTGCCCGGAATCGCACGCACCGCCGCGTTCACGGACCTTCGGATCGATCCGAACATCCGGTGCCCCGCATTCGTGACTGCCTCGGCAGCCAGGTCCCACGGCAAGTCACTCTCGGGCTCGGGGGCGGCGGGCATCGGCCCCGGATCACGCGGCGTACGGGTGGCGTCGCCGAGAAGGGCGAGAAGCGCGAGACTCCCTACGCCGTCGGTCAACACGTGACTCATCTTGATGATCACGGCCGCGCGACGCCCCTTGAGGCCCTCGACAACAGTGAGGGCCCACAGCGGGCGAGCCTGGTCGAGACCCGACATGGCCGACTGGCGCGCGAATTCCAGCACGCCGTCGAGGGACCCGTCGCCGGGCGCACGAATCCAGCGGACGTGGTACGACAGATCGAAGTTCGGGTCGACGAGCCAGCGGGGCGTCGAAAGCCGCAATGGCGCCTCCACCAGGCGGTGCCGAAATGGCGGCAGGGTGCGGCTGACACGTTCGAGGCGGTCCAGCAGGGTCTCCCGATCTGGTGGTCGATCGAGGATCAGAACCGCAGTCATCGTCTGCCGCAGCAAGGGATCCTTTTCGAGTCCCCACAGCACCGATTCCATATCGCCGGCATGCAGCGGTTTGCGCGACCCCTGTCGGT
>JARLGR010000146.1 GCA_031292665.1 Mycobacterium sp. | reverse complement strand
CCGGTCCGCCGCCGCTACGACGCGTAACCGGCCGGTTGTTGGCCTGTAGTCCCCCACCACCCATATACCGCGGGGGGGTGTGCCAGTGGGCGGGTCGCCCCGTATTTCCGGGGGCGACGATTCCGCCACCCGGCAGATACCGGTCCAGAAGCCCGAGATCTACCGGCCGCCGCCGCCGTAAGCCCGTCAGCGCAGCGGCGCAAACGCGAAGTCGCGCAAGCCCTCCCGCGGGTCGATCGCCGCGCGGAAACCCAGCACCTCGGCCGCGCGGGTGGGATCGGCGACGATGTGGCGCACGTCGCCGCTGCGGTACTGGCCCGTGACCACCGGGGCGGTCGAACCGTCACGCGAATCGGCCAGCGCCGTGGCCACCTCCAGGATCGAGATCGGCCGACCAGAGCAGACATTGAACGCCGAGAAGCCGGCGGTGAAACCCTCGTTCATCGCGGCCAGGTTGGCCGCGGCCACGTCGTCGACGTGGACGAAATCACGCATCTGACCGCCGTCCTCGAAAACCCTTGGCGGCTCGCCTCGTTCCAGTGACGACCGAAAGATCGCCGCCACCCCGGAATACGGGGTGTCGCGCGGCATCCCGGGACCGTAGACATTGTGGTAGCGCAGCGCCACCACCGAGCCGCCCGTCGACTCCGACCACGCCAGCGCGTAATGCTCCTGCGCCGTCTTGCCCGCGGCATACAGGCTGCGCGGCCGCAGGGCGGCGTCCTCGTCGACGAGGCGCCACTGCAACTCTTCGCCACCGATCGGGCACCGGTACTCGAAATTCCCGGCGTCCAGGTCGGCGCGCCGCCGCGGCAACGGGTCGATGTCCCCGTGCCGGGCGCAGTGGTAACGGCCCTGCCCGTACACCACCATCGACGACGCCAGCACCAGGCGGCGCACCCCGGCCGCGTACATCTGCGCGAGCAGCACCGTGGTGGCGAAGTCGTTGTGACTCCCGTAGGCGGGAGCGTCGGCGGCGTTGACGCCGGCTCCCACCATCGCCGACTGGTGGCAGACCACGTCCACGCCGCCCAACCGCGGGGCCAGCGCGTCGGCATCGCGCACGTCCACGCGGTGACATCCTTTGGGCAACACCGCGTCCGGGCCGTGCGCGGCCGGCAGCATACAGTCGACGCCGACCACGTCATGACCCGCCGCCCGCAGCGCCGCGTCCACGCGTGACCCGATGAAGCCGGCCGCCCCGGTCAGCAACACCCTCACGGCAGCTCCACGGGCAGGGTCACGCCGGTGTGCGCCAGGCAGTGTGTGCACGCGTGTTCGGCGGCGACCCGGCCGATCGCCTCGCGCACCAGGGCTTTGAACGGCTCGATGTTCCTTTCGAACTCGGCGAACACGTCGACGGCCTTCACCCCGTCGCCGGCCTCGGTGCCGGCATCCAGGTCGGTCACCAAACAGATTGCCGCATAACATATTTCCAGTTCACGGGCCAGGACCGCCTCCGGATAGCCGGTCATATTGACCAGGCCGAACCCGGCGGAGGCGAACCACCGGCTCTCCGCCCGGGTGGAAAACCGCGGCCCCTGGATCACCACCACGGTGCCGCCGTCGACCACACCGGGCAGCGCGGTGGCCGCGGCCCGCAGGTCGGGGCAGTACGGGTCGGCGAAGTCGACGTGGATGGCGCCGGAGTCGAAGTACGTGTCGGCGCGGCCACGGGTGCGGTCGACCAGCTGGTCGGGCACCACCACGGCGCCGGGACCGTTCGCGGGATCCAGACTGCCGACGGCGCACGGACCGAACACCCGCCGCACCCCCAGCCGGCGCAACGCCCACATGTTGGCCCGGTAGGGCACGGTGTGCGCCGAGAATTGATGGGTGGCGCCATGGCGGGGCAGAAACGCGACCTCGTGGTCGCCGACGGCGCCGACCGTGACCGGCGCGCTGGGTTCGCCGTACGGGGTGTCCACGCTGATGGTGCGGACGTCCGATTCGAAGAACGTGTAGAAGCCGCTGCCGCCGATGACTCCGAGCATCCGCCCATTGTCGTGCATGCCCCCGGAGCTGATCGCGGCTGCGGGGCCCGGAGATTTAAGGCCTGCATCCTGGCAGGATGCGTGAGTGGCCAGTTTCAGCCAGTGGGTCTCGGGCGCGCGGCCGCGGACGCTGCCCAACGCGGTCGCGCCGGTGGTCGCGGGTACCGGCGCCGCGGCGTGGCTGCACGCCGCGGTCTGTGGAAGGCGCTGCTGGCGCTCGCCGTGGCCGTCGCGCTGGTGGTCGGTGTGAACTACGCCAACGACTACTCCGACGGTGTCCGTGGCACCGACGACGACCGGGCCGGCCCGATGCGGTTGGTGGGCTCGCGGCTGGCCACCCCGCGGTCGGTGTTGACCGCGGCGGTAGTCAGCCTGACGGTCGCCGCGCTCGCCGGGCTCGCGCTGGCCCTGTTCAGCGCGCCGTGGCTGATCGCCGTCGGTGCCGCCTGCATCGCCGGGGCCTGGTTGTACACGGGCGGGTCAAAGCCCTACGGCTACGCCGGTTTCGGCGAGGTCGCGGTGTTCGTGTTCTTCGGGCTGATCGCCGTGCTGGGCACCGAGTACACGCAGGCATTGCGAGTCGACTGGGTGGGGCTGGCGCTGGCGGTGTCGGTCGGGGCGCTGTCGTCGTCGGTGCTGGTCGCCAACAACCTCCGGGACATCCCCACCGACGCGCAGTCGCACAAGATCACGCTGGCCGTGCGCCTCGGCGATACCCGCACCCGTGTCCTCTACCAGGCGCTGCTGGCGACGGCGGGGGCCGTGACCCTGCTGCTGATGGTGGCGACGCCGTGGTGCGCCACGGGCTTGGTGGCCACGCCCCTGGCGCTGCGCGCCGCGGGTCCGGTGCGCTCGGGCCGCGGCGGGCCGGAGTTGATCCCGGTGCTGCGGGACACCGGGCTGGCGATGGTGACGTGGGCGGTCGCGGTGTCGGCAGCCCTCGCTCTGGCGCGTTGAGTGCGCTCAGGGCTTTGGCCGTGAACTCTAGGCGGTGTCCATCGGCGTGTCGCCGCCGCGAATTCACACCGGAGGAGACGCTACGGCTCGCCGTTGGCCTCGGGTTCGGGATCGTCTACCGACCCACCGTGCAGGCGTCCCCGCAGTTGTTCGCGCTCCCGGCGGCGGCGTTCGCCGGCCGCGGCAAGCGAGGCGGTGGCGCGCCGGCGCAGCGGGCTGAACACCCAGATACCGAGGGGCATCGCGATGACGAGCGCGAACAGCGCGGCGACGACGACGGGGAACTGGGTGATCCCGAGCAGGCGCGCGATCCCGTAGATGACGCCGGTGAGCACCCCCGCCAGGAGCAAGCGCGCCGCCGCGTACAGCACGACGTCGACCACGACGCGATTTCCGGCGCGCGCCTCGCTACCGTCCCCAGGGCTGTTGTCGCCATGACCTTCCGACACGGGTCGAGCCTACGGCGCGGGTATATTCGCTCCAAGGAGGTGTTGAGTGCTCTACCTGCTGCTCGTCCTGCTTTTGGGGACGCTGATCTACGTCGGCTGGCGTGCCGCGCGGTCACAGAACAATCGGCCGAAGACGCGCGTCATCGGGCCCGACGACGATCCGGAGTTCTTGCGGCGGTTAGGTCACGACGACAAATAACCCTCGCTACGCGCGACCCGGGTTGCGCTGGTCGCCGGGGAACCCGTCGGCGACGACGGCTGCCAGTTCGGTGAGCGCTTCGCGGGTGGACCGCTTCAACCTGTCCAGCTCGATCTCGGCGCCGTCCTCGAGGTGAGGGTCGAAGGGGACCAGCCGCACCGCGCGGCAGCGGCGGGAGAAGTGATCGACCACCTTGTTCATGTCGACTTTGCCGGGCCGTGGCCGCACCGCGTTGATCACCGCAATCGAATTGAGGACCAGGTTCTCGTGGCCGTGCGCGTCGAGCCAGTCCAGCGTCGCCGAGGCGCTGCGCGCGCCGTCGATGGACCCGGAGCTGACCACGATCAGCAGGTCGGCTTTGTCCAGCACCGACGACATCACCGAGTGCAGTAGCCCGGGGCCGCAGTCGGTGAGCACCAGACCGTAGAACCGCTCGAGGATTTCCAGGGTGCGGGTGTAGTCGTCGGCGCTGAAGGCATCCGACATAGCCGGATCGCTTTCCGACGCAAGGACTTCCAGACCGCTCGGACCCTTCGAAGTGTACCGGCGGACGTCGCTGTAGCGCTCGATGGTCCCGGCGTCGTGCAGCAGTTGACGCACCGTCGCCGCCGTCTCCAACGGGATCTTCTGGCTCAGGGTGCCGCGGTCGGGGCTGGCGTCGATCGCCACCACCCGGTCACCTCGGATGGAGGCGAAGGTGGACCCGAGCGTCGCGGTGATCGTGGTCTTGCCGACGCCACCCTTCAGCGACAGCACCGCGATCCGGTAGGAACCCCGCAACGGCCGGTTGACCCGGGCCACGAGGTTGTTGTAGCGGGCGGCCCGCGGGCTTTCGCCGAGGTTGATCAGCTGCCCGGACAGCACGTAGAGCAGCCGGCGCCAGCCCTCCGACGGCGGCGGCTTGACCGGCCGCAGCAGCATGCCGGTGGACAGCTCCGGATACGGCGTGTGCGGCACGTGCTCGGGCCTATAGGGCGGGGGCACCGGGGCTGCTGAGCCGTCCCGGGGAGGCGGGGGCTCGGCCGGGCCGTCGTAGTAGGCGCCAAAGGCGGTCGGGTCGACCCGCGCGATTCCGGTGGCCGGTGTTGAGTCCCAGGGCGGCATCCCGGCGGGTCTGGGCGCCGTCGGGGGAGCGGTCCCCCGTCCGGCGGGGCCGGGCGGCCGGCGCTCGGTGCGGAATCCGGCGAAGGCGCGGGTCGGCGCCTCGGCACCCGAGTCCGCCGGCGGGTCGGCGGGCTGCTGGGGCGCCCCCGACCGCTGTGTGGTCGGTGGTTCGGGCGCCCCGACACCACTCGTTGGATGGTCGGACACGTGCACTCCCCCTTGTTGTGTGTTACTTGGGTCGGTTGCCGGCTGTCAGCCCACGCCCGCATACGAATGCAGGCCCACAGTCACCAGGTTAACGAAGAACAGGTTGAACACCATGGCCACGAACCCGGCCACGTTGATCCAGGCCGCTTTCCGGTCCCGCCATCCCGCGGTTGACCTGGCGTGCAGGTAGGCGGCGTAGATGACCCAGGCGACGAAGGAGACGGTCTCCTTGGGGTCCCATCCCCAGTACCTGCCCCAGGCTTGCTCGGCCCAGATGGCGCCGAAAATCACGCCGAAGCCGAACACCGGGAATGCGAAGATCGTGGTCCGGTAGGCGATGCGGTCCAGGGTCTGCGCGTCGGGGAACCGCTGCACCACCCGGGCCAGCGCACCCTCCGTCTCGGGGTCGCCGAGTTTCGACGTGCGCAGCAGGAACAGGATGCTGGCGATGCCGGCGACCATGAACACCCCGGACCCCAGGCTGACCACCGACACGTGGATCGGCAGCCAGTAGGAATGCAGCGCGGGCATCACCGGTGCGGCATTGGTGTAGAGCCAGCGCCCCGAGACCGTGAGCAGGATCAGCACGGGCACGAGCAGGAAAACCCACAGCGGGCGGTATTGCGGGCGGCGCAGCACGACCGCCCCGGCGATCAGCCCGCACAAGCACGTCAGGTTGATGAACTCGTACATGTTGCCCCAGGGCACCCGCAGCGTGGCCAGCCCGCGCAGCACGACGCACGCCACCAGCAGCCCGATTCCGAGGTAGACCACGGCCAGCCCGGCCCGCCCGACGCGCTCGTCGAACGGCCGGGTCGGCACGTCCTCGACGATGCCGGGGGTGGTGCTGTCGGCGGCGACCGAACCGGCAAGGACCCGTTCGCGCTGGTCCACGCGGCGGGCGCCGGCGTAGGAGAGCTCGAAGGCCAGCAGCACCAGCGCGACCACCAAGGCCACCACCGCCGAGGTGAACGCCCAGTCGGAGTAGCGGGCGAGGCCGATGTCGACGTGCAGGGTGTTCATATGACGTGCACCTCAGAACTCCTTTTGGACGTGGGGGCGGGCTCGGCCCGGTCGGTGGCGCCGCCGAGTCCCGCGAGTAGTCGTTCGGTCAACCGCTCGAATTCGTCACCCCAGCCGGAGTTGTCGGTGCGCGCCAGGCCGCCCGATTCGACGTTCACGGTACCGGCCGCCTCCGGAGTCAGCCTGATCCACACCCGGCGACGGCGCACCAGCAGCGAGACCAGCAGCCCGGCCATCATCGTGATGGCGAACACCAGCACCCACGTCTGCCCCGGGTCGTGCGAGACCTGCAGGTTGACGAACGGCACGGCGCCGTCGAAGCGGATGACGGTGCCGGCCGCCGGGCCCTGGTCGATCCGGACTTCCTCGCCGGCGCGCAAGTTGACCCGCTTCTCCTTGGTCAGCCGGCCCTGCTGCATGAGCCGCGGGTCCAGGGTGAACAGCGACTGCGGCCGACCGGTGTCCAGGCCGGTGTCGCCGCGGTAGATGTCGACGGCCACCGCGGGGGCGTTCAGGGCCGGGAACCGCGACGACAACAGGGTGCCGTCGAGCTGCTCGGTCGGCGCCAGCAGACCCTGGATCGCGATCTCGTGCTGACGGCGCTCGGTGGCGCTGGGATAGCTGCCCGCGGGCGGGTCGATCCGCGCCACACCCGACGACAGCAGGGTCTGCGGGTTGTCGGGTCTCCACTGGACGGTCGACGTGCGGGTCTGTCCGTCCGGGAAGGTCACGGTGAAGGTGGGCGCGTAGCCGTGGCCTTGCAGGTAGACCCGGTCACCATCGACCCGCAGCGGGTGGTTGACCTCGAGCAGGTAATGCCGCCAGGTGTTGGAGGTCAGGTCATGACCGGACTGATAGTCGGTATCGGCGGCGAACGAGGTGGCCTGCCCGGACGGCAGGTAGTGCGCCTGAAAGTCGTTGACGCGGATGCAGATCGGGTGCAGCGAGGTGCCGTCGACGGTGTTGCCGGCGCGGAACGAGTCGAACGCGGCCGGGGATGCCGAGCAGAAGCCGGGGCCGCCGTCGGCGATGACGATCACATTGCCCTCGTAGCCGAACAGCTTGCCGACGGCCACCGCGACCAGCAGGCCCAGCAGCGAGAAGTGGAAGACGATGTTGCCGAACTCCCGCAGGTAGCCCTTCTCCGCGGACACCTCTACCGTTTCGGGCTCGGCGTCCCGTTCGTGGCGGATCGCGGTGCGCCAGCCGCGCAGCCGTGCGGTGATCGTGTTCGCGAGGGCGTTCACCTCGTCGGGGTCGGCGGCGATCTGGGAGCTGGCGTGCTTGGGCAGCCGGGCCAGGTTGCGCGGGGCCGCCACGGGGGTGGCGCGCAGGGTGCGGGCGTGCTCGATCATCCGCGGCGTCAGGCAGCCGACGAGCGACACGAACAGAAGCACATAGATGGCGGTGAACCAGAAGCTGGAGAACACGTCGAAGGCCTGCAACCGGTTCAGCCACGGCCCGATCACCGGGTGGGCGTTCAGGTAGTCGTTGACCTTCCCGGCGTTGAGGTTGCGCTGCGGCAGCAGCGCACCGGGGATCGCGCCCAGCGCCAGCAGAAACAACAGCACCAGCGCGGTGCCCATGGAGGTCAACGCGCGCCAGGTGTTACGCGCCTTCTGCGCGAGCAGACGCAGAATCGCACCGAAACGCTCCGTTTCGTGCGATTCTGCGTCTGCTCGCGCATCGACTGGGGTCAAATCGGCAACCTCACGTCGGACACGAACGCGTCGCGCAGCCAGGAGATGAAGTCGTTCCACACCCCGGTGACCAGCAGGGCGCCGACCGTGATCAGCAGCGCCCCACCGAAGATCTGGATGGCCCTGGTGTGCCGCCGCAGCCAGCCCAGGCCCGCCACGGCACCGGCCGAGCCGAAGGCCAGCAGCACGAACGGGATGCCCAGCCCCAGGCAGTACGCGATCACCAGCACGATCCCGCGGGCCACGCTGGCGCCGTCGGTGGCCGACGCGACGGTCACGACCCCGGCCAGCGTGGGCCCCAGGCACGGCGTCCAGCCCAGCGCGAAGACCGCGCCGAGCAGCGGCGCCCCCGCGACCGTCGTCAACTGCCGCGGGCTGAACCGGGTCTGGCGTTGCAGGGCGGGGATGAGGCCCACGAACGCCAGGCCCATGACGATGGTGAGCACCCCCCCGACCCGCTGCAGCAGCAGCTGGTTGGTGATCAGCGTGGTCGTCATGCCGAGGACGGCGACGGTGCCCAGCACGAACACCGTGGTGAACCCGGCGACGAACAACGCCGCGGACCCCGCGACACGCCACCGCGCGGCCGGTGGGGACGTGAGCGCGCCCGGCTGCGGCTGCTCCTCCACGCCGACGACAGCGGCCAGGTAGGACAGGTAGCCGGGCACCAAAGGCACCACGCACGGCGAGGCGAACGACACCAGCCCCGCCAGCAGGCACACGCCCAGTGCCACCAGCAGCGGGCCGGCGGCGGCGATTTCGGTGAAGCCGGTCACTGCCGTGCCGGCTTCGTCTGGCCCGCCGGAGCCTCTTGCGCCAACCGCTGGACCACGGGCTGGAGATCCTCGGCGAGCAACGGGCGCAGGAACACCGCCGCGACCCGGTGCTGGCGATCCAGCACCAGCGTCGACGGGATGACGGTCGTGGGGTACTTGCCGCCGAAGGCGATCAGGGTGCGCATCGCCGGGTCGTAGATAGACGGGAACGTCACGTGGCGGTCGTCGACGAAGTCCAGCGCGGCCTGCCGGTTGTTGTCGCGGACGTCGATGCCGAGGAAGGACACCCCGGTGGCGCGGGTGGCGTCGTAAACCCGCTGCAGTTGGCCGACCTCGGCCCGGCACGGCCCGCACCACTGCCCCCACATGTTGATGACCACGACCTGGCCGGCGAAGATCGGATCGTCCAGCGACAGGGTGTGCGCCGGATCCGCCAGGTCGGGCCCGGACAACGGCCCGGGGCGGCCGCGGCTGGACGGCGGGTCGTAGGAGATGTCCGTCTTACCGCCGGGCGAGACGAATTCGAAGGTACCGCCCTGGGCCACGGCATCGCGACCGGACGAACAGCCGGCGATCAGGGCCGCCGACACGGCCCCGGCCATCGCCACTCGCCACATGGTCAAGGCGCCGCTCCTTCCCCCACAAGTGGGAGGTGCCCCCACCCCCGCACGCGGGTGGTGCTCCCACATCGCTTCGCTCTGCATCGTCGCCGGCGCGGTCAAGCGCCCGCCGGTCGGCGGTATTCGACGTCGACCAGTCGGTCGCCCTCGTACACCAGGGTGGTCACGGAGGCCAGCGAACACTCCCGTCGCCGCGGGTCGTGCCAGAGGCGCCGACCGGTCAGGTGCAGCCGCAGCGTCCACACCGGCAGCTGGTGGCTGACGCACACCACATCCTGGCCGGCGCCCCGCACGCGCGCCTTGTCCACCGCGCTCGTCATCCGGGCCGCGATGTCGGCGTACGGCTCACCCCACGACGGGGTGAACGGATCGCGCAGCCGCCACCAGAACCGCGGGTCCCGCCAGGCCCCGTCGCCGGGGCCGACGCGGCGGCCCTCGAAGAAGTTGGCCGACTCGATCAGGTCGGGGTCGGTGTCCACGGCCAGGCCGTGCTCGGCCGCGATCGGCCCGGCGGTTTCCTGGGCACGCTGCAGCGGGGAGGCGACCACGGCGACGATCTCGCGGTCGGCCAGCGCGTCGGCGACCGCGACCGCTTGCGCCCTGCCCGTGTCGGACAGGCGGAAGCCGGGCAGCCGGCCGTACAGGATGCCGCTGGGATTGTGCACCTCGCCGTGGCGGACCACGTGTACCCGGGTTTGCTCGGCCATCAGGATCTGTCCTCCCGTGCGGCGGCACGGGCCGCGGCAGGCAGGGCGCCGGCGATCCGGTCGAACGCGGCGTCGTCCAGCGCCGTCGAGACGAACCACGCCTCGAAGGCACTGCAAGGCGGGTAGACCCCAGCCTCGAGCAGGGCGTGGAAGAACGGTGGGTACCGCCATGTCTCGCTCGCGCGAGCGGACGCGAAGTCCGTCACCGGCGCCTCGGCGAAGAACACGCTGAGCATGTTGCCGGCGCGCGGGATCTGGTGCGGCAGGCCGGCTTCGGTGAGCGCCTGGGACAGCAGCCGGGCCAGCCGGTCGGCGTTGGCGTCCAGCGTGGCGTACGCCGTGTCGTCGGCGGCGCGCAGCGTGGCCAGGCCGGCCGCCACCGCCACCGGGTTCCCCGACAGGGTGCCGGCCTGATACACCGGCCCGAGCGGCGCCAGGCGCTCCATCACCTCGGCCCGGCCGCCGAACGCCGCGGCGGGCAGACCGCCGCTCATCACCTTGCCGAAGGTGAACAGGTCGGCGGCGACCGGATCGATTCCGTACCAACCGCTCCGGCTGACCCGGAACCCCGTCATGACCTCGTCGACGATCAGCAGCGCGCCGTGCTCGGCGGTGATCGCGCGCAGCGCCGCGTTGTAGCCGGCGGCGGGCGGGACGACGCCCATGTTGCCCGGGCTGGCCTCGGTGATCACCGCGGCGATCTGGTCGTCGCAGCGCGCGAAAGTCTGCCGCACCGCGTCGATGTCGTTATAGGGCAGCACGATGGTGTCGGCCGCGGCCGCACCGGTGACTCCGGGCGAGGACGGCAGGCCCAGCGTCGCCACCCCCGAGCCCGCGTCGGCGAGCAGGGCGTCGACGTGGCCGTGGTAGCAGCCGGAGAACTTGACGATCTTGGCCCGGCCGGTGAAGCCGCGGGCCAGCCGGACGGCGCTCATCGTGGCCTCGGTGCCGGAGTTCACCAGCCGGATCCGCTCGACGGGGGCCACCCGCCCGATGATCTCGGCGGCCAGCTGGCTCTCCGTCGGCGTCGGCGCCCCGAAGGACAGGCCATTGGACGCCGCCTTGACGACTGCCTCGACGACGGCGGGGTGCGCGTGGCCGAGGATCATCGGCCCCCACGAGCAGACCAGGTCCACGTAGCGGTTGCCGTCGGCGTCGGTCAGCCGGCAGCCGTGCGCCTCGGTGATGAAGCGCGGGGTGCCGCCCACCGCCGTGAAGGCGCGGACCGGGGAGTTCACCCCGCCGGGAATGACCGCGCACGCGTCCTGGAACAGCCGGGCCGACGCCTCGGGCGCCTTCATGGCCGTTCCGGCCGGAGCGGTCGCCTGGTCACTGCTTCCCATGACAACCAGTGTCCCAGCCTCCGCGGCTCGTTCAACTACAGGGTGTAGCAGAAGGGCTAGAGGTGCTGTTGTCGGTCGGCTTCCTGGGCGGCGAGGTACTCGCGGCGGGCGGCTTCGCGTTCCCTTTGCGCCGCGCGTTGGTGAGCGGCCACGTCGCCGAGGCGCTCTTCGACCGCGAGTTCCTGGATTTCAGCGGCGTGCTCGTGCACGGCAGCGGCTTCGTAGTGGCGAAGCCGGTCACGCCGGTGCGCGTCAAGGTCACGCTCGTGGGCACGCTCGGCGCGCTCGGCGGCATGCTCGACGTCGTGCGCGGTGATGGCTTTTCCCGCGGCGAGATCCTTCTCCCTGCGCTGCAGCTCCTCGGCGCGCTCGGCGGCTTCGCCACCCGGTGAGTCGGCCATGCAACGAGATTAGACGCCCGCGGGGCGATATGCGGGTTGATGCCGCGAGGCGTCCGCGGGTTGGATGGGGGTATGCAAATGCCCCAAGGCCTCGCCCGGTTCAACCGTTACGTCACCAACCCGATCCAGCGGCTCTGGACCGGCTGGCTGCCCCCGTTCGCCACCCTCGAGCACAAGGGACGGCGGTCGGGCAAGACCTACCGCACGCCGGTGAACGTGTTCAGCGCCAACATCGACGGCAAACCCGGCTTCGCGATCCTGCTGACCTACGGCCCGGACCGCGACTGGCTGAAGAACATCACCGCCGCCGGGGGCTGCCGGATGCGCCACAACGGAAAGAGCTTCGACGTCGGGAACCCCACCGTGGTCAGCAAGGCCGAAGCGGCAAGTCACGTGACCTCGAGGGCGCGATCGGCTTTCGCCCGGCTGCCGTTCGAGCGAGCGGTGCTGCTCAGCAAAACCGGGTGACGGGGTGGCCCGCGGGCGCTGGTGTCCGACACAGCGCAGGGGTTTGATAGCGCTATGCAACTTCCCCAGCGGCTCGCCCGCTTCAACCGGCACGTCACCAATCCCATCCAGCGCATGTGGGCCGGCCGCATCCTGGGCCACGGCATCCTCGAACACGTCGGCCGACGTTCCGGGAAGACCTACCGCACGCCGTTGGTGGTGTTCAACGCCGAGATCGACGGACGGCCGGGGTTCGCGATACTGCTGACCTACGGCCCGAATCGCGATTGGCTGAAGAACATCGGCGCGGCGGGCGGCGGCCGGATGCGCCGCTACGGCAAAGACTTCGGCGTCAGCGATCCACAGGTGGTCACCAGGGCGGAGGCGGCAGCCCACGTGACCCGCCGATGGCGAGCCGTATTCGCCAACGCCCCGTTCGAGCAGGCGGTGCTGTTGACGCGGACACCCTAACGCCGCGCGATGCGGATCACCGCGATCCGGGAGCGGCCGGTCGCCCTTCAAGGCAACCCGTCCAACGCCGTGGTCAACTTCGCCGGTCATACCGTCTCGCTGGTGGCGGTGATCACCGACGTGTTCCGGGACGGGAAGCCGGTCGCCGGGGTGGCGTTCGACTCGATCGGGCGCTTCGCGCAAAGCGGGATCCTGCGCGACCGGATGATTCCGCGGATGCTGGCCGCGTCGCCCGATGCACTGCTGGGCGCTGGCGGACGGCTTGACCCGGCCGCGGTATTGGCATGCGCGCTGCGTGACGAGAAACCCGGCGGCCACGGGGACCGGGCCGCCGCCGCGGCCGCCCTGGAACTGGCGTGCTGGGACCTGAACGCCAAACTGGCCGACGAACCCGCGTGCGCGACCATCGCGCGCCACTTCGGCCGGGAGGCGGCGCGGGATGTCGCCGTCTATGCCGCCGGCGGCTACTACTACCCGGGGGGTGGGCATGACCGCCTGCGCAGCGAGATGCGCGGCTACCGCGACCGGGGCTACGAGGCGGTCAAGATGAAAATCGGCGGGGCCTCGCTGCGCGAGGACTTGACGCGCATCGAGGCGGTCATCGGCGTCGTCGGCGACGCGGGATCGGTGGCCGTCGACGCCAACGGCCGGTTCGGCCGGACGGAGGCGACGCGGTGGGCCGCCGCGCTGGGGCCCTACGGCCTGCGCTGGTATGAGGAGCCGGGCGACCCGCTCGATTTCGAGCTGAACCGCGCGGTGACGAACGGGTACGACGCCGCGGTCGCCACCGGAGAAAATCTGTTCTCGGTCCCGGATGTGACTAATCTGGTTCGCTACGGCGGCATGCGTCCGGGCCGCGACATCTTCCAGATGGACCCCGGGCTCAGCTACGGGTTGTACGAGTACGCGCGGATGCTCGACGTCCTGGAGTCGCACGGCTTCGATCGCCGGTTCGCCTTCCCCCACGGCGGCCACCTG
>JARLGR010000145.1 GCA_031292665.1 Mycobacterium sp. | reverse complement strand
GGCGGCGTCGGAGGCGCGGCCGCCGAGGCGGTGCGGTCGGCCCTGTCCGAGCTCGGCGAGATGGAGGTGGTCCGGGTCGCCATGCACCCGGGATCCGTCCAGGGCTTCGGGCAGCTGGGGCGCGAGGGTGTTCCGACGTTCCTGCTACCGGCCAATCCCGTCAGCGCCCTGGTGGTCTTCGAGGTGATGGTCCGGCCGCTGATCCGGCTGTCGCTCGGCAAGCGCCAGTCGATGCGCCGAGTCGTGCAGGCCCGTACGCTGTCGCCGATCACGTCGGTCGCCGGGCGCAAGGGCTACCTGCGCGGTCAGCTGATGCGCGACCAGGAAACCGGCGAGTATCTGGTGCAGGCTCTGGGCGGAGCTCCCGGCGCGTCGTCGCATTTGCTGGCCACGCTGGCCGAAGCGAATTGTCTCGTCGTGGTGCCCACCGGCGCCGAGCAGATTCGCACTGGCGAAATCGTCGACGTCGCCTTCCTGGCCCAGCGCGGCTGAGCGGCACGCATGCCCACGCTCGTGAAACTCCTGCGCTCCAACTCTCGTCATCCCGGCTGGCCCCTGGACGTCGGGCCGCTGAGGGTCCCGGCGGGACTCGTTCGGCTCCGCGAGGTGCGGATGCGTGACGGCGCGCAGTGGAGCCGCACCCGGTTGGCGGATCGCGCGCATCTCGAGCCCTGGGAACCCAGCGCGGAGGAGGACTGGACGGTCCGCCACTCGGTCGCGGCGTGGCCGGCGTTGTGTTCGGGCCTGCGCTCGGAGGCCCGCAAGGGGCGCATGCTGCCCTACGCCATCGAGCTCAACGGGCGGTTCTGCGGCCAGCTGACAATCGGCAACGTCATCCACGGGGCGCTGCGGTCGGCGTGGATCGGCTATTGGGTCGCGAAGGCGGCGACGGGCGCCGGGGTGGCGACCGCCGCGTTGGCGCTGGGTCTCGACCACTGCTTCGGGCCGGTGAGGTTGCATCGCGTCGAGGCGACGGTCCGCCCCGAGAACGCCGCGAGCCGGGCCGTGCTGGCAAAGGTCGGGTTCCGGGAGGAGGGTCTGTTGCTCCGATACCTCGAGGTCGACAAAGCGTGGCGGGACCACCTGCTCATGGCGATCACCGTCGAAGAAGTGCAGGGATCGGTCGCATCGGCGCTGGTCCGCGCCGGTCTCGCGAGTTGGGCGTGACCGGCACCCACGTCGGCCGCGCGCGGATGCGCTCCGCACCGGCGCACGGCTGACGCGTCCGGCAATCCGCGGGCGCCGGCCGACCTGTGGCTACCGCGACACGAGTGACGAGTGGTGCTTGTGAGAGCGAAATTACAGGTGTGTAATTGTGCTGGTCACCACGATCCGGCCGCGTCGGCCATCTACGGCCGTCGCGGGATCGGGTCCAGTAAGGAGCAGGTCACATGCCAAGCATCCCGCAATCGTTGTTGTGGATCTCGCTCATGGTGCTCTGGCTCTTCGTCTTGGTCCCGATGCTCATCAGCAAACGCGAAGCCGTGCGGCGTACCAGCGACGTGGCATTGGCGACCCGGGTCCTCAACGGCGGGTCAGCCGCCCGGCTGATCAAGCGCAGCGGTCCCGCGGCGGGCCATCGCAGCGACCCCGACTGGAAGCCGGAGGAGGAGCCGGCCGAAGACGAGTTCGCCGACGCCGATCGCGACGAGCACGGGGACCTCGACGCGGATGCCGACGCCGACGACCAGGAGCGCACGCGGCCGGTGGTCATGACGTTGGCGGTCGACGAAGGCACCGAGCCCGACTACCTGGACGTCGACGTCGTCGAAGACTCGGCGGCCCTGCCCGCGGGAGCGACCGCCGCCGCGGCGGAGCCCGGGCTGGTCGCGGTCGACGGAGAAGACACGACGGAATCCGAAGCGGAGGACGTCAGCCGCCACGACGACGGCGAAGCGGCCGAACACGACGACGAGTACGAGTATGTCGAGGACTCTTCGGGTCTGGAGCCCGAGGAGGAGTCGGAAGACGACGACGAGGGTGCGTGGGCCAACGTCGCGCCGCGCTCGCGGCGGCGTCGATTCGACACGAAGACCGCCGCCGCGGTCACCGCACGCAAATACGCGTTCCGGAAGCGCGTGCTGATGGTGATGGCGGTCATCCTGGTCGGCTCGGCCACGGCGGCGTTCGAGGTGTCGCCGACCGCGTGGTGGCTGTGCGGCGGCGCAACCGGCGTGACCGTGCTCTACCTGGCCTATCTGCGGCGGCAAACCCGCATCGAGGAGAGGGTTCGGCGCCGCAGGATGCAGCGGATGGCGCGCGCGCGGCTCGGTGTCGAGAACGCTTACGATCGCGAATACGACCTGGTTCCGTCGCGGCTGCGGCGCCCCGGCGCGGTGGTATTGGAGATCGACGACGAGGACCCCATCTTCGAGCACCTGGACGACGCGATGCCGATGCGGGCCTATGGCTGGCCGCGGGACTTGCCGCGAGCCGTCGGTCAGTAGCCGCTCGCAGTTCGGTGCTCGGGGCCGCGGCTGGTAGCCTGCTAGCGTTCAGGGGCTATGGCGCAGTTGGTAGCGCGACTCGTTCGCATCGAGTAGGTCAGGGGTTCGAATCCCCTTAGCTCCACCGAGAAAGTCCAGCTCAGGGGTCTTTTCTACCCTCGGTCCACTGTTACGTAGCGTCCGTACCAGTCCTGAGTAACACCGCTAAAACGGAAATCAGCACTTGAATCCGGGTTTTTCTGTCCGCCTTGCGCGGAGGGGCTCCCCTTATCTTCAGCAGCCATGAGACGCTGGCGTGTGAGCCCCTGCCGCGGCGGGATATTGCGTGAGATCAAGACGGAGTACGGGCCTGGCGGAATCGCGACCTCCGCGGACAAGTCGCACATCGTCCACCGGCCAGTGACCAAATCGTCAATCCTGAGTTCTGACGACAATCCCAGCGTCGAACTCGACATCAAGACCTCTGGACACGGTTTCCCGCCGAGGGCTACGCGGCGCGCTTCACCGCCACCTTGAGATCGTGCGGCAGGCAGGCCGTCGTCTTCTGCACGGAGGCATGGTACGACTGCTGGTGTCATCCCTCTGGCATCAATACACCATCTGCCCCACCGGTCACGTCCTCGGTGAACTGGCCTAACGGCTTCCGCGTGGCGCCTCGGCGTGCTTACCTTCGCTCGTTAGTCTGGCCGCATCCGACGAGGGAGAAACGTCAATGTTGGTCCTGCACGGGTTCTGGTCCCCTTCGAACGGGCTATGCCTGTGGGCGGAGGATTCCGCGCTCGCGGTGACGAGTCCCAGCGAAGCGTTGCGTGCGGCCCGCCCCCATCCGTTCGCCGCGGACGCCGATGCCATCGCCCCGATCCACACCGGCAAGCTAGGAACCGCGGTTCTGTTGTTGCCGTCGTCGCGGAAGTCGCCACTGGACTCACCGGAGCTGTTCCGGGTCACGCCGCGCCCGGCACCAAGAATCCAACCCGTTCTGCTGCCCTGGACGGTTCCCGTGATGTCCCTGCCCGCCGCGTCGGCGCTGACCGCGCTGGACGAGCCCGCCACCGACGTGCGGTACGGCGCATCCGTGGCGTATCTCGCCGAACTGGCGGCGTTCGCGCGGGAGCTGGTGGAGCGCGGCCGGGTCCTGCCCGCGCTCTCCTGCGACGAACACGGGCCAGTCGCGTTCTGGCGTCCGGTGGTGCAGGGTCCCGACGTCGTAGCCCTGAATGCGCTGATTGCCGCGATGCCACCGGTATGCCGGGCTGAGCCGGAGACCCACGACGGCCACGAGCTGGCCATCTCGGCGCTGTACGCCTTCGCGGATGCGGCGGTGCGAACGACGTTGCCGGCCGGGATCGACCTGCTCCCGCCCCGGCGTGGCCGCCGCCCGAAACACGTTCCGGCCCAGGAAGCCTGGCTGACCGCGCTGACCGCCCCGGACGGCCGGTTCGACGCGGACCCGGGCGAACTCGACGCGCTGGCCGGGGCACTACAGCCGTGGGATGCGATCGGTGCCGACGAGCCAGGCCCGGCAAGGGCGATGTTCCGGCTCTCCGAAACCGAGGAGCGGGAGGGCCGACAGCCCGGCTGGCGGCTGGAGTTCCTGCTGCAATCCATGGCTGACCCAAGCCTGTTGGTACCCGCGGAGCAGACCTGGGACGAGGATGGCAGCTTGCGCCGCTGGCTGGACAGGCCCCAGGAACTCCTGCTCGCTGAACTCGGGCGCGCCGTCCGGATCTACCCCGAACTCGCGCCCGCCCTGCGCACGGCGCGTCCGTCCGAGATTTCCCTGGACACCGAGGGTGCCTACCGCTTCCTGTCAACTGCGGTGCCCCGGCTCGACGAGGCGGGGTTCGGCGTTCTGCTGCCGTCATGGTGGGACCGGCGCCGCAAGCTCGGACTCGCGGTGTCGGCGTCCACACCGGTCGACGGGGTGGTGGGCGGCACAAGCAGATTCAGCCGCAACCAGCTGGTCGATTTCCACTGGGAACTCGCGGTCGGTGACGACACCTTGACCGAGGACGAGATCGCCGCGCTCGCCGAGACAAAGGCCCCGCTGATCCGGCTGCGCGGCCAGTGGGTGGCGGTGGACCCCGATCAGCTGCGCCGCGGGCTGGAGTTCTTGGCGAAGAATCCCACCGGCCAAGCGACCACGGCCGAGATCCTCGCGCTGGCCGCCAGCCATCCCGACGACACCGACACCCCGCTGGAAGTCACCGCGGTGCGCGCCGACGGCTGGCTCGGTGATCTGCTCAGCGGCGCGGCGGCCCAGTCGTTGCAGCCGCTGGCACCCCCACCGGAGTTCACCGCGATGCTGCGTCCCTACCAGCAGCGGGGGCTGTCCTGGCTGGCGTTCCTGTCCTCGCTCGGGCTTGGCAGCTGCCTGGCCGACGATATGGGGCTGGGCAAGACCGTGCAGTTGCTCGCCCTGGAGTCCGCGCAACGTCACGACGAGCCCGGTGCCGCGCCGACACTGCTGCTGTGCCCGATGTCCTTGGTCGGCAACTGGCAACGGGAAGCCGCGAAATTCGCACCGACACTGAGGGTTTACGCCTACCACGGCACGGCACGGTTGCGCGGCGACGCGCTGCGCGAGCATCTCGCCGACACCGACGTCGTGGTCACCACCTACGCCACCGCGAGCCGCGACATCGGTGAGCTCGCCGGATTCCGCTGGAACCGGGTGGTGCTGGACGAGGCGCAGGCGGTGAAGAACAGTCTGTCCCGCGGGGCCAAGGCGGTGCGTCGGCTAAAGGCGGGGCACCGAGTGGCGCTCACCGGGACCCCTGTCGAAAACCGGCTCGCCGAGCTGTGGTCCATCATGGACTTCCTCAACCCCGGTCTGCTCGGCTCGCCCGAGGTGTTCCGCACCAGGTACGCGATCCCCGTCGAGAAGTACGGCCAGACCGAGCCGGCCGAGCGCCTGCGCAGGATCACCCGCCCCTACGTCCTACGCCGGCTCAAGTCCGACCCGACGATCATCGACGACCTACCCGAGAAGATCGAGATCAAGCAGTACTGCCAGCTCACCACCGAACAGGCATCCCTATACCAGTCCATCGTCGACGAGATGATGGAGAAGATCGAGAACACCGAGGGCATTGAGCGGCGCGGCAATGTGCTTGCCGCGATGGCCAAGCTCAAACAGGTCTGCAACCATCCCGCGCAACTGCTACACGACCGTTCGCCGGTCGGTGCGCGGTCGGGCAAGGTCATCCGGCTCGAGGAGATCCTGGAAGAAATCCTCGCTGAGGGCGACCGGGTGCTGTGCTTCACCCAGTTCACCGAATTCGCCGAGATGCTCGTGCCGCACCTGGCCGCGCGGTTCGGGCAGGACGTGCTCTACCTGCACGGCGGCACCCCGAAGAAGCGGCGCGACGAGATGGTGGTGCGCTTCCAGTCCGGTGAGGGGCCACCGATCTTCCTGCTGTCGCTGAAGGCCGGCGGCACCGGGCTCAACCTCACCGCGGCGAACCACGTTGTGCACCTTGACCGCTGGTGGAACCCGGCTGTGGAGAACCAGGCCACCGACCGAGCGTTCCGCATCGGCCAGAAGCGAAAGGTCCAAGTGCGCAAGTTCATTTGCACCGGCACGCTCGAAGAGAAGATCGACGACATGATCGAGGAGAAGAAGGCGCTGGCCGATCTCGTGGTTGGTGACGGGGAAGGCTGGCTGACGGAGCTGTCCACCGGCGATCTGCGCAACCTGTTCACCCTATCCGAGGGGGCCGTGGGTGAGTAACTGGTTCCCGCCGCCGTCGCGGCCGCGCCCGGTCGACGGCGGCCTCAAAGCCCGCAGCACCCGCGGCGCGATCGCCCAGACATGGTGGTCCCAGCGGTTCATCGAGGTGCTCGAAGGCATCGGGATGGGCAGCCGACTCCAGCGCGGGCGGAGCTATGCCCGCAAGGGACAAGTGATCTCGATGGATGTGGGTCCGGGACTGGTCACCGCACAGGTGCAGGGCAGTCGGGTGCGCCCGTACCGTGTCCGCATCGGTGTCGGCGCATTAGGTAAGGGTGAGTGGACGCAGGTGGAGGGTGCGCTTGCCGAAAACGCATGGTTTGCAGCCGCGTTGCTCTCCGGCGAGATGCCGGACGATATCGAGGACGTCTTCGCCGGGCTGGGGCTTTCGCTGTTCCCAGCGACCGCCCGGGAGCTGTCGCTGGACTGCTCCTGCCCGGATAGCGCGGTGCCGTGCAAGCACCTCGCCGCGACGTTCTACCTGCTGGCCGAGTCGTTCGACGAAGATCCATTCGCCATCCTCGCCTGGCGTGGACGCGAGCGTGAGGATCTGCTGGCGAATCTGCAGGCTGCCCGGTCGGAGGGTCGCCCCGCTGCCGACCGTGCCGAGCCGCCGGGACGGCCGCTCACCGATTGCCTTGACTCCTATTTCATTCGGCAGGTCGACGTCCCATCGCCAAACCCGCGGGTGACGTTGTCGACGGCATTGCTCGATCAGCTTCCCGATGTCATTGTCGGGGTGCATGGCCGGCCGCTGGTCGAGATCCTGCGGCCCGCGTATGCCGCGCTGAGCGAAGGCGGAGGTGACCGGTGATCGACCCGTTGGATAGACCGCCGCCACCGTCTCGGCGCCGCCCCCGGCGCCCGGACGTGATGACCTACCAGGTCCGGGTCGATCTGGCAGGCACCACACCGCCGACGTGGCGGCGGCTGGAGGTTGCGTCTGACGTGTTTCTGGACGACCTGCACGAGATCATCCAGATAGCCTTCGGCTGGACCGACAGCCATTTGCACCGATTCGGCTGTGGCCCTGCCTATTACAGTGACGACACCGAGTACTACCTCATGGATTTCGAGGTGGACAGCGGCGAGATGGGCATACCCGAGCAACAGGTTCGCCTGGACGAGGTGCTGGCCGACATCGGCGATCGGATGTTCTACTGCTACGACTTCGGCGACGACTGGCAGCTTGTTCTGCGGCTGGAGGCGGTGGAGCCGCAGGCGTCCTCTGCGCGCAATGTGGTGTGCACCCACGGCGACCGTGACGGGCCGGCCGAGGACTGCGGCGGGGTCGGGGCATACGAGCTGATCGAGGCGTTCAAGGACCCCACCATCGGCGACCCCGAGATCGAGATCGAGTACCGTCAGGTTCTCGGCGACATCGATCCGTATTCGTACCCGACGACGCCGTTCGACATCGCCAAAATTAACAAAGCGCTCTGCGATTTCGACAGACACGTGGACATCGGTCAGCTGCCCGGCCCCCTGGCGGATCTGCTCGGCGATGTGCGAACGACGTCGCAACGCCGGCTGCTACGCCGGATGATGGGCGTTGCGATGCAGGAGCCGGTCCTCATCGACCTGGATGCCGCCACGACCGCGGTGCGACCGTACGCGTGGCTGATCGACAGGGTGGGGGACGACGGAATCAAGCTGACGACCGCCGGCTACCTCCCGCCGGTCCACGTCGAGGCCGCGTTCACCGAACTCGACCTCGCCGACGCCTGGATCGGCATGGGCAACCGCGAGCAACTCACGATCCCAGTACTGCGTCTGCGGGAATCCGCGCAGCGAATGGGCCTGCTGCGAAAGCACCGTGGGCGCCTCATGGTGACCGCGCGGGGCAAGGCCGCACGCAGCGACCCGTCGGCGCTGTGGTTCCAGCTCGCCGAACGTATGCCGCTCACGTCGAAGGATCTGTGCGAAGAGCAGGCCGGGCTTCTCTTCCTCATCGCGGTCGCGGCCGGCGAGAACGACCCCGACGGGTTCGTCGCCGACATGCTCGACGCCATCGGCTGGAAGCACCGCGACCGTACACCGATCACGACGTCGTCGGCGGCGCACATAACGAGGAACACCAGAGACGTGCTGCGGCGGCTCCGGCTGCTGGCACCGGACAGTCGAGTCGCGAAGCCAGAACGTGTCACACCGCAAGCGGTGGCGTTCGCCCGCGCCGCGGTGCGGTCGTGGCCATCCGCCGCGAGATCGACACCACGGTGGTGATCCTCGCTGGATCACAGCCATATCCGCGTTCGCGGCGCGCCTGCGCACCCAGGCGCCCGCGCCGAGGGTAGGAGTAGGATTCAGTCCTACTCAACAATGGAGGTCGCTCATGCGAACGACGCGGCAATTGAGCATCACACTCCCAAACGACATGGCTGAAGCGCTCCGCGAGCGGGTGCGCTCAGGGGAATACGCCAGCGAAAGTGAGGTGATCCGCGAGGGCCTGCGGGCATTGTTCGCCCGCGATCAGGCTATTGAAGCCTGGCTTCGTGACGAGGTTGCCGCCGCGTACGACGCCGTGGTCGCCGACCCTTCGCGCGCCGTCACTGCGCAGAGGGTGCGGGCGCGGCTGGCCGCCGAGCAGGCCGGGAGCGTGTGAGTCCCAGCGTCGTCTTCACGCCCGAGGCGGAAGATCAGCTCGCCGAGCTGTACCGCTATATCGCCGCCGCGGGGTCGGCCGAAGTCGCGGCGCGCTACACGGAGGCGATCGTCGCTTACTGCGAGGAGCTGGCCGCATTCCCGTATCGCGGCAGCGCGCGCGACGACATCAGGTCTGGACTGCGCACAATCGGCTTCAGGCGACGGGTCGTTATTGCATTCGCTGTGTTGGAATAGACCGTGGCGATCATCGGCGTCTTCTACGGCGGGCGCGATTACGAGGCGGTTCTGAGTGATCCAGAGGGTGCTTCGGAGTAGCCGACTCGGCCACGTGTCAATTAGGGTCCAGCACCGTTACGTCGCGTAACACGCCAGGGCATATCCGCAGCACACGGAGGGCCAGCCTAACGATGCAGGAAGACAGAACCCGCAGTTCAGATCCTTGTTTCCCTAGGTTCGTTACGGAGCACGTTGGCGCGTCCCGACCCGTCACGCCGCAGTTTCTGCAGGAGCGTTTGGTGGCACATCCATACGGTATGTGGCATGATTAGGTCATGGATGCCACACTGGTGTTGGGCCAGCAAGGTCGGCTGGTGATCCCGGCAGACATCCGGACCGCGTTGGGTCTGGCTCCCGGCGATCGCATGCACCTGCATGTGACTGGTCGACGGCTGGTGCTTGAACGACAGCAGGACGCCGTGGCTGAGCTACGGGCCCTGGGAGCCGGACTTCCGAAAGCTCGCTCGTTGGTCGAGGAGTTGCTCGCTGACCGGCGTCTGGCCGCCGAGGCCGAGTGACGGTCCTGGACGCATCCGCGGTGCTGGCTCTTGTTCACGACGAGCCCGGCGCCGACCAGGTCGCAGCCGAACTGCAGTCCGCGTCACTGGGCGCGGCGAACCTCGCGGAAGTCATTGGGAAGCTGGTAGACGCCGATCTCGATGTCAGCCGGGTCCGTGAATTGCTCGCCGCCGCCGGCGTCACGATCGAGCCGTTGACCGAAGCCGATGCCGAACTGGCCGGGGCAATGCGGTCCCTGGCCGGCGGACGTGGGTTGTCGTTGGGCGATCGCTGCTGCCTCGCCTTGACAGTCCGCAGCGCGCCCCCCGAGGTTCTGACTGCCGATCGGGCGTGGTCCCGGCTCGACCTGCCCATCCGAGTCCGCTTGCTCCGCTAAACAAAGCAAGGTGCGTCGCAATGGTCGGCAATGCTGCAACAGTTCGATGGGTGGCCAAGGCGATGCTGGAAAACGTCCAGCCGTGAAGCCCTCGGCGGACCTGTCACCGTCGGCGTCGATACCGTGCGGGCTGGTTCCAGCATCGCCACCCCAGATACGTTGGCATTTCCATGACCCGCGCGGCCTTAGATCCCACCGCTCCGAATCTACCGGGCCTCCCGGCACCAATCGCCGGCGCCGCGGTCAACCAGATCCACGACCAACGTCGTGAGCACTCAACCGGCCGGCGTGGAGCCAGTCGCGCCACCGCCCGGGTCTACGCTCGAGGAGGCGCAAGGAAAGGTACGTGATGTTCGCAGCGTTCGGATTCGAAGCCCTAGGCGTAGTCTTCGGGGACATGTATTTCATCGACCCGGTCCCGCTCGCCGGCCAGGAAACGCCGGAGCGGGGAGTCAGGCTGGAACTCCGCCTCGTCGACCGCGCCGAGCCTCAGGGATCGATCTACGCCGGCGTCCCGATCGCGTTCACCCGCCCGGTGTGGCGGGTGGACCTGTTCGGGTCGACGGAGAGCCCGCCCGGGACGCTGGACCGGGCGCATCACCACCCGCGCTTCGACGGTTGGGAACCCGGGCGCCGGCACTTCGTCCCCGAGCTGTCAGCCGACCCGCTCTCCTGGCTCGCCGATCAGCTGGCCGACCCGGCCGCGGTGCTGACCCGGGCAGGCGTCGGTCCCGATGAGGTCTCCGAGGCCGATAAGACCGGACTCGCCGTGGCGGCCCCGGAGATAGTCGCAGTAGTGAAACGGATGCTCGAGCGCGTGCGGGACGGGGAATTGGCCCCGGCCCCCGCCGAGCCCGTTGCTGCCGCCCGCACAGGTTGGCTCTGATTTGTGACCCGACCGGGTTCTTCCCACCCGAAAGGATCCGGCCAGGTCTAGATATCACTGGCAATCCCTGACCTGGTCGCAATGCCGGACCTTGCACCACGTCAGATGGTGACGGCCATCAGCTCGTTGCCAGCGTCCCATGCTTGGACGAAGAGCGCCAAGGGGATCTGCTCGTCGCGGCCCGATCACCTCGTCGACCAGCCACCGCGCGTCCTCGGGGTGCTGGTCGAAGTCGCGAAAGCAGGCAGGTAACCGTACGACGTCGTCGAACCAAGCAGCCGGGCGGCCCGGAGAATCACCAGCGCCGATAGCCCGTCAGCCGCGGGCTCATCGGGATCAAGACAAGGTCGGGCACATAGCGGTTACCGCAAACGGAGACCACGAACAGGCCAACCATAAGAGGTCATGTGCAACATGAACCCCAAGCCCAAGTCGGGTTTGCGATACAGTCTGCAAGTTTCACGGTTTTGATGTTTTGATCTTTGTCGCGTTGCTACTGTGCCATCTATGTCGAATGTGCGGTCAGTTGTTGGGGGCTCAGAGGGCCACCCTGGCGACGGCGCTGGTATGGACGGCGATCGGCGGGTGGAGCGGCGGCGTAGTGGGGGGTCCGGTGATTCACCGGCGGACATCCTGACGCGGTTGCCTGCTGTGGTGGTGTTGGAGCGGATCCCGGTTCCTACGCTCGCTATGGCGCGGGACGGCATCATCTTGTTTGCGAATACGGCGTTTGCCGAGATGGTGGGTCACCGGCAGGACAGGCTGGCGGGGCAGGCGTTCCCGGAGGTCTTCCATACCGTCCCGGCCGCGT
>JARLGR010000144.1 GCA_031292665.1 Mycobacterium sp. | reverse complement strand
GTCGGCCGGCGGCGCCGCCGGACCGGACTGGGACTGCGCGCCGTGCCGGCGAGCGGCCAGCGCCCACTGCAGCCCGGCGGCCTCGTCGAAAGTCAGGCGGTGCCGGGCCTGTTCGCGGTCCTGCTCACGTTCGCCGAGGTGGATATCTCGCAACGCCTGGTCCTCGGAGATCAAACCGCGTTGCGCCAGAAGCGATTCCGGCAGCGGATCGGGTATCGGATCCAGGACGGCGAGCACCTGCAACACGCATGCGTAGATGTCCCAGCTCTGCACCTTGGCGCACGCCGCATAGATCGGGAAATACTCGCGCTCAAACGCCGACATCTGCAATTCGCCGTGCACCTTCTCGGAGGCATCGGCGATCTTCTTCAGCGCCGGAGACCCGATATTGCGGCCCGCTCCGGAATTGAGGATCAGGTGCGCGGGATGCGTCAACTGCATTGCGCGCCCGTAGAATCCGACAACACCCGAGAGCATCACCCGGGTACCTTCAACGAGCGTTTTCTTGAGGAATTTGGCGTTGAAGAAGGTCGCGGTGACCTTCGGATTGCGGTGCCCCAGAGTGACCACCAGGTATTCGCGTTTGGGCGCCCGGTTGGTCCAGCGCGTCTCCGCCTTGGTGATGACGTCGAGGAACGTGACGTGGTCACCTTCCTCCGGCAGCTCGGTGTCTTCGCCGAGCACCGTCATGCCCTGGCTGTACTTGCGCGGGTAGTGTCGCAGCAGATCGTTGACGGTGCGGATACCCAAGAATTCTTCCAGTGGCGCAGCGGATTTCGCACCCAGGACGGGCACCAATGAGTCAGCGAGCCCGACCACCGTTACTCCACCCCGATCAAGAGCGCGTCCCCGCGGTGGCCGGTGTGATAGGTGACCAACTCGGCGGCCAGATGCTCCTGTCGCACGTGTTCGGCCAGCGCGGCGCCCACCTCCGCGCCGACGCCCTGCCCGGTCAGTACCGTCACGAGTTCTCCACCGGAGGACAACAACAGGTCGATCAGCCCACTGGCCGCACCGATGAGGTCGTGGCCGACGATCAGGACCTCGTCACCGGCGATGCCCAACCCGTCGCCCGGGCGGCACATGCCGGCCCAGGTCAACGCCTCCTCGGTGGCGATCCGCACGGAACCGTGCCGGGCCGCCGCGGCGGCCCGGGCCATGGTGTATCCGTCGTCGACGGCCTGCCGGGCGGCGTCGTGGACCGCGAGCGCCGCCAGCCCCTGCACCATGGATCCAGCCGGTACCGGCACCACGTCCATGCCCCAGCTGATCGCGGTGGTGCAGCCAGCCACCAGCTCCTCGGCGGCCAGATAGCCGTTGGGCAGCACCATGATCTGCGCGGCACCGGTGCCGACCAAGCCGGCCAGGAACTGCTGCGCGCTGATCGGCCCGTCGGCGGGGCGCAGGACGTGCGCGCCTTCGCCGCTGAACAGCTCCCCCGCACCGTCGCCGTCGACGATCGCGAGCACCGCGCGGTCCCGGCTCCAGCCGCCGGACGGCCGGGCACCGTCGGCCCCGATCAGCGCGGTGACTTGAATCCGGCTGACGCTGCCCAGATCCAGGGCGGCCTCGATCGCCGCGCCGGCATCGTCGGCATGTACGTGCACGCTGTAGCGGACACCGGTCACCGAAGCCGCGATGGCGACCGATTCGCCGAGCCGTTGCAGCCGCGTACGCAACACCTCGACACTGTCCGGCCGGCAGTCGCCGAGAAGGTACATCACCTCGAATTGTGGTGGTGCGCCATTGATCTCCCGCGAATGGTGGTGACTGTGCAAGCCCGCCGTGTGCGAGGGGGCCGCGGCCGGCTGGTACTGGCGCCGGGCGGCCGAATCACCGGATAGGGTTGCGGTCAGGGCATCGAGCAGCACCAGTAGTCCACGGCCGCCGGCGTCGACGACGCCTGCCTCGGCCAGCACCTCGAGCTGATCGGGGGTGCGCTCCAGGGCCGCCGCCGCGGCATCCGAGACAGCGGCCGCCACGGCCGCGAGATCGGTCACGCCGTCCTGGCTTTCGGCCTCCAGCGCGGCGGCCTGCAATACCGAGACGATGGTTCCGGGCACGGTCTGCCCCACCGCCGCGACGGCGAGAACCTGCGCGTGGTGCAGGGCCGCGGTGAGCACCGGTGTGGTGATCTCACCGCACTCGCTGTCGTCGCCGCGCTGCGCCGCCGCCTCGGCAGTGACGTCGGCCAGCCCCCGCAGAATCTGAGACAGAATGACGCCGGAATTGCCCCGCGCGCCGTGCAGTGCCCCGGCCGAAAGCGCAGCAGCGACGGCCGCCACATCATTGCCAGCCGCAGTCACCGCCTCCTCGGCCTGCGCGGCGGCGGCACGCATGGTGAACAACATGTTGGTACCCGTGTCGGAATCGGCCACCGGGTACACGTTGAGCCGATTGATCTCATCGGTGTGGGCGATGAGGTGCAGGACCGCAGTGTGAGCCCAGTCACGCAGCGCAATCCCGTCCAGCGGACGGGGTGTGCGACCCACGCCAGCCGACATGTGACCTCCATCGCGCTCGCGCGGGTTCGCCCTGATTCACAGTCGCCCGCCCTGTACCTCCATTGCCCGCCAGCCTAGCTACTGCGTCCGACAAACCCCCTGCCCAACTCACTTGGGTCAGCGCCTGGCACACCCATTTTGGTGTTCCCCAGCACTCCCGGTATCCTGGTCAGGTTGTCTGCTCGCGCCGCGTTTGTCCGTGGCCGTCAGACTCAGACCCCAAGTACTGATTTTCGAGGAGTTCTTCATGGCCGCCGTGTGCGACATCTGCGGAAAGGGACCCGGCTTCGGCATGTCGGTCTCGCACTCCCACCGTCGGACCAACCGCCGCTGGGATCCGAACATCCAGACTGTGCGTGCCGTCGACCGTCCGGGTGGCAACCGCAAGCGAGTTAATGCCTGCACCTCCTGCCTCAAGGCCGGCAAGGTCACCCGCGGTTAATTTCGGCTACCGCCCACTTCCGGGCGGTTCCGATCTCTCAGCGACACCGAGCGCTGCGTGCGATGAAAATCGTGCGCAGCGCTTTCGTGTGTCTCCAATCAGGGCAGGCGCCAGTCGATGGGTTCCGCGCCGAGGCCCGTCAGCAGGTCATTGGCCCGGCTGAACGGCCTGGACCCGAAGAAACCCCGCGACGCCGACAGCGGTGACGGGTGCACCGACTCGATCGTCTTGCACTGCTCACCGGCGAGCATCGGCTTGAGGGTCTGCGCATCCCTTCCCCACAGCACCGCCACCAACGGCTGCGGCCGCTCGACGAGGGCCCGGATCGCGCATTCTGTGACGGCCTCCCAGCCCTTGCCCCGGTGCGACGCCGGATTGCCCGGACGCACCGTCAGCACCCTGTTCAGCATCATCACGCCCTGTTTCGACCACGGGCTCAGATCGCCACAGCCGGGCTGCTCGTACCCCAGATCGGCGGTGTACTCGGTGAAAATGTTCGACAAGCTGCGCGGCAGCGGCCGTACGTCCGACGCCACCGAGAAACTGAGGCCAACGGCATGCCCCGGAGTCGGGTACGGGTCCTGCCCGACGATCAGCACCCGCACCTCGTCGAACGGGAAGGTGAATGCCCGCAGGACGTTCTCGCCGGCCGGCAGATAGCCGTGGCCCGCCGTGTTCTCGGCGCGCAGGAATTCGCCCATCGCGGCCACCTGTGCAGCGACCGGTTCCAGTGCCTGGGCCCAGCCGGGCTCCACCAGTTCCTGCAGAGGGCGGGCCGTCATGGGTGCACCTGGCTGAAGAACTTCACGGGATGCCACCCTACTGACCGAAAGATTCCCACCCGCCGACTCCATGCCACAGCGCGCCGTCGACGGTGACCCGCGGGTCGCCGGCCACTACGGTCCCGATGGCCCGCCAGCCGGCCGGCAGCGCGCCGTTGAAGGTACCGACCAGCACATGGTCCTCGCCGCCGCCGAGAACCCAATCCCGGACGTCGGCACCCACCATTGCGGCTGCCGGCGTCAGCGCGGCCAGATCGGCACCGAGTGCCACCGTCGACAGGTCGATACTCACCCCGGAGGCCTCCGCGATATGCCCCAGGTCGGCGAGCAGCCCGTCGGACACGTCGGTCATCGCGGTGGCGCCCGCGACTGCCGCGGCCGCCCCCTGCCCGTAGCGCACCTGCGGCACCAGGTGCCGTCGGCGCAACTCGTCGAACTCGTGGATACCGTTGTGCCACAGTGCATATCCAGCCGCAGACCAGCCGAGGTCGCCGATGACCGCGACAGCGTCCCCCGGCTTGGCTCCGGACAGCAGCACCGGTGGGCGCCCACCCAGGTCGCCCAGCACGGTCACCGAGATCACCCACTGCGGCGCTGCCACCAGGTCGCCGCCCACGATCCCGGCGCCGAATCCCGTTGCCTCCGACCACATTCCGTCGGACAGTTGTTGCACAGCCGTAGTCGGCGTGTCCACCGGTGCGCCGAAGCTGACGACGAACGCGTAGGCCCGCGCCCCCATGGCTTCGATGTCCGCGGCGTTCTGCGCGATTGCCTTGCGTCCCACATCATCTGGCGTCGACCAATCGAGCCGGAAGTGCCTGCCCTCGACCAGCATGTCGGTGGACACCACAACCCGGCCGTCCGCAGCGCGCAGCACCGCGGCGTCGTCACCCGGCCCGACCGACACTTCGTCGGGCTGACGGCGGCCGGCGTTCAGGCGCCCGATCATCGCGAACTCGCCGAGCCTGCCCAAGGTTTCCCCGGCATCGGATTCCGCGCTGGTCATGGTGGTGCAGTCTATGCAGCTCACCGACCCGGGTTCGCGGCGCTCTAGAGTTGCCGACATGACCGAACCCGTTGACCCCGACGGCCCGCCCCGCGGCGCCATCATCGCGGCCATCGTGGTGGCGGTCGCCGCGATCGTCGGCCTGCTCGCGTACGTGGCGCTCCGCCAAGGCCCTACCGACAAGCCGATCGCGATCCCGCTTGCCGGCGCTCCGGCGCCCCAGGCCGACAGCGAACTGTGTCGGGCGCTGGTCGCGACGCTGCCGGACACCATGGGTGACTTCCGGCGCGCGACGGTCGCCGCCCCGGCGCCGGCGGGCGCCGCAGCGTGGACCGGACCCTCCGGCATCGAACCGGTGATCCTGCGCTGCGGCGTCGAACGTCCCGCGGATTTCGTCGTTGGCGCGCCACTGCAGATGGTGAACTCGGTGTCGTGGTTCGAGGCGGGCAGTGACGGTGCCAGCACGTGGTACGCGGTCGATCACGGCACGCGGGCCACCTACGTCGCGCTGACCCTGCCCCAGGGTTCGGGGCCGACCCCGATCCAGACCGTGTCCGAGCTCATCGAAAAGGTGATGCCGGCCCGTCCGCTCGACCCGGCGCCGGCACGTTAGCCGACGCCGCTCTGCGCGTCAGCGCAAACCGGTTCCTCGAGCCAGCGCGGTATCCACCATGACGCTCAGCAGCGTGGCGTAGTCGACCCCACTGGCCGCCCACATCTGCGGGTACATCGAGATGGTGGTGAAGCCGGGCATGGTGTTGATCTCGTTGATCACCGGCCCGTTCTCGGTCAAGAAGAAATCGACCCGGGCCAGACCCTGACAGTCCAGCGCCTTGAAGGCACGGATCGCCAGTTCCCTTATCTCATCGGCCGTTTCGTCATCTACCTTGGCCGGTACGTCGAGTTCGGCGGCGTCTTCGAGGTACTTGGTGGCGAAGTCGTAGAAGCCGTCCTCGCGGCCGCCCACACCGGCCACCCGGATCTCGCCGAGCGTGCTGGCCGCCACCCGGCCGTCCGGGTATTCCAGCACCCCGCACTCGATTTCCCGCCCGGGCATCGCCGCCTCGACGATCACCTTCGGATCGTGTTGGCGCGCATAGGCGATGGCCTGGTCCAGTTCGTCCCAGGACGCGACGCGGCTGACCCCGATCGACGAGCCACCGCGGGCCGGCTTGACGAACACGGGCAGACCCAGCCGCTCACGGTGATCCAGGCTCAGCGTGACGTCCCGCGGCCGCAGCACCGCCTGGTCGCCGATCGGCAAGCCGTCCGCGGCCAGCAGCTTCTTGGTGAATTCCTTGTCCATCCCGGCCGCGCTGGCCAGCACACCGGCCCCCACATACGGCACGCCGGCCAACTCGAGCAGGCCCTGCATGGTCCCGTCCTCGCCGTACGGACCATGCAGCACGGGGAAGACGACGTCGACGGCGGTCAGCACCTGCGCGGCGTCCTGCCGCAGCGCCAGCAGTTCACCGCGGCGGTTCGGGTCGGCGGCCAGCGTCAGCGCGGTTCCGGAGGCAGCGGTCACCCCGGGCAGCTGCCCGTCCGTGATGGCCAGAGTCTCGGGGCGACCGTCGCCGAGCACCCAGGAACCCTCAGGGGTGATGCCGACGGCCACCACGTCGTACCGGGCCGGGTCCAGATTGCGCAGGATGCTCCCGGCCGAAACGCACGAGATGGCGTGCTCAGAACTGCGGCCGCCGTAGACGACGGCGACCCGGGTGCGGCCGGCGGCGGGTGAGGGCTGAGGGGCGGTCACAACCTAGAGAGGCTACCCGGCCCCCGTCGTCCGGCCCCGGTGGCAGGACGTCCGGCGAATCACGCGCTACCCGAGCGCGTCGGCCAAGTCGGCCACCAGGTCGTCGGTGTCCTCGATGCCCAGCGAAATCCGCGCGAAGCCTTCCGGCACCGGATCGCCCCAGCGGGCGCGCCGATCCACCGAGGTGTGGATGCCCCCGAAGCTGGTGGCGGCCACCAGCAGCTGACTGCGGCTCACCAGGGCGTATACCGCGGCCGCATCGACCAGCTCGACCGCGACCAGCCCGCCGAAGCGCTTCATCTGATCCCGGGCCACGGAGTGGGCGGGATCGGTCGGCAGCCCGGGATAGCGAACCGACCGGACGGCCGAGTGAGACGCGAGCATCATGGCCACCGACAGGGCGTTGTGGCACTGCCGTTCGAACCGAAGACCGACGGTACCCAGGCTGCGCAACGCCAGCCAGGCCTCGAAGTGCCCGAGTATCGCGCCGGCCAGCAGCCGCTCGCGCTCGATGGCGGCCATCAGCTCTGGATGACAACCGGCGACGTATCCGGCCAGCAGATCACTGTGCCCGGACAGCGCCTTCGTCGCGCTGGCGACCACCAGATCCGCCCCGAGCGACAGCGGCTGCTGACCGAGCGGGGTAACTGCCGTGTTGTCCACCACCAGCTTGGCGCCCCGGGCCCGGCAGACCGTCGACAGCCGGTGGAGGTCGACGACGTCCAGGGTCGGGTTCACCGGAGACTCGGCGAGCACCAGGTCGGCCGCGGTGGCCACCTCGCAGATCTCGGCGGCGCTCGCCTCGACGACGGTGACGCCGCGGACGGCCAGGTGTTCAGCCGCGTACCGGCGCACCTGGTAGTAGCCGTCGGCCGGGACCACCAGCGTGGTGCCCGGCACCGCCAGCACCCGCAATACAGAAGTAATGGCGGCCATGCCCGACGAGAAGGTCAGCGCCGAGATGGCGCCCTCCAATTCGGCCAGCGCCGATTCCAGTTGGCGCCAGGTCGGATTGGAGTTACGCCCGTAGAAATCCAGGCCGTCCGACTCGTCGTCGGACAGATGATAGGCGGCCACCGGCACTGGCGGTGGCGCCACCGGCCGCCCCGGAACCCGCTGCGATGCCGTCGCTTTGACGCTACGGGTGGAGTCGCCGAACTGACCGGCCATCGTTCACTCCGGTTTGGTGCTGCGCCCGAGCACCATGGTGAATGCCTGATCGACCGATAAACCCTTATGACACACCCGGTTCACCGCGTCGGTCAACGGCATCTCGACGTCATAGCTCTCGGCCAGGGCCAGCACTGACTGGCAGGATGTCACCCCTTCGGCCACTTTCCCGCCGGCTGCGGCCAGCGCCGATTCCATCGTGCCGCCGCGGGCCAGCCGCTCGCCGAAGGTCCGGTTGCGGGACTGCGGAGAGGTGCAGGTGGCGACCAGGTCTCCGACACCGGCCAGCCCGGCCAGGGTTACTCCCTTGGCGCCGAGGGCTATTCCCAATCGCATGATCTCGGCCAGCCCGCGAGTGATGATCGCGGCGGCGGTGTTCTCGCCGAATCCGATACCGGCCGCCATCCCACAGGCCAGCGCGATGACGTTCTTACAGGCCCCGCCGATTTCGGCGCCGATCACGTCGGCATTGGTGTAGGGCCGAAAGTATCCGGTGGCGAACGCGCGTTGCAGGGCCACGGCACGACCCGAGTCGGTACACGCGATGACGGTGGCGGCGGGCTGCTCATCGACCACCTCGCTGGCGAGGTTGGGGCCACTGAGTACCGCGACCCGGCTCGGATCGGCACCCGTGACCTGGACGATCACCTGACTCATCCGCAGCAGGCTGTCGAGTTCGATGCCCTTGGCGACGCTGACCAGCGTGGTGTCGTCGCCGAGGTAGCCCCGCCAGTTGATCAGATTGGTGCGCAGTGTCTGCGACGGCACGGCCAGCAGCACGGTGCAAGCGCCGGTCAGCGCCTCGGCGGGGTCCGCGGTGGCTTTGATCGAGGCCGGCAGCAGCCGGTCACCGAGGTACTTTGAGTTCTTGTGGGTCTCGTTGATCTCGCGTGCGACGTCGGCACTGCGGGCCCACAGCGTCACGTTGCTGCCCGCATCTGCCAGGACTTTCGCCAGTGCCGTTCCCCACGCTCCGGCACCCATGACCGCTGCCTCTACCACGGCGTCAACACTAGCCCGGTTGCCTGCTTTGGCAGTATGGCGGTCATGAGCGTCGATCCGACTCTGGAGACGGCAGACGGTGCCACTGGCGTCGGATTGATCATCGCGGTGAAGCGGCTGACCGCGGCGAAGACCCGGCTGGCCCCGGTGTTCGCCGGCGGCCAGCGCGAGCAGGTGGTCCTGGCGATGCTGGTCGATACGATTACCGCAGCTCTGGCCGTGCCCGCTGTGCAGTCGGTGACTGTGGTCACCCCAGACCATGACGCCGCCGCCGCGGTGCGGAAGCTCGGCGCGGACGTCCTGCTCGATCCCACGCCGGCCGGTCACCCCAATCCGTTGAACCACGCGATCGCCGCCACTGAGCGTGCCTTGCGGGAGGCCGCCGGCGGGCACGTGACGAACATTGCGGTATTGCAAGGTGATCTGCCGGCGCTGCGCTCCGCGGAACTGGCCGAAGCCATCGCCGGTGCCCGCAGGCACGTCCGCAGTTTCATCGCCGACCGGCACCGCACCGGAACCTCGGCGCTGTTCGCGTTCGGCGCCGCACTGGCTCCGGAGTTCGGCACCGATTCCGCACGGCGCCACTCTGATTCGGGTGCCGCGGAGCTGTCCGGGGCGTGGCCCGGGCTGCGTTGCGACATCGACACTCCAGACGATCTGACCGCCGCGCGGCAGCTGGGCGTCGGCCCCGCGACCGCGCGGATCATCGGCGCCCCTGACTGACTCGCCCGACCTGGCCGGTTTACGAACAATGTGGCCTGCGCCCTGTCGATAGGGAATGATCGTCGGGGTGACCGAAGCCGACACCCGAGCAGCGCGCACCGAGCGGACACCCGTCGATTCCGACCCGGAGCCGCTCCCGGCGGCCACCGCGGACCCGACTGACGAAGCGCTGCCCGAGGACCGCTACCTCAACCGTGAGCTGAGCTGGCTGGATTTCAATGCCCGGGTGCTGGCGTTGGCTGCCGATCGGTCGTTGCCGTTGTTGGAGCAGGCCAAGTTCCTGGCGATCTTCGCGTCGAATCTCGACGAGTTCTACATGGTTCGGGTGGCCGGGCTGAAACGCCGTGACGAGACCGGACTTTCGGTTCGGTCAGCCGACGGTCTGTCGCCGCGCGAGCAGTTACGCCGGATCGGTGAGCGCACCCAGCAGATCTCCAGCCGGCAGGCCGCGGTGTTCGGCGAGGCGGTGCGCCCGGCACTGGCCGAGCAGGGCATCACCATCGTGAACTGGTCCGAACTCGACGAGGACGAGCAGTCCAAGCTGTCCACCTATTTCCACGAGCAGGTCTTCCCGGTATTGACGCCGCTGGCTGTCGACCCGGCGCACCCGTTCCCGTTCGTCAGCGGCCTGAGCATCAACCTGGCCATCACGGTGCGTAATCCGGAGGACGGCACCCGGCACTTCGCCCGAATCAAGGTGCCGGACAACGTCGATCGGTTCGTGGAACTGCACGAGCCCGGGACCGGAACCGACGGTGTGAAGAGCCGGGTGCGGTTCCTGCCCATGGAGGAACTCATCGCGGCATTCCTGCCCGTGCTGTTCCCCGGGCTCGAGATCGTCGAACATCACGCGTTCCGGATCACCCGCAATGCGGACTTCGAGGTCGAAGAGGACCGCGACGAAGACCTGCTGCAAGCCCTGGAACGTGAGCTGGCCCGGCGCCGGTTCGGCTCGCCGGTGCGGCTCGAAGTCGCCACCGACATGACCGAGAACATGCTCGATCTGCTCCTGCGCGAGTTGGACGTACACCCGGGTGACGTCATCGAAGTGCCTGGGCTGCTGGACCTTTCGTCGCTGTGGCAGATCTACGGCGTGGACCGGCCGGACTTGAAGGATCGACCGTTCGTGCCGGCCACTCCCCCGGCCTTCGGCGAGCGGGAGACCCCGAAGAGCATCTTCTCAACTCTGCGGGACGGCGACGTGCTGGTACACCACCCGTACGACTCCTTCTCCACCACGGTGCAGCGCTTCATCGAACAGGCCGCTGCCGATCCGAATGTGTTGGCCATCAAGCAGACGCTGTACCGAACCTCTGGAGACTCGCCGATCGTCAACGCGCTGATCGACGCCGCCGAGGCCGGCAAGCAGGTCGTGGCACTGGTGGAGATCAAGGCCCGCTTCGACGAGCAGGCCAACATCAAGTGGGCGCGAGCCTTGGAACAGGCGGGCGTGCACGTGGTGTACGGGCTCATCGGGCTCAAGACGCACTGCAAGACGGCATTGGTCGTGCGCCGGGAGGGTTCCACGATCCGGCGCTACTGCCATATCGGCACCGGCAACTACAACCCGAAAACCGCGCGCCTGTACGAGGATGTGGGCCTGTTGACCGCCGCGCCCGAGATCGGTGCCGACCTCACCGACCTGTTCAACTCATTGACCGGGTACTCGCGCAAGGTGTCGTACCGCAATCTGCTGGTCGCCCCGTACGGTGTGCGACGCGGCATCATCGAGCGCATCGAGCGCGAAATTGAGGCGAAGCGGGCCGGTGCCACCGATGCCCGCATCCGGTTGAAGATGAACGCCTTGGTGGACGAGCAGGTGATCGATGCGCTGTACCGGGCGTCGCAGGCCGGGGTCCGGGTCGAGGTGGTCGTGCGCGGCATCTGTGCGCTGCGTCCGGGCGCCGCGGGCTACTCCGAGAACATCGTGGTGCGCTCGATTCTCGGCCGCTTCCTTGAGCATTCACGAATTATTCATTTCGGTGCCATCAACGAGTTCTGGATCGGCAGCGCCGACATGATGCATCGTAATCTCGATCGTCGCGTCGAGGTCATGGCGCAGGTGAAGGACCCGAGACTGACCGAGGAACTGAATGGAGTGTTCGACTCGGCCATGGATCCGGCCACGCGGTGCTGGGAGCTCGGACCCGACGGGCACTGGACCGCGCGGCCACGGGAAGGCGAGAAGGTCCGGGATCACCAGGTGGCGAGCATGGAGCGGCGCCGCACGCCCTGACCGCGAGCGGCACGAAACTCATCCCGCGACAACAAACATCCAGGAGCACTGGTGCCGAACAAGACGGCGAACGACACCCGCGCGACGCCAGTGTTGACGCCCGGAGCGGTGTTGGCGGCCGGAGCGGTGTTATGGCGGCCCGATCCATCGGCCGAACCGCTGATCGCGGTCGTCCACCGCCCGCGCTACGACGACTGGTCGCTGCCCAAGGGCAAGCTGGATCCCGGTGAGACCGAGCCGGTCACCGCTGTGCGAGAACTACTGGAGGAGACCGGACATCGGGCGGTGCTGGGGCGGCGCCTGGCCACGGTCACCTATCCGCTCGAGTACGGCACCAAGAAAGTCCGCTTCTGGGCCGCTCGCAGCACCGGCGGCGGCTTCACGCCAAATTCCGAGGTGGACGAACTGGAGTGGCTGCCCGTGGCCGCCGCCATGTCGCGGCTGCAATACCCCCACGACCGGAAGGTGCTGCGTCGCTTCACCCGTCGGCCGGCCGATACCAGCACCGTGCTGATCGTCCGGCACGCCACAGCGGGCCGTAGGTCGCGGTACAAGGGTGAAGACCGACTGCGGCCGCTCGATAAACGTGGCCGAGCGCAAGCGGAATCGCTTGTCGGTCAACTGCTGGCCTTCGGCGCCAGCGAGGTGTACAGCGCACCACGGGCCCGCTGTCAGCAGACTGTCGAGCCCATCGCCCAAGAACTCGGTGTGGGGATACTCGACGAACCGGCGCTGACCGAAGAGGCCCACGTGACCGATCCGAAGACTGCGCGCGCGCGAATTCTGCAGATCGCCGCGAAGAGCGGCCCAGGCAGGACTCCGGTGATCTGCACCCAGGGAAAGGTGATCCCCGATCTGATCTCGTGGTGGTGCGAACGCGACCATGTCCGGCCGGACAAGTCCCGTAATCGCAAGGGCAGCATGTGGGTTATGTCGCTGCACGGCGACACCCTGGTCGCCGCTGACCACGTCGGTAGTGCCCTGCCGACAAAACACTAGCTCCGCCACACACGAACACGCCGTGGATCACTGTGATCCACGGCGTGTCCGAGTCGGACCTGTCGGTAGGCCTTAGCGGCGGCCCTTCTTGGCCGGAGCCTTCTTGGCGGGCGCAGCCTTCTTGGCCGGCGCAGCCTTCTTGACCGGAGCCTTGGCAGCGACCTTCTTGGCGGGCGCAGCCTTCTTGGCCGGCGCAGCCTTCTTGACCGGAGCCTTGGCAGCGACCTTCTTGGCGGGCGCAGCCTTCTTGACCGGAGCCTTGGCAGCAGCCTTCTTGGCCGGCGCAGCCTTCTTGGCCGGGGCAGCCTTCTTGGCCGCGCCACGGCGAGCCGGAGCGGCGGTGGCGCCGCGCTTCACGGCCGGACCTTCGGCCGAAAGACGCTGCGCACCAGACACAACGGCCTTGAACTGAGCACCCGGGCGGAACGCCGGAACCGAGGTCGGCTTCACCTTGACGGTCTCGCCGGTGCGCGGGTTGCGCGCGACGCGAGCGGCGCGCCGGCGCTGCTCGAAGACGCCGAAGCCGGTGATCGTGACGCTCTCACCCTTGTGCACGGCGCGCACAATGGTGTCGACGATGTGCTCGACGGCGGCGGTGGCCTGCCGACGATCGGTGCCCAACTTCTCTGTCAGGGCATCGATAAGTTCTGCTTTATTCATCCAAAACCTCCGAATTCAGTGGCCCTGGGTGGACCGACTAATGCACACGGTAAACCCAGGACCCGCCGATTTCCAAGAGCCACGCCCAATTTCGGGCGTAGCCAATATGGGTTTTGGCAATCCGGTTGGCCCACTTGGGAGGTGGTTCGTAGGTCTCAGAACCTGGTTGCGGGGGCAGGGATTCGGGCTGCGCACGAGTGCCGAAATTGCTCCGCAGGTCCCCGAACGGGACCTACGGAGCGCCTCGATCAGGCCGGCAGAGTGCGGGGTTTGTAGCTCGGCCGGGTCTGCTCGTAGGACTCGATTTCGTCGAATTTCCGCAGCGTAAGGCCTATATCGTCAAGACCTTCAAGCAGTCGCCAGGCGGTGTAATCGTCAATCTTGAAGGGCAGCACGACCGTTCCCGCGGTCAAATTCCGATCTTGAAGATTCACAGTGATTTCCAGCCCCGGATGCTGCTCGATGAGCTTCCAAAGCAGTTCGACATCGTCCTGCGCAACCTCCGCCGCGAGCAGTCCGGCCTTGCCGGAATTGCCGCGAAAAATATCTCCGAAGCGAGACGAGATGACGACGCGGAATCCGTAATCCATCAACGCCCACACCGCGTGCTCGCGGGATGAGCCGGTGCCGAAATCGGGTCCGGCCACCAGAACCGAACCCCGGTCGAACGGGGGCACATTGAGAATGAACGACGGATCGGCCCGCCACGCGGCGAACAGACCGTCCTCGAAACCTGTTCGGGTGACCCGCTTCAGGTACACCGCCGGGATGATCTGGTCGGTGTCGACATTGGACCGGCGCAGCGGAACGCCGATTCCGGTATGGGTGTGGAAAGCCTCCATGGCTGTGCGCTCCTAGCTCAGATCGGCGGGTGAGGACAGGGTTCCGCGCACCGCGGTGGCGGCGGCGACGGCGGGTGACACGAGGTGGGTACGACCGCCCTTGCCCTGGCGGCCTTCGAAATTGCGGTTGGACGTGGACGCGCAGCGCTGCCCCGGCGACAGCTGATCGGGGTTCATGCCCAGACACATCGAGCAACCGGCCTGACGCCATTCGGCGCCCGCCGCGGTGAAAATCTCGCCCAGGCCCTCGGATTCGGCCTGCGCGCGCACGGCCATCGACCCGGGCACCACCAGCATCCGCACCCCGTCGGCGACCCTGCGGTCACGTAGCACGTCGGCCACCACGCGCAGATCCTCGATGCGTCCATTGGTGCAGGAGCCGACGAAGACGGTGTCCACGGCGATCTCACGCATCGGCGTGCCACCCCGAAGATCCATGTAGGTCAACGCCTTTTCAGCGGCCAGCCGGTCCCCTTCGTCGAAGATCAGTTCCGGGTCCGGGACGTTGCCGGCCAGCGGCACGCCCTGGCCGGGGTTGGTACCCCAGGTGACAAACGGGCTCAGCTCGGCCGCATCGACGTACACCTCGGTGTCGAATTCGGCACCCTCGTCAGTACGCAACGCGGTCCAGGCCGCCACGGCCGCATCCCATTCCGCGCCCTGCGGCGCATGCGGACGGCCCTTCAGGAACTCGAAGGTGGTCTCGTCAGGGGCGACCATGCCGGCGCGTGCCCCGGCCTCGATGCTCATGTTGCAGATCGTCATCCGGCCTTCCATCGACAGCGATTCGATGGCGCTGCCCCGGTATTCGATGACGTGCCCCTGGCCGCCGCCGGTGCCGATCTTGGCGATCACCGCCAGAATGATGTCCTTGGCGCTGACGCCGGCCGGCAGCACACCGTCGACATTGATCGCCATGGTCTTGAACGGCTTGAGCGGCAACGTCTGGGTGGCCAGCACATGTTCAACCTCGGAGGTGCCGATGCCCATGGCGATGGCGCCGAAGGCGCCGTGCGTGGACGTGTGGCTGTCGCCGCAGACCACCGTCATGCCGGGCTGGGTCAACCCCAACTGCGGGCCGATGATGTGCACGATGCCCTGCTGCGCATCACCCATCGGGAAGAGCCGCACCCCGAATTCCGCGCAGTTGCGCCGGAGGGTCTCAACCTGGATGCGGGACACCGGATCCGCGATCGGCTTGTCGATGTCGATTGTCGGGACGTTGTGGTCCTCAGTCGCGATGGTCAGATCCGGGCGGTGTACCGGCCGGCCGGCCATCCGCAGACCGTCGAATGCCTGCGGGCTGGTGACCTCGTGCACCAGATGCAGATCTATATAGATGAGATCGGGTTCGCGGGCGGCACCTTCGCCTGCGCCCTGGACCACCACGTGGTCCGCCCAGACCTTTTCCGCCATGGTGCGTGGCTGGTTCGTCATGACTGTGCTGTTCCTTCCGCAATGCCCGGGGAGCCGACCTACCGTCCCACGATGCGAGACGTTAGTATCTCCCTGTGAGACAGGATAGCGGCATCGGCGTCCTCGACAAAGCGGTGGGTGTGCTGCATTCGGTGGCCGAGTCACCGTGCGGCCTGGCCGAACTGTGCGCGCGCACGGGACTGCCCCGGGCCACCGCCCATCGGCTGGCCGCCGGCCTTGAAGTGCACCGACTACTGGCCCGCGACGCCGAAGGCCGGTGGCGGCTCGGGCCCGCGTTGACCGAGCTGGCAGGCCAGGTCAACGACCCACTGCTGACCGCGGCCGCCGCCGTGCTGCCGCGGCTCCGCGAGATCACCGGTGAGAGCGTGCAGCTCTACCGGCGGGAAGGCCTGACCCGGGTGTGCGTCATGGCCCTGGAACCGCCGGCGGGCCTACGAGACACCGTTCCGGTCGGCACCCAGTTGCCGATGACCGCCGGCTCCGGAGCAAAGGTGCTGCTGGCCTTCAGCGATGCCGCGACCCAGCAGGCGGTGCTGCCCACAGCAAAGTTCACCGACCGGGTGCTGGCCGAGGTCCGCCGGCGCGGTTGGGCCCAGAGTGCCGCCGAGCGCGAACCCGGCGTCGCCAGCGTCTCGGCGCCGGTGCGCGACAACCGCGGCGCCGTGATTGCGGCGGTCTCGGTATCCGGGCCCATCGACCGGATGGGCCGCCGGCCCGGCGTCCGGTGGGCGGCCGATCTGCTGGCCGCTGCCGAGGCGCTGAATCGCCGCCTGTGACCACACCCGGCAAACCTTGGAATCAGCTGCATCCCGCGCCGCCAGCGACGCCGATCGCCTAGATTCATGAGGGACCCGACACGGGTCGCGAGGACGACTCGGGAAAGTAGGTTCGATCGTGTCGCAGCCACCGCAGTGGCTGGCAACCGCACGGATGCTGCGCCGCACCGGCTTCGGTACCACCGGGGCCCAAGTGGACGCAGTGGCCGCCCAGAGCTGGTCGACCCACCTCGACGCCGTGCTGAACCTGGATCCGAATGCCGACCCCGGTGCGGTGGCCACCCCGATGCCGAAATCGGCCATCCCCCAGTACCCACCGGCCGGCGCATCGGCCGCCGAGATCGCCGGTTTCGGACAGGAGCTGGTGGCCCGCATGCAAGTACTCTCGGGCTGGTGGCTGCGGCGCATGGCCGCCGTCCAACAACCCATCCACGAAAAGCTGACCTTGTTGTGGCACAACCACTTTGCCACCTCGGCCGAGAAGGTCAACGCCGCGCAACTGATGGGTGAGCAGAACGAGAAACTGCGCACCCTGGCGGTCGGCGACTTCCACGCCCTGGCGTATGCCATGCTCACCGACGGCGCAATGCTCCACTGGCTGGACGGCGACGTCAACACCGCCGCGGCGCCGAACGAAAACCTGTCCCGCGAGTTCATGGAGCTCTTCACCATGGGACATGCCAACGGCTACACCGAAATCGACGTGAAAGAGGGTGCCAAGGCACTCACCGGCCGGCACCTGTTGCCCGACGGCGGCACCGTGGTCTACCCCGAACATCACGACGAATCGGTCAAGACGGTGCTCGGCGTCACAGGCAACTTCACTGACTCCGACTTCTGTGACATCGTGCTGCGCCAGCCCGCCTCTGCCGCATTCGTGGCCGGCACCCTGTGGCGGCTACTGGCTTCGGACCTGCCCGCATCCCCGGATACCCTCACCCGCCTCGTCGCCGCGTACGGACCGAATCGGGACCTCAGGGCCCTGACCAAAGCGGTTGTGTTGGACCCCGAATTCACCAAGGCCGCAGGGACCGTCGTCAACACCCCGGTCGAATGGTTGGTGGGCATCGTCCGCTCGCTCGCGGTGCCGCTCGACGACGAACATGTCCTCGCCGACCTCGACCAGGTTCTCAGGGTGATGGGCCAGCGCCCGTTCTACCCGCCGGATGTCGGCGGCTGGCCCCGCGGGCAGCTGTGGTTATCGACAAACAGTGCGGCGGCACGAGTCTGGGCCGCGAACCGACTTCTCGCGCTCGGTGATATCAGCGCAGTAGAAAAGATGGCATCGAGTGAACGCATCGACGGGGTCGGCTACCTTTTAGGCATCGGCGCCTGGTCGGATCGGTCCGCGGCTGCCCTCAAGCCGCTGATCGATGATCCGCACCGATTGGTGGCAGCGGCCGTCATCACCCCCGAATACGTGACGTCGTAAAGAGAACCGATGCCCGAGTTCAATCGCCGCAGGTTTCTGATCGCAAGTGCCGGGGTGGGTGCAGCCGGACTGCTCGGCGGAGTCGCCGCAGTGACGCTGCCGGATCTGCTCAACGAGGGACGGAACCGCCCGCTGCCGACCAACAGCGGAATCCTGGTGATAGTCACGCTGTACGGCGGGAACGACGGCCTCAACACGGTGATCCCCTACGCGGACAACGCCTATCACGACGCCCGCCCCGAGCTCGCCTACAAGCCGGAGGAGGTGCTCCGGCTCGATTCCGCCTTCGGGCTGAATCCGGCACTGACCGGGATGTCGAACCTGTGGCACACCAACAAGCTGGCGATCGTGCGTGGCGTCGGCTATCCGAAACCGGACCGCAGCCACTTCCGGTCCATGGACATCTGGCAGACCGCAAATCCGGTCGACGCCGTGACCAGTGGCTGGATCGGACGCTGGCTGGACGCCACCGGCGACGATCCGATCCGTGCGGTCAACATCGGCACCGTGCTGCCGCCACTGGGCGTCGGCGAAAAGCACGTCGCCGCATCACTTTCCGATTTCGTGCCAGCTATTCCGCCTGACATCGCCCGGACGCTGGCCGCGCTGAGCGCCGACGATCCACACGACACCAAGGCGATGAGCCAGGTGTGCGAGTCCTACCGGTCCAGCCACGCCACCAACACGCGCTTCGCGCCGGTGATCAACGGCCACCTGCAGGCCGCCGGCCAAGCCGACAATCAGCTCGCCAGCGATCTGGATCTGGTAGCGGGGTGCATCCGCGCCGGTGTGCCGACCCAGGTGTACATGACACAGCTGCTCGGCTTCGACACTCATGCCGACGAGCGGGCCCCACAACAAGCGCTGCTCAAGACCCTCGACGACGCCGTCACTCCGTTCTTCCACAAGCTGCAGGGCACGCCGTACGGCCACAACGTCGTGGTGCTGATGTATTCCGAATTCGGCCGCCGCGTCGCGGCCAACGCGTCGCAGGGCACCGACCACGGCACCTCAGGTCCGGTGTTCATCGCGGGCACACCGGTCAAGGCCGGGTTCTACGGCGACCAGCCCAGCCTGACCGACCTGACCGACGGTGATCTGAAGACGACAGTGGACTTCCGTGACGTCTATCACGAACTGCTCGCGCACACCCTCGGTGCCGATCCCGAACCATCGGTCGGTCCGGGGCGACGGGATGTGGGGTTCCTGGCCGGCGGAGGTAAATAGCCGGCGAAAGACTAAACGCCGGACCTGTAGACAGGTCCGGCGTTCGTGCGTACCCCCGATGGGATTCGAACCCACGCTACCGCCGTGAGAGGGCGGCGTCCTAGGCCGCTAGACGACGGGGGCTAGAACTTCCGGAGCGTCAGCATAGCTTAGGCCAGCTGACTGACCTAATCGCTCCGGCAGCTGGGGTACCAGGACTCGAACCTAGAATGGCGGTACCAGAAACCGCTGTGTTGCCAATTACACCATACCCCATTGGAGGTCCATCACCGCAGGTCACGGGCCTCCTCGACCCGATCCGCGGCGCCTGGACCCCGTTTCCGGGACCTCGGTTTCACTTTTCGGGCCGACGAGCACACTACCAAACATTTTGGGGTGCTTTTCACACCCCGGCCCCCTGCTCGTCACCGAGCCCAGCGCGAGCTGCGCGAATCCGCGCCAAACTGCGTTCAGCACCGAGCAATTCCATCGACTCGAACAATGGCGGGCTGACGGCCGCCCCGGTGACCGCCACCCGGATCGGGCCGAAGGCCTTGCGCGGCTTGAGTTCCAGGCCGTCCAGCAGCGACGCCTTCAACGCGGCCTCGATGTTCCCGGTAGTCCAGTCTCCGACCGCCTCCAGGGCGCCCAGCGCGGCGTCCAGGACCGGCGCAGCGTCGACCTTCAGTTCCTTGGCAGCCGACTTCTCGTCGATCACGTAGGCGTCGTCGTTGAAGAACTTCACGAGGTCCCACGCATCGCCGAGCACGACGATGCGCGTCTGGATCAGCTCGGCGGCCTCAGCGAAACCCTTGTCGTCCAGTGTGGTGTCATGGCCGTGCGCGTCCAGGAACGCCTTGAGCCGCGCGGTGAAGTCCTCCGGCGCCAGCCGACGGATGTGCTCGGCGTTGATGGCGTCGGCTTTCTTCTGGTCGAAGCGTGCCGGATTCGAGTTGACGTTGGCCACATCGAAAGCGGCCACCATCTCGTCGAGGCTGAAGATGTCGTTGTCCTCCGCGATGCCCCAACCCAACAGGGCCAGATAGTTCAGCAGACCCTCCGGAATAAAACCGCGATCGCGGTGCAGGAACAGGTTGGACTGCGGATCGCGCTTCGACAGCTTCTTGTTGCCGTCGCCCAGAACGCTTGGCAGATGAGCGAATTCGGGTACCGCATCTGCGATGCCGACCCGAATCAACGCCTGGTACAGCGCGATCTGCCGCGGTGTCGAGGGCAGCAGATCCTCACCGCGCAGAACGTGAGTGATCTTCATCAATGCGTCGTCGACCGGATTGACCAAGGTGTACAGCGGGTCTCCGCTGGCCCGCGTGATGGCGAAGTCCGGGACCACGCCGGCCGCGAAGGTCGTCTCACCGCGCACCAGGTCGGTCCAGGTGATGTCCTCGTCCGGCATCTTGAGGCGCAGCACCGGCTTTCGCCCCACGGCCTCGAACGCGGCCTTCTGCTCAGCGGTGAGGTCGCGGTCGAAGTTGTCGTAACCGAGCTTCGGGTTTCGGCCGGCCGCGAGGTGCCGCGCCTCGACCTCTTCGGGGGTCGAGTAGGCCTCATAAACCTCTCCGGCGGCAAGCAGTTTGGCGATGACGTCGCGATAGAGGTCACCGCGCTGCGACTGCCGATACGGCACATAGGGGCCACCGACCTCGGGACCCTCGTCCCAGTTCAGTCCGAGCCAGCGCAGCGCGTCCAGGATGGCGTTGTAGCTCTCCTCGCTGTCGCGGGCGGCGTCGGTGTCCTCGATGCGGAATACGAAGGCACCGCCGGTGTGTCGCGCGTAAGCCCAGTTGAACAGCGCGGTCCGGACCAGGCCGACGTGCGGCGTCCCGGTCGGCGACGGGCAGAAGCGAACCCTGACACGTGTAGTCACGTTATTTCCCTTTACGTACAACAGGATTGGAGAGGGTGCCGATGCCGTCGATGGTGATGGCGACGGTGTCGCCGTCCTCGATCGGGCCGACACCCTCGGGCGTTCCGGTGAGGATGAGGTCGCCCGGCAGCAGCGTCATGACCGCGGACACCCATTCGATGATGGCGCCGACGTCGTGCAGCAGCAGCGCGGTATTGCTGTCCTGCAGCTTTTCACCATTGACCTCGGTGCGGATGTCCAGATCGGCCGGGTCTACCGCGGTTTCGATCCATGGGCCGACGGGGCAGAACGTGTCATGCCCTTTGGCCCGCATCCACTGGCCGTCTTTCTGCTGCTGGTCGCGGGCCGAGACGTCGTTGGCGATGGTGTAGCCGAGGATGTAGTCCTTGGCCTTGGCGGCCGGGATGTCCTTGCCGGGACGCTCGATGACCACCGCGAGTTCGCCCTCGTGGTGCACCGGGTGAGCGTCGGCAGGAAGCTGGATCGGGATATTCGGCCCGATGATCGCGGTGTTGGGCTTGAGGAAGATCACCGGATCCTCCGGAGGTTCGCTGCCCATTTCCCGCGCGTGCGCGGCGTAGTTCTTACCCATGCAGATGACCTTGCTGGCCAGGATCGGCGCCAGCAGCCGGACGTCGGCCAACGGCCAGGAGCGTCCGGTGAAGGTGGGATTGCGGGACAAGTACTGCTCGGCAATCTCCTTGCAGACCGCATCGGAGTTCGGGTCGCCCTCGATCACCACGAAAGCGACACCGTCTGGACTGGCAATTCGACCTAGACGCATGGGGAAGAGCCTAGTGGCAGCGTGTTGACCACTTGTGACCAGCGCTTGTGCGTAGAACTGAGTCACGCACACACCGCGCGCAGTCTCATATTTTGGGATAATAGTTCGATAATATGAGACGCCATGCCAACATTGAGTCCATGACCACCACTTCTGCCTCAGCCGTCCGCCGCTGGTCGATGCTGGTGATCGCGCTCGGTTCGACGATGTGCGCCAGCGTCTTCATCAACGGCGCCGCGTTTCTGATTCCGACCTTGCACGGCGAACGCGGCCTGGACCTGTCCCGGGCCGGTTTGGTGTCGGCCATGCCGAGCTTCGGCATGGTGCTGACGCTGATCGTGTGGGGCTACATCGTCGACCGGGTCGGCGAGCGACTGGTGCTGGCAGTCGGGTCGTTATTGACCGCTTTGGCTGCGTTCGCGGCCGCCTGGGCGCATTCGCTGGTGGCGGTCGGCGCGTTCCTGTTATTGGGCGGCATGGCGGCGGCCAGTTCCAATTCAGCAAGCGGACGGCTGGTGGTCGGCTGGTTCCCGCCGGAGCAACGCGGACTGGTGATGGGCATCCGACAAACCGCGCAGCCCTTGGGAGTTGGCCTGGGCGCCTTGGTGATTCCACGACTGGCCGAGTCCTCCGGGGTTTCTGCCGCGCTGCTGTTCCCGGCGGTCGCATGCCTGGTGGCCGCTGTGGTGACCGCCCTGGGCGTGATCGATCCGCCACGGCCGCCACGGTCGACGGCTCCCGCTGCCGACCTGGCCAACCCGTACCGCGGCTCGACGGCGCTCGCGCGTATCCACGCGGTGTCGGTGTTGCTGGTGGTGCCGCAGTCGCTGGTATGGACCTTCTCGCTGGTGTGGTTGATGACCGACCGCGGCTGGTCGGCCGCTGCGGCGGGCGTCATGGTCACGGTGGCCCAATTATGCGGTGCCGCAGGGCGAATCGCCGCCGGGCGGTGGTCCGATCTACTAGGCTCGCGACTGCGCCCGGTGCGGGTGATAGCTGTCGCCGCCGCGGCGACGATGGGATTACTGGCCCTGACCGCTGAGCTGCATTGGCCCATCGCAGTGTTCGTGATGGTCGTCGCCTCGGTGGTGACCGTGACCGACAACGGCTTGTCGTTTACCGCAATCGCCGAGATCGCCGGCCCGTTCTGGAGCGGACGCGCCCTGGGCGTGCAGAACACATCGCAGTTGTTGACCACCGCGATCGTGCCGCCGGCGTTCGGGGCGTTGATCGGTTTGGCCGGATTCCCTGCGGCTTTCGCGGTATGCGCGTTGTTCCCCGTGCTGGCGGCGCCGCTGGTCCCAGTCGCGGCCGATCCCCTGGCCACTCCCCCCCTCGCCCAAACGGACGAACGGGCCGCAAAAGTCGAGTAGTTCCGGCCGTTTCGTCGATCTCGGCGTCATCACACCACGTGTTGTGCGCCCGTCGGTGGCAGACTGGTTGTCATGGGCGCTGCGCTATACGACGACGGCCTGTTGTTGCTTGACGATGCCGGGCTAACGATCCGCCGCTACTACTTTCCGCTCGGCACCGCAAAGCGGTTGTCCTACAACGTCATCCGTGGTATCGACGTTCGTCCGATGGGACCGATGACCGGTAGCTGGCGGGTCTGGGGCACGGGCGGGTTGCGCCATTGGTTCCCGTTGGATGTCGGCCGACCCCGGAAGCACACCCTCGTGGTGATCGATGCTGGCGACTCAGTGAAGCCCTGCGTCACCCCGGCTGAGCCGGACCGCTTCGTCGAGATGCTCCAACGCCGGATCCGCAGTTGATCCGGCGCCTTCACCGCACACCCCGATCCGGCGCGCTCATATCCCCCGTCGTCGGTGTGCCGCCGGCCAGCCCGTAACGCAGGTACACCGTGCCAGTCGGATTCGAGACGGGCGGCTCCAACAGAGACAAGTTTGTAGGTACCGCACCCCCGAACACCTTCTTCCCGACCCCGAGCACAATCGGGTGCACCCACAGGTCCGGACGATCAAAGAGCTTCTGGTGCAACAGCGTCTGTACCAGATTCAAGCTCCCGACCACCTTGATGTGCTCGTGCCGCGCCCGGAGCTCATTCACCGCCAAGGTCAGGTCCGGACCGAGTTGCGTGGAGCCGGCCCATGCCTGGCTCCTGACGAAGTGGTTGTCTCAGGAGGTAGACCGGCGAGCATCCGCAGACTCGTCGCTGCGCCGCGACTACGTGCCGGACAGCACCCGGTGCTGAGCCGAAATCTGTTCACCCACAGTGGTTCCGTCGTCTCCGAACACCTGGAACGTGAACCTGTCAGCGCGGGCGATGCAGCTGAAATGCCAACGTAGAAACCGTGGGGTCACCGCCGCATCCGGCGGTCACTGACCAAGGCCGAACTGCCCCAACACCAGCCGCACGGTTTCCGCGATGGCGTCGTCGAACAGCGGGGCGTCCTGCTGATCAGATCGCGAGCGCGCCAGCACCGCGAGGACAACCCGTTCGCCTTTCGGACCGATCAGCATTCCGGCGTCATTGGTGGACCCATAATCGCCGCTGCCCGTCTTGTCCGCACTGGTCCATCCCGGCGGCAAACCGGCGCGAAAACGCTTGGTAGAGGTCATGGTTGCCGTCATCCAGCGCAGGAGCTGGTCCCGGCCGGCAGCAGACAACGCGTTACCGGCGAGCAATGCGCGGTAGCCATCGCACAGCGCCCGCGGCGTAGTGGTGTCCCGCGCATCACCTGGCGTCGCGTCGTTCAGGTCCGGTTCCCAACGATCCAACCGCGACTGCGAATCGCCGATCGACCGAGCGAAATCGGTGACGGCCGACGGTCCGCCGATGGTCCGCAGCATGATGTTGCCTGCGGCGTTGTCGCTCTGACTCAGTGCGGCCGCACAGATGTCCCGCAGCGACATCGACATCCCCACTGCCGGACTCAGCACCGGAGAATGCGCCACCATGTCCCCGGCGGTGATCGGCACCGCGGCAGCCAGATCCACCTTGCCAGCATCCGACAGCTGCAGAATCCGTCCCGCCGCATACCCTTTGAACGTCGAGCACATCGACCGCCGCTCGTCTGCCCGATGTTCGACCGTCGCCGATGAAGCCAAATCGATTGCGTAGACGCCGATTAGCGCGCCATAGCGGTCTTCCAGTTCTTCAAACCCGGTCGCTCCCTCAGCCTGCGGCATGCCGCACCCGACCAGCAGACCAGCAGCGCCCAACGCAGCGACGAAGTCCCGTCGACTTAACGATGCCCCCATGGCTCCAGCCAAGCACGCATCGGCCCACCGCGACAAGCGCGACGCGGTACACCGCGAGAACCCGTCACTGCAGCGAGAGTTACGCCGGAGGGCAGATCGGGGTTGAACACTTGGGCGACCCACGCGGTGGCGCCGGCGCCGGACGTGGCTCCGGTGCGGGAGGCGGCGCCTCATGTACGGGCGGAGCGGGGGGCGGCGCCTCATGTACGGGCGGAGCGGGAGGCGGCGCCTCATGTACGGGCGGAGCAGGTTCCGGTGCAGGGGGCGGCGCCTCGTGCACAGGCGGTGCCTGTCGGACGGGCGGCTGCGGCGCGGTTACCGCTGCCGGTGCCGGTGCCTCCTGTCGTACCGGAGCCTCCGGAACAGGCGGTTGCCGGAGGGGCTGTCGCACCGGGGCCGCAGGCGCAGGAGCCTCGGTCCTGGGAGCCGGGACCGGCTGCGCCGGTGGTTCCGGTGCGGACTGCTGCTGCGGTGGCTCTTGCCGGACCGGCGCCACCGGATGTGCTGGCGCTTCGGGCGCCGGCGGAACGGAATTCGGCTGATCAGGCACCAGCGCCTCGTGGGGAGGAACCACTGCCGGGCTGGCTTGGGCCGCCGGTTTCGGTTCGGCCGGCGGCACCACCGCAGGGTTCGGAGAGTCCGTCTTCGGCGCGATTCCCGTCAGCCCCGCAGCAGGATTCGGCACCACTGTCGGCGCAGTGCTCGCCGGCGCAGGTTCCAGCTTTCCCTGTGGTTTGGCGACAGCGGTAGGCCCGGGGACGGGCACCGGCGCAAGCTTGGGCGCGGTAAACCCGGGTGCCACCTTCGACGGCGGCGCAGTCGGCACAGGTGCCGTCAAAGCCGGTGGCGCCAAGGATATTTGGTGGTTTGCGACCGCCGTGGCGGGCCGCTGCCCCAGTGTCGAAGGTGACGGCGCGCCCGCGGGAGTGGTGGTTGCTGCCGTGAGGTCCTTGGTGAAGTCACGGGCGGATTTGTTCGCGAGGTCCTTCATCGACGGCCCGGAGGTGCTTGTCGCCGTGCTGTTGGAGACGAATTGCGCCAGTGACGCATTCAGGTTCACCACCGAAGACGAGGCGTGCTTATCGGTGACCGACTGGGTGGCGCTCACCGTAACGGCCGGGGGTGCCCAGTCACGGTTGCGGGGATCGTGCCAATCGCGGTTCAGGTTCCAGTTCTGGTACTCATTCGGGTTGACTCCGTGGGCCTGGTCCCACTGCGTGCGGTCATACACCGGGTCGTCGTTCTGGAACTTCCACTGGTAGTACTGCTCGTACGGGTGGTGGCTGTTGTACCAGTCCTGATTACGCGGGTCATCGGGGTGGTCGCGGCGTTGGCCCCATTCGTTGCAGCCGTTGCGATCCCAGCCGTCGCGATCGTAGCCCGACCAGTTGTACCCCGCCCAGTTGTAGCCCCAGTGGTCGTATCCCCACCGGTCATATCCCGAACGGTCATATCCCCACCGGTTGAAACCGAGGACGTCGTAGCCGTACTGGTTGTAGCCGCTGAGGTCGTAGTTGTACCAGTCGGTGGGGTTGTAGTTGTACAGCTGCCCCCAGGAGGGGTCGTAGTAACCGAGGTCTTGGAGGTTCGGCGTCAACGGAGGATCAGCGGGCTGTGGCCAGTCGGCTGCAGGGGCCGCCGGAACATCGGCCGGCGGCGGGACGAAGTTGTCGGACATCTGGTCGACGGCTGCCGCAGTCCCGGCGTCGCCCGAGTTGGGGTATCCCCACGTTGGCGCGGTCGCGCTCATCAGTGCGACGTCGGGCGCTTGCGGCGGGCTACCCGGGTCGGCGGCCTGCGGCGCCGGAGTTGGCGCGGGCAGCGCCGGCAGTTGCTGCACCGAAGCGGGTGTGTACTGCAGAAGTTGTTGTGTCAGTTGCAAATAGAGGTTCTGCAGGCTGGTCCGCTGAGGCGATGGCGACAGGTATTCCAGGTCCTGCTTGGCCTGATTGAGCGCCGTGCGAGCGTCAGTCAACTGATCGGGTGTGGGCTGCTGTCCGCTGCCCAGGATGTCCTGGGCCTTCTTCAGATCGTTGACGACGGCGGTCAGGGCGACGTCTTGCGCGTGCCCGGGAAAGACGGTCTTGTCGACACTCCACAGGGCGCTTCCCGGTGACGACTCATAGGAACCACCCAATAGGCCGGCGACGAGCAACACGGCCACTCCACCACCGATGGCCGCATTGCGGCGGCGCGAACTGCGCAGGACTCTGCGCCACCGCGGCGCAGGCGCTTCGGGCTGCACAACATACTCGCTGGGTACGGGACTGAGAATCGTCATGTCGACCTCCTCGACTACGACCGGTGCCGTAGATCGCGTCGCTCCGGACCGCGCGATTTCGGATGGTTAGCTGCCTGCTGGCGCTGACCGGCAGCGATGCCGGCCGCGACTAGTAAGCACAACTAAAGGCTACGCAGTCCCGCCGCGCTCGCCAGTGTCCCGGCGGGATTCTCATCAACCCATAGCCTTCACATAGCGACGCACAGGAAACCCTGGAGCCCAGTCGTTTTCAGCGCAGCCGCCAGAGCCAAAGGCCAGCCATGCCACCAACGGAGAGATCGCAAAATGCGAGGCAGCCCATCATGCTGATCCAGGTTCCGGCTACATGTCCAAGACCACATCGCTTTCCGGGGCGGCCGAGCAGATCAAGACGGTTCCCGATGGCGGCGGATCCAGTGGTTGCCGAATGTATTTCGCGGTGCCAGAGATGATTTCAGTCTCACATACATGACACACACCGCTTCGGCAGGCGAAACGAGTCGGGACCTCGCATGCATCGGCCAAGTCGAGCACGTTGTCGTAATCAGGCGACCAGGGCACCGTCAGGCCGCTGCGGGCGAAGGTCACCGCCGGTCCGGACCCCACCGGGCCGGCTGGTGCATGCGGTGCTCTGCCAGAGGCTTCGCCGACGATCCCGGGCCGCATCGACGGCAGCGAACCGAACATTTCGGTGTGAATGTGCGTGGGGTCCAGCCCAGCTGAGACGAGTCCGTCTCGCATGTCTGCCATGAAACCCGCCGGACCGCAAAGGTATGCCTCGGCAGCCGCCGGCAAGTTCAGCGCTGCAATCATCGCCCGGTTCAACCGCCCTTGCGTTTGGGTATAGATGGTCTGCTGGCGTGCATGCGGAAGCGCGGCAATCAAGGCGTCGACTTCGGTAGCGAAGCAGTGTGTTTCGGGGCTGCCAGTGGTGTGCAGCCACCAGATTTCGCGGTCGCTGCGTGTCTCGGACAGCGTGTAGAGCATGGCCAGAACGGGGGTTATTCCGATGCCGGCCGAGATCAGGGCCACTGGGCCAGCACCGTCAGTCAAATGGAAGTCGCCGTGGGGAGCGGCGATCTCAAGAGCCAATCCCGGCGCGGCGTGGGCGTGTAACCAACCACTGACCAACCCGTGCGCTTCACGTTTAACGCTGATTCGGTAGCGGCGTTGAGTCGAGTTGCCCGATATGGAGTAGCTCCGCACCGGCGCGGGACTCGCGCCGGTCGGGATCCTCACTGTCAGGTACTGTCCCGCGCGGGGCTTCGGTAGCTCTCCGTTGTCTTGCGCTTCCAGCCACATGGACTGCACCGCCGGCGTTTCGTGGCGGATAGCGCCAACCCGAAATTCGCGAAATCCGATCCACCCCGGTTCGGCTCCGATCGACGGTGCGCTAAGGGCCATCGACTGATCGTGTGCTGCCAGCATGCCGCGAAACGCCTGCTGCCAGCCGTAACTCAGGGCTGATACGTCGACGATCTTGCGCAGCTGTTCGATATTGCGAGCGGGTAGGTACATCAGCGCGTCGACGTCGGCGACGCTCAGCTGATGCCGGCCGCGTTGAGTGCGGACTACGTTGTCACCGGCCTGCACCGCTCCTTCTGTGATGACGCGAAAGTAAAATCCCGGACGGCGCTCAGCGACAATAAGACTGGGCATTCGCGGCTCATTCAGTCGCAAACCCACCCGAAAACAGGTGACGCGGGGCTGGGTGACTTCGAACTCGGCGTCCCCTACGCGGTAGCGATCGCCGATACAAACCTCGTCGTCGGTCAGTCCGCTGATGGTGAAGTTCTCGCCGAAATTTCCCGGCACCAAATCATCTCTGGCCAGGAATTCCCGCCAGAACTCGTAAGACTCTGTTTGGTAGACCATGACGGCACGTTGTTCGCCACCGTGACTTGCCCGATCACCTTGGCCGTCCCCGTCGATATTCAGTCGCCGCACCATGACCGGACCGTCGACCGGCGTCTTCCAGATGCCCGTATAGACATCCTCATGCCGCCATTCCACGTGTTTCGGCATCCCGACGTTGACCGAAACAAGTCTCGCCACCTGGGCCTCCTCGCGACCGTGCCTACTTCAGCGTTTTGAGAAACTCTCGCGCCAAGGGTCCGGCCGAAGCGGGATTCTGGCCGGTGAACAGGTTCCGGTCGGTCACGGTATGGGCTCCTTATCGGTAGGGATCCGACGGGCTCCATCGTGCTCCACCAAAGTGCTGTTCGCACCCGTCAAATTCTCGGATGCAGCGTCTTCGGCGCCATATCGCCCACACCTGCGGTCCCGATGGCCCGACGTATCTACAGCCAACGCCAAGCCCAGACCTCTGGGGGGATACATCACGCTCGGCGTCTATACCGGCGGCGCCTGTCGCCGTACGATTTTGACATCCCGCAGGTGCACAGCTGCCGGATGCACCAGTCAGAGAGCGCTTCCCTTCGTACAGAGGCCAGCTGATGTCACGAGTCGCGATGATCACTGGAGCCAGCCGGGGAATCGGCGCGGCGACCGCACGGGTCCTTGCCGATCAAGGTTTTCGCGTGGTCGTGAATTACCGGTCCAGCGCGCAGGAAGCTGATCAGGTAGTCGCAGCCATCGTCGCAACCGGTGGTGAGGCCGTCTCGGTTCGAGCGGATGTGACCGTAGCCGACGAGGTCATCGCGATGTTCGGCGAAACCGAACGACGTTTGGGCCCGGTTGAGGTGCTTGTACACAATGCCCTGATTCCTTACGACATAACGTCGTTCGCCGAACTGACCTGGGAGCAGCTGGGCGGGAAGCTGGATCGAGAGCTGCACGCCGCATTCCTTCTCACCAAAGCTGCGTTGCCTGCGATGACGTCCCGCGGCTACGGTCGGCTGCTATATCTGACTGCCGAACCATCGCGACATCCACGCAACGGCATGATCAACCTCGGCGTCTCCAAAGCGGCGATGAATCAATTTGTCCGCTACATCGCACTGGAGTTCGCGCCCCACGGAATCACCGCCAACCTCGTTGCACCGGCAACGGTGCAGGGTACGTCGATGAACCAGAAGCTGGCACCGGAGCAGCTGCGTGCGCTCGGCGCCGCCGCACCGATGGGCCGACTTGTGACACCCGATGAGGTGGCCAACACCTTGGCCTTCTTGGCCAGTGAGAATTCCGGTTTCACCACCGGACACTATTTCCCGCTCGACGGCGGCCTGACGATGGATTGAATGCTGCTGCACTGCATGGGATCTGACCAATATCAAAGAAGGGCTGGCGCGCCATGCACACGATCGATCTGGCCTACGTCGGGCGCGGTATCCATGAAGAGCTTGTCGCCTACGTGGCCGATCAGGAGGGCTACTTCGAAGACGAGGGCGTGCACGTCGCGCTGCGCGATGGAACCCGTTGGGACATCACAAGGGTCCGTAAGTGCGCAACCATCGGACTGGGCCGGGCGGCGTTGTCGCGGCTGACCGACGGATTCGAATGGACCGTGCTGAGCATGAACACCGATCGTCCATTGTTCTGGTTCCTCGGCAACGCCAGCGTGACGTCGATGGAGGACCTTCGCGGTCGTCGCCTGGCGGTGCATGCGCCGGATAATCCCCCCGGCTGCTTCGCACGCATCGTGCTGCGCAAACACGGTCTGGACCCGGATCGCGATGTGCAATGCATCGTGCGCCATCCCGGCGACTACCAGATGGACCTGCGACACCTTCGTGACGGCTCCATCGACGCTGCCTACGTAGGCAGCACGCTCGGACCCGAACAGGTCGCCGAGGAGGAAGGCTTCCACGTATTGGCCTGGGTGGGAGATGACTTTCAGATTCCCACCGTGGGCATCGCGGTCGACCCGATCAACAATCCTGTCGACAGCCCGGCGGTTCGGGCGCTGGTACGAGCCAACCAGCGGGCGCTGAGAACAATGGCGGACCAGCCGGATCTGACGATCAAATACATCGCTAGTTTCCTGAATCGGATGACCCACCAAGAGGTACAGCGCTACTACGAGCGCTACGTACAGCCGTATTACACCACTGATGGCCGAGTGGACATGGATGTTGCCAGCCGCGCGATCGACATAGTGGCGGTCGAGCTCGGCGCCCCTTCCGTCGCCGCCGACACCATCTACCTCACGCCGCCGTGATTGAGTCGGGACTCCAAGCCATGGCACGAAACGAAATTCCCGAGCAGGACGGAATTGCGACAACCAACGCAGAGGTCGCCATTGCGGGAGCCGACCACAGGTTCGGCATCTAGCACATCGCGACCATGACGAGGCCGCACAGCGACGAGCTAGGCGTCACGTGGCCGGACCAGCAACGCTGCGGCCAGGAAGCACAATGCGCCGATGAACGTGCCGAAGTTCGCCAGCCAAGCGTCTTCGGTCACACCGTTCTTGTAGACGAACGCTGCCAGGGCCGAGATCGCGAACGCCGCGCAGCCGATCATGTTGATCCAGGTTGCCCGCCAGTCAGGGGATTTCGGCGACCAGAGGCCAACAGCCAGCACCGCCAGCAGACCGCTGGCGAGAAAGGCCAGCGAGCCGGTGGCGTCGGGCGCCCATACATAGCGACGCTCGGCCAGCACGGCATGCGCCCACACCGCGGCACCCGTGCTTACGTTGAACAGGACGGTACCCATGAATTGGATTGCGGCCGACCACCATTGGATTCCGCGTAGCGCCAGCGCATATTGCATCCAGCCGGCCGTGGTGAAGAACCATGAACCGACGAAGCACAACACATTCGTCGCGCCCGCCCCGACCAACATGGGAAAGCCGGGCACGGTGGCCAGGGCGAAGAACGACGATCCGATCGCGAACAGCCAGCATTGTCGAGTCAGCGTTGCGAAACCCAAGCCACGGATCACGTTGCCTGCCCTGTTCCGAGATTCTCTGCTATGCCGAGACCAACGAAATGGCCGGAATTGCTCGCACTTTCTGGCCCATTTGTCCGTTTGGGCGAGAAGTGGTTAGAGCAGCCCGACGATCCGATCGCCGGTCTCCGACGTCGACAACTTTGCATCGCCCCGCGTCGAAAGATGCTCGGCCACAGCCTTGTCCACGCGGGCCGCAGCTTCGGTCTCACCCAGGTGGTTGAGCATCAGCGCCACGCTCATGATGGCTGCGGTCGGGTCGGCGATCCCCTGGCCCGCGATGTCCGGGGCACTGCCGTGCACCGGCTCGAACATCGACGGATTGGCGCCCGTCGCATCGATGTTGCCCGATGCGGCCAGGCCGATACCGCCGGAAACGGCCGCGGCCAGGTCGGTGATGATGTCGCCGAACAGGTTGTCGGTGACGATCACATCAAACCGATCAGGCGCGGTCACCATATGAATAGTCGCCGCATCCACATGCATGTAAGCAGTTTCGACGTCCGGGTACTCGGTACCGACCTCGTCGACTGTGCGCTTCCACAGCGAACCTGCGAACGCCAGCACGTTGTTCTTGTGCACGAGGGTCAGGTGCTTGCGCCGCGCGCGAGCCTTCTCGAACGCATAGCGCACCACACGCTCCACCCCGAACCGCGTGTTGGTGGACACCTCGGTGGCCACCTCGTGCGGGGTGCCGACGCGGATTGCGCCACCGGTGCCGGTGTACGGGCCTTCGGTGCCCTCGCGCACGACGACAAAGTCGATCTCCGGGTTGCCGGCCAGCGGGCTGGAGACACCCGGGAACAACCGGGACGGTCGCAGGTTCACGTGATGGTCCAGCGCGAACCGCATGGTCAGCAGCAGCCCGCGCTCCAGCACACCGCTCGGCACCGACGGATCACCGATGGCGCCCAACAGGATTGCGTCGTGGCCCTTGAGTTCGTCGACCATGCCGTCGGGCAGGGTCTCCCCTGTCTCGTGGTAGCGCTTGGCCCCCACGTTGTACTCGGTGCGCTCCACACCCGGGCGCACCACGTCGAGCACCTTCAGCGCCTCGGCGATGACCTCCGGGCCAATGCCGTCACCGGCAATGACAGCCAGTTTCACGACAGGTCCACCAGTTCCAGCGTGGTCGCGCCGACCGCGGTACCGATCGCGCTGAGCACCTCGGCCGGCACCTCGCGGTCCAGCCGCAGCATGACCGTCGCACCCGAGCCGTCGGCGGACTGGGACATCTGCGCCGCGAGAATGTTGACGTCGGCGCCGCCGAGCAGCGCGCCGATCTTGCCCAAGGCACCCGGCTGGTCGCCGTAGTTGAGGATCAGGTTGAAGCCCTCGGCCCGCAGATCCAGGTTGCGGCCGTTGATCTGGACCACCTTCTCGACCAGCTGCGGGCCGGTCAAGGAGCCGGACACGTTGACCACCGAACCGTCGGCGGCCACCGCGCGCACGTCGACGACGCTGCGGTGGTTCGGGCTCTCCGACTCGCTGGTGATGGTGGCCTCCACGCCGCGCTCGGCAGCCAGGGCCGGTGCGTTCACAAACGTCACCTGGTCCTCGATGACCGCCGAGAACAATCCGCGCATCGCCGAAAGCTTCAGAATCTCAACGTCTTCCGATGCCAGCTCACCGCGCACCTGCACGTCCAGCGACGCCGGCAGGCCCGGAGCCAGAGCGCCGACCAGCAGACCGAGCTTGCGCACCAGGTCGAGCCACGGCGCGACCTCTTCACCGACCGCGCCGCCACCGACGTTGACCGCGTCCGGCACGAACTCACCGGCCAGCGCCAGCTTCACGCTGGCCGCGACGTCGGTGCCGGCCCGGTCCTGGGCCTCTTCAGTGGAGGCGCCCAGGTGGGGGGTGACGACGACCTGTGGCAGCTCGAACAACGGGCTGTCGGTGCACGGCTCAGTGGCGAACACGTCCAGCCCGGCGCCGCGGACGTGGCCGCTGTTGATCGCGTCGGCCAGAGCCTGCTCGTCGATCAGACCGCCGCGAGCGGCGTTGACGATGATCACGCCCGGCTTGGTTTTGGCCAGCGCGTCCTTGTTGATCAGGCCGGCGGTTTCCTTGGTCTTGGGCAGGTGCACCGAGATGAAATCGGCGCGACCCAGCAAGTCGTCCAGGGCCAGCAGCTCGATGCCCAGTTGGGCGGCGCGGGCCTGCGAGACGTAGGGGTCATAGGCCACGATGTGCGCGCCGAAGGCGGCCAAGCGCTGTGCCACCAGCTGGCCGATGCGGCCCAGGCCCACCACGCCGACGGTCTTGCCGAAAATCTCGGTGCCGGAGAACGACGACCGCTTCCAGGTGTGCTCGCGCAGGGTGGCATCGGCAGCCGGAATCTGACGCGCTGCCGACAGCATCAGCGCCAACGCGTGCTCGGCCGCGCTGTGGATGTTCGAAGTCGGGGCGTTGACCACCAGCACGCCACGGGCGGTGGCGGCGTCGACGTCCACGTTGTCCAGGCCAACGCCAGCGCGGGCAACGATCTTGAGCTTGGGCGCCGCGGCCAGCACCTCGGCGTCAACGGTGGTGGCCGAACGCACCAGCAGGGCGTCGGCTTCGGGCACCGCGGCCAGCAGTTTTTCGCGATCGGGTCCGTCGACCCAACGGACCTCTACCTGGTCGCCGAGTGCGGCGACGGTTGATTCGGCGAGTTTGTCAGCAATGAGTACGACAGGAAGGCTCACGCGCACAGCCTAGTGGTCCGCATTGCGCGCTTTCCAATCGCGGTTACCTTGCTCAGGGCGCGCGCCCAGCCCCGACATGAATTCGGGATGAAGACCCTGCCATCCGCCGCGCCATCGTGTTGGCTTGGCCCATGGCCAAGCTATCTGTCATCTACTACTCAGCCACCGGGCACGGCACCACCATGGCGCAGCGGGTCGCCAGCACCGCCGAGGCGGTCGGCGCCGAGGTGCGCCTGCGGCACATCGCCGAGACCGCGGATCCGGCCAGCTTCGCCCACAACCCGGCGTGGACCGCGAATTACGAAGCGACCAAAGACCTTCCGGCGGCCACCGATGACGACATCACCTGGGCCGACGCGGTGATCTTCGGCTCGCCGACCCGGTTCGGTTCGGTGTCATCGCAGCTTCGGGGGTTTCTGGACTCACTCGGCGGCCTGTGGTCGCAGGGCCAGCTCGCCGACAAGGTGTACGCCGGTTTCACCTCGAGCAACACCGCCCACGGCGGCCAGGAGACGACGCTGCTGACGCTGTACGTGACGTTGATGCACTGGGGCGGGATCATCGTGCCGCCCGGCTACACCGACCCACTCAAGTTCGCCGACGGCAACCCGTACGGCGTCAGCCTGCTGGCCAACCATGACAACATCCGGCAGTTCGACGACAACACCTACGCGGCCCTGGACCACCTGGCGCAGCGGGTGGTGGCCGTCGCAGACCGGCTGGGCGCTTAGGCAGCGCGACTGCTGACAGCCTCCGGACCAAAACGACGAAATGGTCGTCACCGGTAATCCGGTGACGACCATTTCGTCGTTTCGGGCTGAGACTAGGCAGTCTCAGTGATCGGCCGATCGACCCAGCTCATCAGGTCGCGCAGCTTCTTGCCGGTGACCTCGATCGGGTGCTCGGCGTTGGCCTTACGCAGAGCCTCGAGCTCCTTGTTGCCGCCCTCGACGTTGGCGACCAGGCGCTTGACGAAGGTGCCGTCCTGGATGTCCTTGAGGATGTCCTGCATACGCTTCTTGGTGTCGGCGTCGATGACCCGCGGGCCCGACAGGTAGCCACCGAACTCGGCGGTGTCGGACACCGAGTAGTTCATGCGGGCGATGCCACCTTCGTACATCAGGTCGACGATCAGCTTGAGTTCGTGCAGCACCTCGAAGTAGGCCATCTCCGGGGCGTAGCCGGCCTCGACCATGACCTCGAAACCGGTCTTGACCAGTTCCTCGGTGCCACCGCACAGCACAGCCTGCTCACCGAACAGGTCCGTCTCGGTCTCTTCTTTGAAGGTGGTCTTGATGACGCCGGCGCGGGTACCGCCGATGCCCTTGGCGTAGGACAGGGCCAGCGCCTGGCCCTCACCCTTGGGGTCCTGATCGATGGCGATCAGGGCCGGGACGCCCTTGCCGTCGACGAACTGCCGGCGCACCAGGTGACCCGGGCCCTTCGGGGCGACCATGCCGATGGTGACGTTGGCCGGCGGCTTGATCAGGCCGAAGTGGATGTTGAGGCCGTGGCCGAAGAACAGCGCGTCGCCGTCCTTGAGGTTCGGCTCGATGTCGCCCGAGAAAATCTCAGCCTGTGCGGTGTCCGGCGCCAGCAGCATGATGACGTCGGCCCAAGCGGCGACGTTGGCCGGGGTGTCGACCTCGAGGCCCTGCTCGGTGACCTTCTCGCGGGACTTCGAGCCTTCCTTCAGGCCGACCTTGACCTGCACGCCCGAATCACGCAGCGAGAGCGAATGCGCGTGCCCCTGGCTGCCGTAGCCGATGACACCGACCTTGCGACCCTGAATGATCGACAGGTCAGCATCGTCGTCGTAGAACATCTCAACTGCCACTTGCTTTTCCTTATCTGTTGTTGAACTCGGTGAGTGTGAGGGTTAGGTACCGATAATCACCGGATACCGTGCGTAACCCTCACACTCGGCGTGAGATTTATTTGGTGCCGATACCGCGCGGACCGCGCGCCAACGAGACCACACCGGATTGCACCAGCTCGCGGATACCGTACGGCTCCAGCACCCGCAGCAGGGCATCGAGCTTCTCCTGGGTGCCGGTGGCCTCGACGGTCAGAGACTCGGTCGACACGTCGACGACCTTCGCCCGGAACAGGTTGACCGCCTCGATCACCTGGCTGCGGGTGGTCGCGTCGGCGCGCACCTTGATCAGCGCCAGCTCACGGGAGACCGAGTTGTCCGGCTCCTGCTCGACGATCTTGATGACGTTGATCAGCTTGTTGAGCTGCTTGGTGATCTGCTCCAGCGGCAGCAGGTCGTCGACGCAGACCACGATGGTCATGCGGGACATGTTCTTCTGCTCGGTGGCGCCGACCGCCAGCGACTGGATGTTGAAGCCGCGCCGCGAGAACAGCGCCGCCACGCGGGCGAGCACACCGGGGGTGTCCTCGACCAGGACCGAGAGCGTGTGAGTAGTAGTCATGGCACTTACACCTGCTCCTCGTTGTCGAACAGCGGACGGATATCGCGCGCCGCCATGATCTCGTCATTGCTGGTGCCCGCAGCGACCATCGGCCACACCTGGGCGTCGGCCCCGACGATGAAGTCGATGACGACCGGACGGTCGTTGATCTCCCGGGCCTGCCGGATGACGTCCTCGACGTCTTCCTCACGCTCGCAGCGCAATCCGACGCAGCCCAGCGCCTCGGCCAGCATCACGAAGTCCGGGATCCGGTGCGAGTGCGTCGACAGGTTGGTCTGGCTGTACCGCTCCTCGTAGAACAGCGTCTGCCACTGCCGCACCATGCCGAGGTTGCCGTTGTTGATCAGTGCAACCTTGATCGGCGCACCCTCCAGCGCGCAGGTGGCCAGCTCCTGGTTGGTCATCTGGAAGCAGCCGTCACCGTCGATGGCCCACACCTCGGCCTCGGGGCGCGCGAACTTGGCGCCCATCGCGGCCGGGATGGAGAAGCCCATGGTGCCCAGGCCACCGGAGTTCAGCCAGGTCTTCGGGTTCTCGTACTTGATGAACTGCGCGGCCCACATCTGGTGCTGGCCCACGCCCGCCACGTAGAGCGCGTCCGGTCCGGCGATCTGGCCCAGCCTTTCGATGACGTACTCCGGGCTCAGGCTGCCGTCGCTCTGCGGGCCGTAGCTCAGCGGGTAGGTGGCCTTGAGGTCGTTGAGGTACGTCCACCAGTCGGCCAGGTCCAGCGACGACGCCGAAACGCCATCCCGGCCCAGGGCCTCCACCAGGTCGACGATGACGTTCTTGATGTCACCGACGATCGGCACGTCGGCGTGCCGGTTCTTGCCGATCTCGGCCGGATCGATATCGGCGTGGATCACCTTGGCGTCTGGCGCGAACGACGACAGCTGGCCGGTGACCCGGTCGTCGAAGCGAGTGCCGAGGGCGATCAGCAGGTCGCTCTTCTGCAGCGCCGCCACCGCCGACACGGTGCCGTGCATGCCCGGCATGCCCATGTGCTGGGGGTGGCTGTCGGGGAACGCGCCGCGTGCCATCAGCGTGGTGACGACGGGGATGCCGGTCAGTTCGGCCAGTTCCCGCAGTTCATCAGTGGCCTCGCCGCGGATGACGCCGCCGCCGACGTACAGCACCGGCTTGTGCGCCGAGGCGATCAGCTTGGCGGCCTCGCGCACCTGCCGGCTGTGCGGCTTGGTGTTGGGCTTGTAGCCGGGCAGGTCGATCACCGGCGGCCAACTGAATGTGCACTGGGCCTGCAGCACGTCCTTCGGGATGTCGACGAGCACGGCGCCCGGACGGCCGGAAGCCGCGATGTGGAACGCCTGAGCGATCACCTTGGCGATCTCGTCACCGTCGCGGACCAGGAAGTTGTGCTTGGTGATCGGCATGGTGATGCCGGAGATGTCGGCTTCCTGGAAGGCGTCGGTACCGATCAGGCCACGGCCGACCTGGCCGGTGATCGCGACCACCGGGATGGAGTCCATCTGGGCATCCGCCAGCGGCGTGACCAGGTTGGTGGCGCCCGGGCCGGAGGTGGCCATCATCACGCCGACTTTGCCGGTGGCGTGGGCGTAGCCGGACGCCGCGTGGCCGGCGCCCTGCTCGTGCCGGACCAGCACGTGGCGGACCTTCTTGGAGTCGTACAGCGGGTCGTAGACCGGCAGCACGGCACCACCGGGGATGCCGAAGATGGTGTCGACGTCGAGTTCCTCGAGCGACCGGACCACCGCCTGGGCGCCTGTCATCTGTTGCGGGGCAACGGTTCTCGACTGATGACCGGCGACACCGTTGGGCTGTTGCGCCGACTCTGGCGGTCGCGTGGTGGGTGCGCTCACTGCTGTCCTCTTCGTCCTGTCGGTTCGATTCTCGGCTTTTTGGGGGGTCCCGGGCAAACAAAAAACCCCCGTCAGCGTCTGCTGCTGTACGAGGGTTGCGCGTCGATGCTCGTCGGTTTCGGCTGTTAAGCCGGGCTACGCATCAACGCGCCAACCGATTACTACGAGCATTCCCGGGGTTTGCATAATGGTTGACCGTAGTCCTCACGGCGCGCGCAGGTCAAATCAGCCCGCAAGACGTCCAGCGGTGCCCAGCACACCCGGCGCCGGTGCCGATGCCGCCTGGGAAGATGGTCGGGTGAGCCGCCGAACCGCTTCCACCGCAGCCCAGCCCGTCGTCATCAGGATTCCGGCCGTCGCCCATCTGGCGGTGGGGTTCTTGACCCTTGGCCTGCTGACCCTGGTGTTCGCCGGCCCGAGCTGGTGCGCGGCGTTGCTCGTCATCCCAATTATGTTGTCGGCCATGGTGATTCGCTACCGCACGGTGGCCGACACGAAGCAGGTGACCGCACGTTCATTGCTGGGCAGCCGGACCGTCACGTGGCAGCAGATCAAGGGCCTGCGGTTCGACAGGTCGTCGTGGGCCAAGGCCGAGCTGACCGACGGCACGGCTCTGCGGCTGCCCGCAGTGACGTTCGCGACGCTGCCGCTGCTGACTGCCGCCAGTGGCGGCCTGGTGCCGAACCCCTACAACGAGTGAGCCGCGCCGATCAGCTCAGCGGGTTCGATCCATTCAGCAGCAGCCACACCCCGACGCCCGCCCCGATACCGAGCACCAGGCACACAAACGATCCGATGAACGGCCGCCGGGCCCAACCGCGTCCGGCGTCGAAGCCGTAGCGTCCCGGCCCGGTGAGGGTGAGCGCCGCCGCCACCACGATCATGCTGACCTGGTACTCATGCCCTTCCGGCAGGAAATACGGGAAATAGCCGTGTACGGGCTGCGCGGCCACCGCCGACGCCAGGCCGTTGATCAGATACGCCACTGCGGCCGCGGCGGCCACCGGAGTGAACAGACCCAGCACCAGCAACACGCCGGCGCCGATCTGCGCCCCGGTGCCCACATAGGTCAGCACCCCGGCGTGCTGGTAGCCGGCGGCGGCCAGCGAGTGCTGAAAACCGTTGAGCCCTTGGCCGCCCCACCAGCCGAAAGCCTTCTGCAACCCGTGGACCACCAACCAGGCGCCCAGGCCGATGCGCAGCAACATGAGGCCCAGATCCTGGGTGCCACGGCGTTTCGCCGCTCGGACCCGCGCGTCGGTCTCGGGATCGGGTTCGATCTCCGCGGGCTCCGCCGTCTGCTGCGAGTCCCGGCCCCGCGGCTGCACGTAGGGCAAGGGCTCAGGGTCGTTCAGCAGACTGAAGGCAGTCGACGGCGATGCCGTCACCTCGGTTTCGTCGTCGGGCGATGACGAGGACTCGAACCGCGGGATGGCGGTGGTCGCCATGTCCCCGCCTTCGCCTCGATAGGTCGTGATGGGCAGGTCGTCTTCGGGATCGACCAGGTGTGCCGACGCGGGCCTGGCGGCCGGTTCATCGGGCCGTTGCCATGCGCGCGACTCATGGGAGGTACTGGTCATGGTTGCCAGGGTAAGTGCAACTGTGCTGCTGACCGTGGATTTAGGGGGTGGTTTGACCGGCTTGTTCACCGGATTTAACCGCCGAGGCGAACGGCCCCGACGTGGCGAGCACCGCTGGGCAGTCCGTAACCTGGCGGGCATGACATTGCGGCGGTCGACGCGGACTGCGCTGACGAGGCTCGAACGCCGGTCTGTGCGCCCCAGTGCTGCACCCGCGCGACGGGCCCTGGCGCTGTGCGCCATCGCTTTGCTGGCGCTGCAAGGTTGCGCTCGATTCGACTCTGCGGCATCCGAGCCGTTCACCATCGAACCGCAGCTGGGCGGGCCACCCAGCACCACCCCGCAGCCGCCGCCACCGCTGCCACCCAACCCGTTCCCGAAGGCGTGCCCGGCACCGGCCGTGCTGCAGGGCTGCCTGGAGAGCACCAGCGGTTTGATCATGGGCGGCGACAGCCATTCGGCCATCGTCGCCGAACGGGTCACCGGTGCGGTCAAGAACATCTCCACCACCGCGGAACCCACGGTCAAGACCATGATTCCGGTCGATCCCTCCGGGGACGGCGGCCTCATGGACATCGTGCTGTCGCCGACCTACCAGCAGGACCGGCTGATGTACGCATACATCAGCACGCCCACCGACAACCGGGTGGTCCGGATCGCCGACGGCGACGTGCCCAAGCCGATCCTCACCGGCATCCCCAAGGGCGCGACCGGCAACACCGGGGCCCTGATCTTCACCAGCCCGACGACCCTCATGGTGCTCACCGGAGACGCCGGCAACCCGGCGGCCGCCGCGGATCCGGCTTCGCTGGCAGGCAAGCTACTGCGCATCGAGCAGCCGACGACCGTGGGCCAGGCACCGCCGACGACAGCCCTGTCCGGCATGGGGGCGGGCGGTTCACTGTGCATCGACGGCTCCAACGGCTCGCTGTATGTCACCGACCGCACGCCGACTGCCGACCGGCTGCAGCGGATCACCAAAGATTCCAAGGTGTCGACGGTGTGGACCTGGCCCGACCGGCCCGGCGTGGCCGGTTGCGTGGCGACCGACAACACCGTGCTGGTCAATCTGGTGAACACCAAGAAGACCGTGGCAGTGCGGATGTCGAAGGACACCGGCGCGGTCACCGGCGATCCCGAGGCCGTCCGCACGGACACTCACGGACACGCGTTCGCGCTGCAACTCTCCCCCGACGGGAACGTCTGGGGAGCCACGGTGAACAAGACGGCCGGCGACGCCGAGAAGTTCGACGACGTGGTGTTCCCGCTGTTCCCGCAGGGCGGATTCCCGCGTAACACCGACGACAAGACGTAATTGGCGTCGGACGTGAAAACGGTCGCTCAATGATGCGGGCCTGCCCGGCCGACTTCGCGCGGCTAGCGGGCTACCTCGGTTTCTCCTGTGACGACGATTCGTTTTTCAAGCTGCGGAATCCGCTGACACTGACCAACTGGACGCTGCCGGTGGTCGAGTTACTGATGCTGACCGGAGCCGCGTTGGCATTGGGCTACGCGCTTCGACGGGTTCGGCGCGACCCGACCGGGATTGCACTATGGCTGGCCTCGGCGGTTTACGCCCTGGTGACCGAAGTACCCCGGAACCCACCCGACCTCATGGGCAGCAGCCAACTCGGGGTCATATTGGTGCACAACGTCTTCACCGTCGACGTCGTCGACGGCCGGCTGCCCCTGTACATCGTTGCGCTGTACCCGGCAATCGTGACCCTGGCGTACGACATAGTCCGGGCAACCGGGGTGTTCGAACGGCGTGGCGCGGTCGTCGGCGCGATCTGTGTGGGTTTCGTGCACGGCTGCGTGTACGGGATATTCGACCATCTCGGACCGCAATTGCGCTGGTGGGTATGGAACGCCACCAACCCGCTGAATCACCCCGCTCTGGGCTGCGTCCCGGTGAGCAGTTGGGTCAGCATCGCCGTTGTCGGCCCCGCCGCGATCGCGTTCCTGGTCCAGGTTCTGGCGGGCCGTCAGGTGGCAGCGGGCGCGCCGCCAGGGCTCTCGCTGGCCTGGCGCGTCCCGATGATCAGTGCGCTGGCGCCGGTCATCATGGGGTTACTCAGCCTGCCAACGCTGCTATCCGCCCGGCACGGCGCGACTCAGATGGCCGTGCTCGGCATCGAGATCGTGGTGTTCGCGGCGGTGGCGGTGCCCACCCTGGTGCAGCAGTGGCGGATCACCCGCCGGGTCGGCACCCAGCACCCGAGCCCGTACGTCCGGGTGTTCGGCGTGCTGTACCTCATCACCTTCACAGTGCTGTGGGTGGCCGCGCTGCCGGACTTCGCAGCGTCCATCGACGGGGTCACCGGCTCGGGCAGCCCGACGGGCAATCTGCCGTGCGCCGCACTCTGTTTCGTGATTGCCGGGTACTGCATCGCCGGCGTGTCCTCGCTGACCACGAAGCACGCAGCCGAGGCCCGGGAGACGGTGGCCGCCCGGACCTGAGCGCCGCTAGCTGCAGGCGGCGATCACCAGTTCACGCACCCGCGCGGCGTCGGCCTGCCCCTTCGTGGTCTTCATCACCGCACCGACGATCGCGCCGGCAGCCTGTACCTTGCCGCCCCGGATCTTCTCGGCGATGTCGGGCTGCGCCGCCAGCGCCTCGTCGATCGCGGCCTGGATCAACGAATCGTCGCGCACCACAACCAGTCCGCGTTCGTTCATCACCTGCTCGGGTTCACCCTCGCCGGCCAGCACTCCCTCGACGACCTGGCGGGCCAGCTTGTTCGACAGCTTCCCGTCGTCGACCAGCTTGACCACCGCGGCGACCTGCGCCGGGGTGATGGCCAAGTCGGACACAGCTACTCCACTTTCATTGGCCTTCTGCACCAGGAAGTTGCCCCACCACGCGCGGGCCGCCTCGCTGGACGCACCGTGCTTCACCGTGGCGGCCACCAACTCCACCGCACCCGCGTTGACCAGATCGCGCATCACCTCGTCGGAGATGCCCCAGTCTTCCTGAATTCGCTTGCGCGTCAACCACGGAAGCTCCGGAATGGTGCCCCGCAACCGCTCCACGAGCTCAGCCGGCGGGGCGACCGGCTCCAGATCCGGCTCCGGGAAGTACCGGTAGTCCTGCGCCGTTTCCTTGCTGCGGCCCGCCGTGGTGTGGCCGTCCTCGTGGAAGTGCCGGGTCTCCTGAGTGACGGTGCCACCGGACTGCAGCACTGCCGCCTGCCGGCGCATCTCGTACCGGACCGCGACCTCCACGCTCTTGAGCGAGTTGACGTTCTTGGTCTCGGTGCGCGTGCCGAACTCCTCGGCACCCTTGAGCTTGAGCGAGACATTGGAGTCGCAACGCATCGAGCCCTGGTCCATCCGTACGTCGGAAACCTCCAAGGAACGCAACAGATCCCGCAACGCGGTCACATAGGCGCGGGCGATCTCCGGGGCGCGCTCGCCGGTCCCCTCGATCGGCTTGGTGACGATCTCGATGAGCGGCACGCCGGCCCGGTTGAAGTCGGCCAGCGAGGTGGTGGCACCGGCGATCCGGCCGGTGTCGCTGCCCAGGTGGGTCAGCTTGCCGGTGTCCTCCTCCATGTGGGCGCGCTCGATCTCGATCCGCCAGGTGCCGCCGTCCTCCAGCGGAACGTCGAGGTAGCCGTTGACCGCGATGGGTTCGTCGTACTGACTGATCTGGTAGTTCTTCGGCTGATCCGGGTAGAAGTAGTTCTTCCGGGCGAACCGGCCCCACGGCGCGATGTCGCAGTTCAGCGCCAGCCCGATCCGGATGGCCGAGTCCACCGCAGCCTCGTTGAGCACCGGCAGCGCGCCCGGCAGACCCAGACACACCGGGCACACCAAAGTGTTCGGCTCGGCGCCGAAGCGGTTGGCACAGCCACAGAACATCTTGGTCGCGGTGGACAGTTCGACATGGACTTCCATGCCCATGACGGGCTCGAACGTCGCGAGGACGTCGTCGTAGTCGAGAAGGTCTGCGTCAGCCATGCGTTGATCGTAATGTCGGCCTCGACCCGCCTGTTCATCGCCGTTGGCCTCCGCGCAATTCGGCAGCCAGCTCGGGTCACGATGCGCGGTCGGGTTGCTATGGCGAGTGTGCCGTCTGTCGAGGTGAATCTCGCCCGCAAGACCCCATTGACCCCTGACCTGCAGTCGCTACCGCACCCCGAGCGCCGGGCCGATGGTCGTACCCCACGACTCCTGCATCTCCGATTCGAACAGACCCCAGGAGTGCGAACCCTCGGGCCGCATGACGTAGTGGATCGGAATTCCAGCGGCATTGGCAGCGTCAGCGAAGGCCTTGGTGTTGTCGGCAACGATGCGCTCGATGAAACCGCCCGTGAAGTTGTTGGTGCCGTCCGGCAACCGGTCCACCGCGCCCTGGTTGCCGCCGGGCGACGCAGCGGCATACACCGCGACGCCGCGCAGCTTCGCCACATTCCTGGTCGGATCATGCGCCTCCCATAATGGGCCGCCGGCGGGGCCCCACATGTTGTCGGCGCTCGCACCGCCGCCCATCAGCGTCATGCCCACGTTCTGCGGGTTCGCGGAGGGATTGAGCACCCCGCTGTACGAGCCGACGGCCCGGTACACGCCCGGGGCCTGGATGGCGTAGTCGACGGCGGTGCCACCGGTGCTCGACAGACCGCCGACGGCATTCTTGCCGTTGGCGTGGTACTGCGCATTGATCAACGGCGGCAGCTCCCGCGTCATGTACGTCTGGTACTGCTTGCTGCCGTCGTTCACCCAATCGGTGAACCAGCTGAACTCGCCGCCCAGCGGCGAGACGACGTTCACGTTCTTGTTGGCGAAGAAGCCCTGAATATCGGTCATCCCGAACCAGCTCTTGGCGCCCGGCGCGAAGTTCACTCCCGGATCGAGGTTGTTACCGCCGTCAATACCCGGCAGCAGGTAGAAGGTCGGTGCGCCCGGCCCAGGAGCCTTCAGCACATCATTGACCACGACCTTGTTCATGGCCGGTGAAAACACCGAGACCTTGTCCCACCGGTCGTTGACGTGCTCGATGTCTGTGATTCGCGCAGTCTCTGCGCCGGCGGTCGGGACAGACAGGGACGCGAACGCGGCGCACACCGCCGACGCCAGGACGGCGATACGCCGGGTGAAGGAGGTCACCGGCCGATTATGTGAGAAATCTGTGCAGACGACATGAAGAATTCCGCAATTGACCTATGTACCCGCCAGACCGGGAACTCGGCAGCGCTGCATCAGCCGAAGAACTCGGCGGCGTCGTCGTACCGGCTCTGCGGCACCAACTTGAGCTGCCGCACCGCATCAGCCAGCGGCACCCGCCCGATGTCCTGGCCCCGCAGTGACACCATCATCCCGTACTCGCCGGAGTGCACGGCATCGGCGGCGTTGACCCCGAACCGCGTCGCGAGCACCCGGTCATGGGCGGTCGGAGTACCGCCGCGCTGCACATGCCCCAGCACGGTGGTGCGGACCTCCTTCTTGATCCGCTTCTCGATCTCGACCGCCAATTGCTGCGCCACACCGGTGAACTTCACGTGACCGAACTCGTCAATACCGCCGTCGCGCAACTGCATTGAGCCTTCTGCGGGCCGCGCCCCCTCGGCGACCACACAGATGAAGTGCGAATCACCGCGCACGAAGCGCTGTTTCACCAGCCGGCACACCTCTTCGATATCGAACGGCTGCTCGGGGATCAACGTCATGTGGGCACCCGAGGCCAGCCCGGAGTTGAGCGCGATCCAACCGGCATGCCGGCCCATCACCTCCACCAGCATCACCCGCTGATGCGATTCGGCGGTGCTGTGCAGTCGGTCGATGGCCTCGGTGGCGATCGTCAACGCGGTGTCGTGACCGAAAGTGACATCGGTGCAATCGATGTCGTTGTCGATGGTCTTGGGCACCCCCACCACCGGGACGTTCTCCTCGGCCAACCAGTGCGCCGCCGTCAGCGTGCCCTCGCCGCCGATCGGGATCAACACGTCGATGCCGTTGTCCTCGAGCGTCTGCTTGATCTGGTCCAGCCCGGCCCGCAACTTGTCCGGGTTGACCCGTGCGGTACCCAACATGGTGCCGCCCTTGGCCAGCAGACGGTCGTTGCGATCGTCGTTCCGCAGTTGCTCCCGGCGGTTCTCCAGTAGCCCGCGCCAGCCGTCGCGAAACCCGACCACCGTCGAGCCGTACCGGACGTCACAGGTACGCACCACCGCGCGGATCACCGCGTTCAGGCCAGGACAATCACCACCACCGGTCAGTACGCCTATCCGCATGCCCCCATATTGCCCGTTCGGCGGTTCTCGTTCGCGCCGAACGTGCGGTCGGCTCGCCAGATCCGCAAATCCGGCGGGCTGTGTGCACGCTCAGCGTCGCCGAAGCAGCCGCCCGGCTACAGTGCGGTCGGCAGGATTCCCCGGGCCGCTTCGTAGGCGGCACCGACGCGGTACAGCCGGTCGTCGGCCAGGGCGGGCGCCATGATCTGCAGGCCAACCGGCAGGTTGTCGTCGGGCGACAGGCCCGACGGCACCGACATACCGCAGTGGCCGGCCAGGTTCAGCGGCAGCGTGCACAGATCGAAGAGGTACATGGCCAGCGGGTCGTCGACCTTCTCCCCCAGCCCGAACGCGGTGGTCGGAGTCGCCGGCGACACCAGAACGTCGACCCGCTGGTACGCGCGATCAAGGTCGCGCGCGATCAGCGTGCGCACCTTCTGGGCCTGGTTGTAGTAGGCGTCGTAGTAGCCAGCGGACAGGGCGTAGGTGCCAATCATGATGCGGCGCTTGACTTCTGGGCCGAAACCGGCGGCCCGGGTCAGCGCCATCACCTCTTCGGCACTGTGCGTGCCGTCATCGCCGACCCGCATGCCGTAACGCATCGCGTCGAACCGGGCGAGATTCGAGGACACCTCCGACGGCAGGATGAGGTAGTAGGCCGCCATCGAGTAGTCGAAGTGCGGGCAGTCGACCTCGGTGATCTCCGCGCCGAGCTCGGTGAGCTGGTCCACCGCGGCGTTGAACGAGGACAGCACGCCCGGCTGGTAGCCCTCGCCACTGTGCAGCTGCTTCACCACACCGATCCGCACGCCCTTCAGGTCGCCGGCCGCACCGGCCCGGGCCGCAGCCACCACGTCGGGCACCGGAGCGTCGATCGAGGTGGAATCGCGCGGGTCGTGGCCCGCGATCACCTGGTGCAGCAGCGCGGTGTCCAGCACGGTGCGGGCGCAAGGTCCGCCCTGGTCCAGCGACGACGCACACGCGATCAGCCCGTACCGCGACACCGTGCCGTAGGTCGGCTTGACCCCGACAGTCGAGGTCAGCGCGGCCGGCTGGCGGATCGACCCACCGGTGTCGGTACCAATCGCCAGCGGCGCCTGGAACGCCGCCAGTGCCGCAGCGCTACCGCCACCGGAGCCGCCCGGCACCCGGTTGACGTCCCACGGATTGCGGGTCGGGCCGTAGGCGGAGTTCTCGGTGGACGAGCCCATGGCGAACTCGTCCATGTTGGTCTTGCCCAGGATCGGGATGCCGGCAGCACGCAGCTTGGCGGTGACGGTCGCGTCGTATGGCGAACGCCAGCCTTCCAGAATCTTCGACCCGGCGGTGGTCGGCGCGTCGGTGGTGGTGAAAACGTCCTTGAGCGCCAACGGAACTCCGGCCAGCGGCGACGGCAGCGCCTCGCCGGCGGCCACCTGCTGGTCAACGGCGGCAGCAGCAGCCAGCGCCTCCTCGGCACCGACGTGCAGGAACGCGTGGTACCGGTCGTCGGTCGCGGCGATCTGGTCCAGGTGCGCCTGCGTGATCTCGGTGGCCGACACCTCTCCGGCGGCGATCTTCTCGCCGAGCGTGGCGGCGTCGAGACGAATCAACTCGGTCACTCTGCTTCCCCCAAGATTCGGGGCACGGCGAACCGGCCCTCCTCGGTCCGCGGTGCGGCGGCCAGCGCCTGGTCCTGCTCCAGGCTGGTCACGACGGCGTCGGGCCGCGTGATGTTCACCTCTTTGAGCGGGTTACCGGTGGCCTCGATACCGGCGACGTCGACGGCCTGAATCTTGCCGACGTGCGCCAGAATGGCATCGAGTTGGCCGGCGAAACTGTCCAGCTCGCCGTCGGTCAGGGCGAGCCGGGCCAGATTCGCCAGGTGGGCGACATCGTCCCGAGAAATCTGCGACACGTCGGAACAGCCTAGTGCGGGCCGTGACGTGCGGCGCACCGGCACGGATGTTGTCGGGTGCCGTGCCGGCACGGCGGAGCGCTGCCCAGACCCGACCTCTGTGCCAGAGTTGTGGCGTGTCTTCTTATCTGCTGCGGGTCCAGCTCGAAGACCGCCCCGGTAGCCTCGGCTCCCTGGCGGTGGCACTGGGCACGGTTGGCGCCGACATCCTGTCGCTCGACGTCGTCGAGCGCGGGCCGGGCTACGCGATCGACGATCTGGTTGTTGAACTGCCCCTCGGGTCCATGCCCGACGCGCTGATCACCGCCGCCGAGAATCTCAAAGGCGTGTACGTGGACAGCATCCGACCGCATACCGGGCTGCTCGAGGCCCACCGCGAACTGGAATTGATCGACCACGTAGCGGCCGCCCACGGCAAAGCTGCCCGGCTGCAGGTGCTGGCCGACGAGGCACCGCGGGTGCTGCGCGTCGGCTGGTGCGTGGTGGTGGTGGGCGGCAAAGACGGCGTCGAGCCGCGGCGCATCACCGGCAGCCCCGGTGCGCCCGAGACGCTCGCCGACTCGGCGCCGTGGCTTCCGCTGGATCACGCCACCGCATTGGACGCCACCGGGGACTGGGTGCCGCAGTTCTGGCGGGACATCGACACCACGCTGGCCGCCGCACCGCTGGGCGATCCGCACACCGCGGTGATGCTGGGGCGCCCGGGTGGCCCGGTGTTCCGGCCGTCGGAGGTGGCCCGGCTCGGATACCTGGCCGGCATCGTGGCCACCATCGTGCGGTAGCCCGTCCCGGGCGTTCAGCTGGGAAGCCCCAGCGGAAATCCGGTGATTCCCCGCCGGGCATCGCGGTCTGCGCGAACCGGGGCACAGCAGTTCGAATGCTGCTAGCGTTTGCTTCGCCCAATTGCTGCTGCGTCCGGAAAGGGCCGACGTGAGCACATTTCTGATCGTCATCGGTGTGTTGCTGCTGATCGCCGCGATCGTCGTCGTCGTGCTGGCCTTCACCCGCGCACGCAAACCGCACCCGTCCGCCGCCCGCCAGGACCCGCTGAAGTCCGGCGAGATGCCGGTATTCGGGCCCAAAGAGTTGGGCCCCGGCGCGATCGTCAGCTACGGCGGCATCGACTACGTGGTACGCGGCTCGGTGACCTACCGCGAAGGCCCGTTCGTGTGGTGGGAGCATCTGCTGGAAGGCGGTCAGGGAGAACCGATCTGGTTCAGCGTGGAAGAGGACGAGGGACGCCTGGAGCTCGCATTCTGGGCCAAGCGGCCGGATCTGGCTTTGCAACCCGGCGGCCCGCACGTCGTCGACGGGGTGCAGTACACCGAGGTCGAGCGCGGGCAGCCGTACTACAGCTGCGAGGGCACCACCGGCCTACCGCCCAACGGCCAGATGGCCTATGTCGACTACGCCAGCGCGGGCCGCGCCGCATTGCTGAGTTTTGAGCAGTGGGGCCCGAATACGCCGTGGGAGGTGTCGACCGGAAAGATCATGTCGCCCGGTGAGCTCACCGTGTACCCCGCTCCCCCGGCCGGGTCATAAGTGCCCCTGCACCAGCTTTCGGTCACCCCCGCCGACGTGTCCGGATCAGGCCTTCGACTGGCGCTCAATGCCCCGGCGCCAATCCCGTTGGCGGCGCTGGATTTGCACCACCCAGACGGCGGCCGACTTCGTCTTGGCGTCCTCGGAGCTTCCCATATCGTCACCATCGCGCATTCGGATTCGATGTTCTCCGAAGAGATTTCGTGCACTGCGCCGAGCAGCACCAGCGCCCTGCCGACCACCGCGGAGTCCGGCGGGTATCACCTGGAATCGCTCATGGAGACCCGCGACGGCACCGAATTTCGGGCGCTGGCCGCAACACTGCGGGAACGCTGCGCGCAGCACGACGACTGGCTCGGCGGCACGTTCCCCGGCGACGACGCCGCGCTGACTGCGCTGTCAGCCCAGTCCGACGGCGCCGGATGGTGTTGGCGCACTTGGCATCTGTACCCAATGGCTGACGGCGGCGACGTGGTGCACACCACCAGCAGGTGGCAGCCGTGACCCGGGGAAAGCTGCTGATTCTTGCCGGAGTGCTCGCCGGTGCCGCAGTGCTCTGCCTGATCTTCGGCATCAACCTGCGAAACAACGTCCAGTCGTATGTGAAGAGCCACTATCAGAGCTACGGCTCCAACCAGTACCTGTGCACCGGATCGCCGAGCACCGTCGCCGACAACATCGCCCAGGCGCAAACGCCGGAGGCTCGCGCGTCCGACAACGGCAGTTATTACCTGCGGTACAGCGATGCCATCGTCACCGTCGGTCCGGCGTCGGGTCACCCGTGCACAATCCGGCTGGAGAGCCTGAGTGCTGGGTACAACCACGGCAGCTACGTCTTTCTGGGCCCGGGATTCAGCCGGGGTTCACCGTCAGGCACTTCGGGCGGCAGCTCGGGCGGCCCGGGCGGCGTCAAATAACGCGTCAAGCAACCAGAGGAAACCCGAGGAGACCCCCATGTACCTGGCCGCCATTGACTTCGGCACCATCAACACCGACGCGATCATCCAGAACGCGACCAGCTCGGTCCTCTACTTCCTGATCGGCGTGCTGGTGCTCACCGCCGGATTCGGGATGATCGACGTGTTGACACCGGGCAATCTGCGCCGCCAGGTGTTCGTCGAACGGCGCCCCAACGCGGTGACCATCACCGCGGCCATGGACGTCTCCCTGGCCGCCATTGTCATCTGCGCCATCAGGGCCAGCTCGGACCGTCTCGGCCAGGGCCTGATCGACACCCTGGTGTACGGGTTGATCGGCGTCATCCTGCAGGGCCTGGCGCTGGTGGCCCTCAAATCGCTGGTGCCCGACCACTTCCGCAGCGACATCCACGCCGAGGATTTCCACCCGGCCTCGCTTGCCACCGCGGTGGTGTTGCTGGCCGTCGGCGGGATCAACGCCGCCGCCCTGACCTGATGGTTGCCGCGACTGCCGCCCCGGTCGCCGGAACCCGCTGGCGTGCCCTGTTATTGGCCGCAGTGTCGGCGTGCGCGGCCTGCGGCATCGTCTATGAGCTTGCGCTGCTGACCCTTTCGACCAGCCTCAATGGCGGCAGCATCGTCTCGACCTCGCTGATCGTCGCGGGTTACGTGGCGGCGCTCGGTGTCGGCGGGCTGTTGGCGAAGACGCTGCTGGGGCGGGCGGCGATCAGCTTTATCGCGGTGGAGACGCTGCTGGGCGTGGTCGGCGGCCTGTCCGCGACGACGCTGTACGTGACGTTCGCAGTCATCGGCGACTCGGGCTGGGTGCTGGGCATCGCGACGGCGCTGATCGGCGGGTTGGTCGGCGCCGAGGTGCCGCTGCTGATGACGCTGTTGCAACGAGGCCGGGTGGCCGGAGCGACCGATGCCGGCCGGATGCTGGCCAATCTCAATGCCGCCGACTATCTGGGGGCGCTGCTGGGCGGTCTGGCGTGGCCGTTCCTGGTGCTGCCGCAGCTCGGCATGATCCGCGGCGCGGCAGCCACCGGAATGATCAATCTGGCTGCCGCCGCCGTGGTTTCGGTGTTCCTGCTGCGCCGGATCCTGACTCGGCGGGAGTTCCTCGGAGCGTTGTGCGCCCTGGTGCTGGCCTTCGTGGTGCTGGCCGGGCTGATGATGGCGGCCGACGGCATCGAAACCACGTCCCGCCAGCGGTTGTACGCAGATCCGATTGTGGCCTACCAACATTCGGCCTACCAGGAGATCGTCGTGACGCGACGCGGTGACGACACCCGGCTGTATCTCGATGGTGGACTGCAGTTCTCCACCCGCGACGAGTACCGGTACACCGAGTCCTTGGTGTATCCGGCGCTGGGTCACGGCGCCCGTTCGGTTCTGGTAATCGGCGGCGGTGACGGTCTGGCGGCGCGGGAGTTGTTGCGCCAGCCCGGTATCGATCGGATCGTCCAAGTCGAGTTGGATCCGGCGGTGGTGGCCACGGCCCGGACCACGTTGCGGGACGCCAATGCCGGCGCCCTGGACGACCCCCGGGTCCAACTGATCATCGACGACGCGATGACCTGGTTGCGGGTGCCGCATCCGGACCTGGTGCCGGCCAACGGTTTTGACGCGGTTATCGTCGACCTGCCCGACCCGGACAACCCGGTGCTGGGCCGGCTGTATTCAGTCGAGTTCTACACGCTCGTCAGGCACGCGCTGGCACCGCAGGGGCTCCTGGTTGTGCAATCAGGCAGCCCGTATTCGACGCCGATGGTGTTCTGGCGCACGGTGTCCACGATCGCTTCGGTGGGTCTGGCGGTGACGCCCTATCACGTGCAGGTGCCGACGTTCGGCGACTGGGGGTTCACCCTGGCTCGTCGCACTGGCCCGGCCCCGGTACCGACGCTGCCCAAAGACGCTCCGCCGCTGCGGTTCGTGAATCAGCAGGTGCTCGATGCCGCCACAGTCTTCGCCCCGGACATGGCGCCGCAGCAGCTGCCGCCGTCGACGCTGGAACATCCGCTGATCGTCGACGACATGCGACGCGGGTATCGCTAGACCCCGTCCGGACCGTCCTGCAACAGCCGCCGGAACCCGTCTTCGTCGAGGATCGGTACCCCGAGCTCAACAGCCTTGTCGTACTTGGACCCTGGCGCATCCCCGGCCACCACATACGCGGTCTTCTTCGACACCGAGCCGGCCGCCTTGCCGCCGCGGACCAGGATCGCTTCCTTGGCCTGGTCGCGGGAGAACCCGGTCAGCGAGCCGGTCACCACGATCGACAGGCCTTCCAAATTGCGCTCGATGCCGGCGTCGCGTTCGTCGGCCATCCGGACTCCGGCGGCCCGCCACTTGTCGACGATGGCGCGGTGCCAGTCGACAGTGAACCAGTCGACGACTGCCGCGGCGATGGTCGGTCCGACACCTTCGACTGCGGCCAGCCGCTCCTCGGAGGCCCCTGTAATGGCTTGCAGGTCACCGAATTCCGCCGCCAGCGCCCGCGCAGCCGTCGGCCCGACGTGCCGGATCGACAGCGCTACCAGCACCCGCCAGAGCGGCTGCTGCTTGGCCTTATCGAGGTTTGCCAGCAGCCGCGCTCCGTTCGCGGAGAGATCGCCTTTCTGGGTCTTGAACAGGCTCGTGCGTAACAACTCGTCTTCAGTGAGGTCGAAGATGTCGCCCTCGTCGGCCATCACGTCGGCGGCCAGCAGTGCCGTCGCCGCCTCGTAACCGAGCCCTTCGATATCGAAGGCGCCGCGGCCCGCGACGTGAAACACCCGCTCGCGGAGCTGCGCCGGACACGACCTGGTGTTGGGGCACCGGATGTCCGCGTCGCCCTCTTTCGCCGGTGCCAGGGTGCTACCGCACTCGGGACATGTTGTGGGCATGACGAATTCGCGTTCGGTGCCGTCCCGCAGGTCGACCACGGGGCCGAGCACTTCGGGAATGACGTCGCCGGCCTTGCGGATCACCACGGTGTCGCCGATCAGCACGCCCTTGCGCTTGACCTCAGTGGCGTTGTGCAGGGTCGCCAGTCCGACGGTGGACCCGGCGACGGTGACCGGTTCCATGTACGCGAACGGGGTGACCCGCCCGGTGCGTCCGACGCTGACCCTGATGTCGAGCAGCTTGGTGGTGACTTCCTCGGGAGGGTACTTGTAGGCGATGGCCCAGCGCGGCGCCCGGCTGGTGGCACCGAGCCGCCGCTGCAGCACGCGGTCGTCCAGTTTGACCACCAGACCGTCGATTTCATGGTCGACGTCGTGGCGATGCTCACCCCAGAAGGCAATGCGCTCGGCCACCGCGGCGATGCCCGTGACCCGCGTCGTGTGTCCGGACACCGGCAGGCCCCAGGCTTTCAGCGCCCGGTAGGCGTCGTGCAGAGTGGCCGGCTCGAAGCCCTCGGTATGGCCCAACCCGTGGCAGATCATTCGCAGCCGGCGACGCGCAGTGATGGCCGGGTTCTTCTGCCGCAGCGAGCCGGCGGCACTGTTCCGCGGATTGGCGAACGGCGCCTTGCCTTCTTCGACCAGGCTGGCATTGAGCGCCGCGAAATCCTCGAGCCGGAAGTACACCTCGCCGCGCACCTCCAGAACCTGCGGCACAGGAAACTCGTCGGTGCCGGACAGAAGGTCGGGCACATCGGTGATGGTGCGCGCGTTGAGGGTGACGTCCTCGCCGGTGCGGCCGTCGCCACGGGTGGCGCCGCGGACCAGCTTGCCGTCGCGGTAGACCAGCGCCAATGCGACGCCGTCGACCTTGAGTTCGCAGAGGTATTCCAGATCTTCACCGAGCTCGTTGCTCAGCCGGGCCGCCCACGCCGTCAGTTCGTCGGTGTTAAAGGCATTGTCCAGCGACAGCATTCGCTCCAGGTGCTGGGCCTCACCGAACTCGGTGGCGAACCCGGCACCGCCGACCAATTGGGTCGGCGAATCCGGGGTGCGCAGCTCCGGATACCTGTCCTCAATCTCGGTGAGCTGTCCCAGCAGCTGATCGAACTCGCCGTCGGAGATGGTCGGCGCGTCCTTGACGTAATAGCGGAACTGGTGGCCGCGGACTTCTTCGGCCAATTCCAGCCATTGCCGCCGCACGTCGGGATCGGGTGAGCTCACCCGGCAAGGCTATCGAAGGGGGCCGACTGGTCCGACAGTCTGGATAGGCTGGGCCGATGCCGCATCCGATCATGTTCAGCCACGACGACCCCGGACTGGCCGAGCTGCGGACGGTCGCGCTGAATTTCCCTGAGACGTTCGAGAAGGTGTCGTGGGGACGGCCGGTGTTCTGCGCACCGAAGATGTTCGCGATGTACGGCGGCAATTCGAAGTCGACCGGAGAGATGGTCGGATATCCACATTCGCTCCTGGTGAAGGTCGACGAGTCCGAGCGCGTGGCGCTGGAGCAGGACCGCCGCTTCTACTATCCGGCCTACATGGGCCCGTCCGGCTGGCTCGGATTGGATTTCACCGCCGCGAAGGTGGACTGGGACGAGGTGCGCGAACTGGTGGACGCGTCGTTCCGGCTGGTGGTCGCGAAACGATTGGTCAAACTGCTCGACGAGCAATGAGGTACGCCTGCGCGGTGGACTCCAATCCGTCGTTATCGGGCTGCCGGATTAGCTCGGCATAGAGCTGAAAGCCGCTGCTCAACAACAGGTCTGCAACGAAATCCGGCTGGCGGCGGAGGAACGTCAGCTGCACCGGCTGGCCGCAGACAGCGGTCAGCACCCGCGGTTCGTCGCCGACCTGAAACGCCAATAAAACCCAATCGCCAGGCACCAGCACCCGGTGGAACTCGGCGAACACGTGCGCCCCGAACGGATCCGGACCGAAGGCGCGTTCGCCAAACTCTGCGGTGTCAGCCCCATCGAGGCATCGAGCGGCAAGACCGTGCGGCACCGCCTCAACCGAGGTGGCAACCGCGACGCCAACACGGCGCTGCACGTCGTGCTGGTGGTACGGATACGCCGCCACGCACCCACCCGCGACTACCTCCCCCGCCGCTTAGCTGAAGGCAAATCGAAGAACGAGGCCATGCGCTGCCTCGAGCGCTACATCGCCCGCGAGGTCTTCCACGCCGTCCAATCACCCAGACAGCCAACGAAAACCATTACCCGAAGACAAGAGCATCTGCTATCGCGGTGAACTACGACCGGTACATGGAGGATCTGACCGGTTGCCAGTACTACTACCTCGATGAGTGCCTCGACGTCAGCCTGGTCACCTACACCAAGACCAAGGAAGCCGCCTAGTTTCGGCTGACAAAGCAGTAGCGGGCCCCGCCCGGGGGGGGGGGGGGGGGGCGGGTTGTGAGGGGTTCGTTCTC
>JARLGR010000143.1 GCA_031292665.1 Mycobacterium sp. | reverse complement strand
GAGCAGGTGGCGACATTGAGTCGGCGCACCCACTATCTGATGCCCCAGGTGAGCGCCGAGGTCGCTGCCCGCGCGATCCTGCGCGGCGTGGGCCGCAATCGGCCGCTGATCGTGTTTCCCACCGCGGTTCAAGTCATCTGGCACTTGTATCGGCGGTTCCCGGGCCTGCTCTATCGGATCAACGTCCATCGCATGAGACTGTTTCGCGGCCTTCGCGCCACTGAACCCGAAATGCGATAGCTGTCAAAGCGATTCGATGTCCAGCCAGGGGTCGACGTCGAAGCGGTCCGCGACGGCGCGGATCGTTGCACCGCCGCGACCGGGATAGTGCGCGGGTAGCATGGCGGCCCGTGTCTGTGCGGCCTCGGTGAATATCCGGCGGCGGGTAACCGCCGCGGCGGCGGCGTCCACGTCGAAGGCGCAGGCATCGGCGGGTCGACGCAATTGCAGCGGGCTGTGGGTGAGGTCGCCGACGAACACCACCGGCTCACCCGCATCGAGCCACAGCACCGAGGAGCCCGGAGTGTGTCCGGCGGCGGGCCGCAGTCGCAGCGACGGGCTGATCTGGTAGTCATCCGACCACTGGACGAGTTGTCCATCGACGGGTAACACGCTGTCGGCGAACACGAGTTGGTTGCCCCGCTGCTGCGCCGCTTCTTCCTCGGTGCGCGGCGACTGCCTGGCGGCGGGCCCATCCGGCTCGAAGAAGTGGTAGTCCGCGGCCGGCGCCACATAGCGGGCGTTGGGGAAGGTCGGTACCCAACCGTCGTTTTCCAGCATGGTGTTCCACCCGACGTGGTCGGAGTGGATGTGGGTGTTGACCACCACGTCCACGGCGTGGCGGTCCACACCCGCCGAGTGCAGCGCCGCCAGGAACCCGGTGCTCAGGTGATCCAGTGGCGGCATGTGCGGGCGCTGGCGATCGTTGCCGACACCCGTGTCCACGACGACGGTCAGCCCATCGACCTCGATGACCCAACTCTGGATCGCGATGTGCCACTGGTCGGTGTCGGAGTCGTAGAAGTCCGGCACCAACAGGTCGGCGTTGTCTCGCCACCCCGACGGCGGCGTTGCGGGGAAAAGGCGGGTTCCCAAGTCGAACCGGAGTTCCAGCACGCGCCTCACGCTCGCGCGGCCACACCGGACACGGTGCATCAGGCGTTGGCGCGCAAGTAGGTGTACACGCTGGCGAAGTTGCGGTTGACGTCCCCGGGGATCGGCACCGGACCACCGAGAGCCCTTGCCCCCCAAACTATTTGGGCCGTCCGCTCGACCAGCGCGGTGACGTGCAGCACCTTGTCGGGACGGGGGCCGACGGCCACCAGGCCATGGTTGGCGATCAGGGCGGCGCCCCGGCCCTCGAGCGCTTTGACCGCGTTGGCGCCGACCTCGGGCGTGCCGGATGCCGCGTACTCGGCGCACCGAACGTCTCCGCCGCAGTAGACGGCGAACTCGTCGATGCAGGCCGGTATCGGCTCGTGCGCGATGGCGAACATGGTCGCCCACACCGGATGGCTGTGGATGACGCTGCCGATGTCGTCGAACGCCCGGTAGCACGACAGGTGCAGTTGCATTTCCGTCGACGGCGCTCGGCCGTCCGCGGCGTGCAGCAGGGCGCCGTCCGGGTCGACCAGGACGAGGTCGTCGAGCTGCATGTCGCGGTAGTCCACCGACGACGGCGTGATGACGACGTTGCCATCGGGGCGCCGCGCCGAGATGTTGCCGGCGGTTCCCTCGACGAGGCCGCGGCGCAGCATGTCCTTGGCCGCGTCCAGCACCGCAGTTTCGGCGTTGTCAGTGAATTTAGTGAATTTCATGAGCCCAGCACCTCCGGGTTGACGATATGCGCGGGCGTGTTGCCGGACAGCAGCGCCTCCAGGTCATCGGCCACCATCTGCGCCTGCCGCGCCTCGGTGTTCCACGTGGCACCCCCGATGTGTGGGGTCAGGACGACGTTGGGCATCCCCACCAGCGGGTGGTCGGTCGGCAGCCATTCGCCGACGAAATGGTCCAGGCCGGCGGCGGCCACCTTGCCGGCGCGCAGCGCGTCGACGAGCGCGTCTGTGTCGTGCAGCTGCGCCCGGGCGGTGTTGACGAAGACCACGCCGTCGCGCATGGCCGCGAACTGCCGCGCGCCGATCATCCCGACCGTGTCGTCGGTGACCGGGGCGTGCAGCGAGACGACGTCGGCCTCGCTCAACAGCTCCTCGAGGCCGTGCCGGGCTTCGTCGTTGTAGGGGTCGTGGGCGATGACGCGCAGGCCCAGCCCGGACAGCCGCCACCGGGTGGCTCGACCCACGGCGCCCAGGCCCACCAGCCCGGCGGTGAGCCCCGCGACCTCCCGGCCGCGGAACCGCTGATACGGGATGCTGCCGTCGCGAAACGTGTTGCCGCTGCGGACATCCGCGTCGGCGGCCAACAGGTGGCGGGTTGCGGCCAAGAGCAGGGCCACCGTCATCTCGGCGACCGCGTCGGCGTTGCGGCCCGGGGTGTTCAACACCGGGATGCCGGCCGCGGTGGCTCCCGCGATGTCGACGTTGTTGGGGTCCCCGCGGGTGGACGCGATTGCGCGCAGGCCGAGGTCGAACACCGGACCGCGCACCGAGTCGCTTTCCACCACAACGACGTCGGCGGACTCGGCGGTGATCCGCTCGGCCAGCTGCTCGGCGCTGTAGATCCGCAGCGGCCTCTGGTCGAGCTCACTTATCCAGGGGTCGTACACCACGTCGGCCAGCTGCCGTAGCTTGGTGAAGCCCGGTCCCCGCAGCGGGGCGGTCACCAGGGCGCGCGGTCTTGACGTCACGAATGCCAATGCTGGCGTACGGTGACGCCCGTGTCACGCGAAGACGTCACAATCGGCATCGATGTCGGCAGCACCGCGGTCAAGGCCGTGGCCGCCGATGCCGACGGCCGGGTAACGGCGCGGGTGCGCATTCCGCACCAGCTGCGGGTGCCGGCCCCCGACCGGCTGGAGCACGACGCCGACGAGGCGTGGCGGCGGGGTCCATTGGCTGCCCTACGGCAGCTGGACCGTCCCGACGCGCTTGCGGTGGCCGTCTCGGCGATGGTGCCGTCGCTGACCGCCGTCGACGCCGAGGGCAGGCCCCTCACCCCGGGCCTGCTGTACGGCGACGCCAGAGGTCGCGCGGCCACAGAACACGATGCCGCCGTCAACCAGCTGCTGCCGTCCCTGGGCGAGACCACGGAGTTTCTGCGCTGGACGGCCGGGCAGGCGCCCGGCGCGGCCGGCTATTGGCCGGCACCCGCGGTGGCCAACCACGCCCTGGCGGGGGAGGTGGTGATCGACTTCGCCACCGCCGCCACGGCCTTTCCCCTGTTCGACGGGACGGGGTGGAGCCCGGCGGCGTGCGCCGACTGCGGCGCGGCCGTCGACCAGATGCCGCGGGTGGAGACGATCGGGGCGCCCGCCGGGCGGGTGCACGGGACCAATGCCATGTTGGCCACCGGCGCCATCGACGCCCTGTGCGAACAGATCGTGGCGGGTGCCGACCGCGACGGCGACGTGCTGGTGCTGTGCGGCACCACGCTGATCGTCTGGACGACCATCGGCGAGGCCCGCCAGGTGCCCGGACTGTGGACCATTCCGCACACCGCACCGGGCAAGAGCCAGATCGGGGGCGCCAGCAACGCGGGCGGCCTGTTCCTCGGCTGGGTCGACCGCGCGGTGGCGCCGGGCGACCCGACGATGGTCGAACCCGGCCGGGTCCCGGTGTGGTCGCCCTACATCCGCGGGGAGCGCACCCCGTTCCACGACCCGAATCGCCGTGCCGTGCTGGACGCCGTGGATCTCACCCACGACGCCGCCGCGCTGCGCAGGGCCGCCTACGAGGCGTCGGGCTTCGTCGTCCGTCAGCTCATCGAGCTGAGCGGAGCCCCGGTGGCGCGCATCGTCGCCGCCGGTGGCGGCACCCGGGTCGAGCCGTGGATGCAGGCCATCGCCGACGCCACCGGGCGCCCGCTGGAGGTGTCCGGGGTCGCGGAGGGAGCGGCGCTGGGGGCGGCCTTCCTGGCCCGCATCGGGGCCGGACTGGAGACCACGATCGCCGACGCCGCCCGGTGGGCCCGCACCGGGCGCATCGTCGAGCCGGACCCTGCCTGGGCGGTCGCGATCGAGGATCGTTACCGGCGCTTTCTCGCGCTGGGGAACAAGCCATCTAGCGCGCTACCGTCGGCGGCGTTCTAGGCTGGTGCAATGACTGACCAGGACCGCAAAGCCGCCCGTCGGGAGATCGCAGACGCCCTGTTGAAAGCGCTTGAACGGCGGCACGAAATCGCCGACGTGGTGGTGGAGTCCGAGAACAAGGCGGCCGCCGTCGAGGCGATCGTCAGGTTGCTCGAGACGTCCCACGCGGCCGCCGAAGCGGTGATGGGCATGTCCTTCGACATGCTCACCATCGATTCGCGCAGGAAAATCCTGGCCGAGCTGGAGGACCTGAACAAACAGCTGAGCTTCACCCTCGGGGAGCGCCCGGCAAGCTCCGGGGAGACGCTGGAGCTGCGGCCGTTCTCCGCCGCGGAGGACCGCGACATCTTCGCCATCCGCACCGAGGAGATCAAGACGGCGGGCGACGGCTCCGGGGGACCGGCCGGCCTCCTCCAGGACGAAATCAACGCGGCGCTGCGGCGGGTCGACGACGAAGAGGCCGCGTGGTTCGTGGCCATCGACTCCGGGGACAAGGTCGGGATGGTCTTCGGTGAGCTGGTCCGCGGCGAGGTGGACGTGCGGATCTGGATTCACCCCGAGCACCGCAAGAAGGGTTACGGCACCGCCGCGCTGCGCAAGTCGCGCTCCGAGATGGCGTGGTGCTTCCCCGCTGTGCCGATGGTCGTCCGCGCGCCGGCCGCCACCGTCCGGCCTAACTCAGCGTCGCGGTGACGGCGACGATGTTGCGGAACTGCGCCATCTCACCGGCTTCGGGGTCGTCGGGGAATTGCAGGCCGTAGTCGCCGAACAGGTCCCGCCGCGGCCGGCTGTTCACCTGCCAGCGCCGCTCCGTCAGGTAGTCGACGACGTTGCTGCGCTCGCCGTCGAAGAAGAGTCCCGACAGGTCGATGTCGCATCCGATCTTGGCCCACCGGTCGTTGAACTCCTCTGCGCGCTGCGTCATCGTCGCACCCGAGTTGGGGTGGTATTCGGTGGCCAGTTTGCTGCCCGGCGCGCTGAGTTCGGTGATGTTGTCGAACAGCCGGTCCTGGGCCTCGGGGGGAAGGTACATCAGCAGACCCTCGGCGCTCCACGCCGTCGGCTGGGTCGCGTCGAACCCGCTGCGGCGCAACGCGGCCGGCCAGTCCTCCCGCAGATCGATGCTGACGGTCCGCCGGTCCACGGTCGGGGTGGCGCCCAGGTTTTGCATCGCGGCGCTCTTGAACTCGACGACCTTGGGCTGGTCGACCTCGTACACGACGCTCCCGGAAGGCCAGTTCAGCCTGTAGGCGCGCGCGTCGAGGCCCGCGGCCAGAATCACCGCCTGGCGAACGCCGTCGCGTGCGGCGTTGAGGAAGAAGTCGTCGAAGAAGCGGGTCCGCACCGCGATGGAGTCGGTCTCCAATGCCATGTCCTTCACGCTGCCCTCATAGGCCTCGGATCCGACCCCGGATCTTGGTATGTCGCCGTCGACGAGTCGGCGGAAGAAGTCCAGACCGACCGCCCGCACCAGGGGCGCCGCGAACGGGTCGTCGATGATCGGGTTGGGGCCGTCGCTGGCCAGAGCGCGCGCAGCGGCGACCATCGTGGCCGTCGCACCGACGCTGGAGGCCAAATCCCAGGTGTCTTGATCAGTGCGTGTCATGTGCTCCAATTTACTTAGCGACTGCAACGAGGCAACAGAACACGGCCCTTGACCCGAACTTCGTCGGACCAGCTGTTAGTCTCGTACACGATTTGACGCGCGACGCCGTACGTCCTGGCCTGCGGGTGTTGGGCGCGTAATGCAGGATGACCCCGCTGCGCAGGAGGATAGAGTGCTTTCGGCTTTCATCTCGTCGCTGCGGACAGTCGACTTGAGAAGGAAGATCCTTTTCACCCTTGGCATCATCCTTCTCTACCGGGTCGGGGCCGCGCTGCCGTCTCCCGGTGTCAACTATCCGCACGTGCAGGAGTGCATCAAGGAGGTCAGCAACGGCGCGGCCGGACAGATCTACTCGCTGATCAACCTGTTCTCCGGCGGTGCGCTGCTCAAGCTCACGGTGTTCGCCGTGGGGGTGATGCCCTACATCACCGCCAGCATCATCACGCAGCTGCTCACCGTGGTCATCCCGCGGTTCGAGGAATTGCGCAAGGAGGGTCAGTCCGGCCAGGCCAAGATGACGCAGTACACCCGCTACCTGGCCGTCGCGCTGGCCGTCCTGCAGGCCACCAGCATCGTGGCCCTGGCGGCCAACGGCGGGCTGCTGCAGGGCTGCACGCTGGACATCATCGCCGACCAGAGCATCTTCACGCTGGTCGTGATTGTGCTCGTGATGACCGGCGGTGCGGCGCTGGTGATGTGGATGGGTGAGCTGATCACCGAGCGCGGCATCGGCAACGGCATGTCCCTGCTGATCTTCGTCGGAATCGCCGCCCGCATTCCCGGTGAAGGCAAGTCCATCCTGGACAGCCGGGGTGGGGCCATCTTCGCCGCGGTCTGCGTCGCCGCGCTGGCCATCATCGTCGGCGTGGTATTCGTGGAACAGGGCCAGCGCCGAATTCCCGTGCAATACGCCAAGCGCATGGTCGGCCGCCGCATGTACGGCGGAACCTCGACGTACCTGCCGCTCAAGGTCAACCAGGCCGGCGTCATCCCGGTGATCTTTGCGTCGTCGCTCATCTACATCCCGCACCTGATCACCCAGCTCATCCGCAGCGGCAGCGGCGGGGTGGGCAACACTTGGTGGGACAAGTTCGTCGGCACTTACCTGTCCGACCCGAGCGATCCCGTCTATATCGGCATCTATTTCGGGCTCATCATCTTCTTCACATACTTCTACGTTTCGGTCACGTTCAATCCCGACGAACGGGCCGACGAGATGAAGAAGTTCGGCGGATTCATCCCCGGCATTCGGCCGGGCAAGCCCACGGCCGACTACCTGCGTTATGTGCTGAGCCGGATTACCCTGCCCGGCTCGATCTATCTGGGCGCCATCGCGGTACTGCCGAATCTTTTCCTGCAGATTGGCAATGGCGGAGCGGTGCAGAATTTGCCGTTCGGCGGTACGGCGGTTTTGATCATGATTGGCGTCGGTTTGGATACGGTCAAGCAGATCGAAAGTCAGCTCATGCAGCGCAACTATGAAGGGTTCCTCAAGTGAGAGTCGTTTTGCTGGGTCCGCCGGGGGCGGGCAAGGGCACGCAGGCTCAGAAGCTCTCCGAGAAGCTCGGGATCCCGCAGATCTCCACCGGCGAACTTTTCCGCAGCAACATCGGGCACGGGACGAAACTCGGCGTGGAGGCCAAGCGTTACCTGGACGCCGGCGACCTGGTGCCCTCCGAGCTGACCAACCAGCTCGTCGACGACCGGCTGAACGAACCCGATGCGGCAAACGGTTTCATCCTGGACGGGTATCCGCGCTCGCTCGAGCAGGCCAAAGCGCTGCACGAAATGCTCGACCGTCGGGGCACCGACATCGACGCCGTCGTCGAATTCCGTGTCTCCGAGGAGGAATTGCTGCAGCGGCTCAAAGAGCGCGGCCGGGCCGACGACACCGACGAGGTGATCCTCAACCGGATGAAGGTTTATCGCGACGAGACCGCGCCGCTCTTGGAGTACTACAGCGACGAGGTGAAGACCGTCCACGCCGTCGGCACGGTCGACGAAGTATTCGCCCGCGCCCTGCAAGCGCTGGGCAAGTAACCGTGAGGGCGCTGGTCCGCCTGCGCAGTCGCAGGGTGGTGCCGCAGCGCAGCGCCGGCGAACTCGACGCGATGGCGGCGGCCGGCGCCGTGGTGGCTGCCGCGCTGCGCGCCGTGCGCGCGGCCGCGGTGGCGGGGGCGTCGACCCTGAGCCTCGACCAGATCGCCGAGTCGGTGATCCGCGAGGCCGGCGCGGTCCCGTCGTTTCTGGGCTATCACGGCTACCCGGCGTCGATCTGCTCGTCGGTCAACGACCGGGTGGTCCACGGCATCCCGTCCGCTGCGGAGATCCTCGCGCCGGGGGACCTGGTGTCCATCGACTGCGGCGCGGTGCTGGACGGCTGGCACGGGGACGCGGCGATCACCTTCGGGGTCGGGACGCTGGATCCGGCCGACGAGGCGCTCTGCGAGGCGACCAGGGCGTCGCTGGAGGCCGGGATCGAGGCGATGGTCGCCGGGAATCGGCTGACGGACGTGGCGCACGCCATCGAAACCGGAACCCGCGCGGCCGAGGCCCGCTACGGACGCGCGTTCGGGATCGTGGAGGGCTACGGTGGCCACGGCATCGGCCGGCACATGCACATGGACCCCTTTTTGCCCAACGAGGGCTCGCCGGGGCGCGGCCCGCTGCTGGCCCTCGGTTCGGTGCTGGCCATCGAACCGATGCTGACCCTGGGAACGGGCAAGACGGTGGTGCTCGACGACCAATGGACGGTCACCACCACCGACGGGTCGCGCGCCGCCCACTGGGAACACACGGTCGCGGTAACCGACGCCGGGCCGCGCATACTGACAATCGGTTGAACTAAACGCCGAGTCCGCCCGTTTCAGTAAGCGGAGGTGACCGAGTGGCGCGTGTGGCTGGCACCGCGGCTGCCGAAGCCGCGTTGATGAAGGCGCTCTACGACGAGCACGCCGCGGTGTTGTGGCGCTACGCGCTGCGGCTGACCGGGGACCCGAGCCAGTCCGAGGACGTCGTCCAGGAGACGCTGTTGCGAGCCTGGCAGCATCCCGAGGTCATCGGCGACACCCAGCGGTCGGCGCGGGCGTGGCTATTCACCGTGGCTCGCAACTTGATCATCGACGACAGGCGCAGCGCGAGGTTCCGCAACGTCGTCGGGTCGACGGACGAATCCGGCGCGCCTGAGCAGTCCACGCCGGACGAGGTCAACGCGGCGCTCGACCGACTGCTCATCGCCGACGCGATGGCCCAACTGTCCGGCGAGCATCGGGCCGTGATCGAGCGGTCGTACTACCGGGGGTGGACCACCGCGCAGATCGCCACCGACCTGCAGATCGCCGAGGGGACCGTGAAGTCGCGACTGCATTACGCCGTTCGGGCGTTGCGGCTCACTCTCCAGGAACTGGGAGTCACGCGATGACGGGCTCCGAACACGTGAGGGGTAACAGGACATGAACGACATCAGGACGCCGCTACCGTGTACCGGGCCGGCCGCTGACCCGTACGCGTTGTGGGACGCGGCTTACGTGCTGGGGTCCTTGTCTGCGGCCGAGCGTCGGGAGTTCGAGGACCACATGGTCGCCTGCCCGGGCTGCCGCGAGGCCGTCGCCGACCTGAGTGGCGTGCCGGCGCTGCTCTCGCGGCTGGACCGCGGGGAAGTGGCCGCCATGAAAGGCCTGGGCGCCGAGTGCGGGGCGGCGCCGGAGCTCTCGCCGGAGCTGTTGCCGTCGCTGCTGTCTATGGTGCGCTGGCGGCGCCGCCGCAGCCGGACGGCGGCGTGGCTGGCCGCGGCAGCGGTCCTGCTGGGCATCGGCGTGTTCGTCGGCGTCCAGGAGTATTCCTCGGCGCCCACGCACCAGGTAGCGGCTTCCGCGCAGCCGATGGCGCAGGTCGGTACCACCTTGCTGACCTCGACCGTGCAGGTCAGCAGCCAGCATTGGGGGACGTCGATCAACCTGAACTGTGTGTGCCTGGCTCCCCTGACCGCGCACCATGACACGCTGGCGATGGTCGTGGTCGGCCGCGACGGCAGTCAGACCCGGCTGGCGACGTGGGTGGCCGAACCGGGCCACACCGCGACGCCCGCGGGCAGCATCTCGATGCCGGCCGACCAGATCGCGGCCGTGCAAGTGGTGGCCGTCGACAGCGGTCAGGTTCTGCTGCAGCGATCGCTGTAAGTGCGGTAAGAAGGGGCGTGCCCGCCGCCAGACCCCACAAGCGCGACCCAATCGCGTTGGCGCGGGCCAACTGGGAACGTGCGGGGTGGGGCGACGTGGCGCAGGGCATGGTCGCGGTCACCTCGGTGATGCGCGCGCACCAGATCCTGCTGGCTCGCGTCGAGACCGCGCTGCGTCCATACGACTTGAGTTTCTCCCGCTACGAGTTGCTGCGGCTGCTGGCGTTCAGCCGGGCCGGAGCGCTGCCCATCACCAAGGCGTCCGACCGACTGCAGGTCCACGTGACCAGCGTGACCCACGCGATCCGCCGACTGGAGGCCGACGGGTTGGTGCAGCGGGTGCCGCACCCCACCGACGGGCGCACGACGCTGGTGCAGATCACCGACCTGGGCCGCTCGACGGTGGAGGATGCCACCGTCACGCTCAACGAGCAGGTGTTCGCCGACATCGGGATGGACGCCGGTGAATCGCGAGCCCTGGCGTCGTCCATCGAAACGTTGCGGCGTGACGCGGGCGACTTCTGACCCAGCTGTAGTCACATACGCCCCACTAAGTCCCGGGGTGGGCCGGGTGTGCCTTTGTGCCCGCCTCGCAGCGACAGCGGTGCCGCTCGGGGGCGGGTTGTGAAAACGTATTCGGCTGAATCAGCTGGCGCGCAGCATTTCGATGACCGCGCTGAAATCCTTATCGGCGTGGTCGGCGGCGAAGTTCGCGTAGATCTCCGCGGCGTGACGGCCGAGGGGAGCGGCCGAACCGGTGGAGGCCACCGCGTCCATCGCCAGCCCGAGGTCCTTGTTCATCAGCGCGGTCGCAAAGCCGGGCTTGAAGGCGTTGTTGGCCGGGGACGTCGGAACCGGCCCGGGCACCGGGCAATTGGTGTGCACCGCCCAGCAGTTTCCGGTCGCGCCGGTGATGACGTCGAACAGGGACTGGGCCGACAGCCCGAGCCGCTCGGCCAGCACGAACGCCTCGCCGATGGCGATCTGCTGCACCGCCAGCACCATGTTGTTGCACACCTTGGCGGCCTGCCCCGCCCCGGCCGCGCCGCAGTGAATGACCTTGCCCGCCATGGGTTCCAGCACCGAGCGGGCCCGCTCGAGCGCCGACTCGTCACCGCCCACCATGAACGCCAGCGTCCCGGCGACGGCGCCCTTCACGCCGCCGGAGACCGGGGCGTCGAGCTGCGAGACCCCGTGTGATTCCGCCAGCGCGTGCACCTCTCGGGCGTCGTTGACTGAGATCGTGGAGCTGTCGATGAACAGCGTGCCCGGGCGCGCGGCGGGCAGGATCTCGGCGTAGCAGCGTTTGACCACGTCGCCGTTGGGCAGCATCGTGATGACCACGTCGGCCTCGGCCGCCGCGTCGGCCGCGCTGTCGAACGCCGTGACGCCGTGGGTTGTCGCGGCGGCGGCCGCCGCCGGAACCGGGTCGAATCCGCGGACGACGTGGCCGGCGCCAACCAGATTCGCCGACATCGGTGCGCCCATGTTGCCCAGGCCCAAAAACGCGATGCTGCTCATGGGCGCCTTTCTAAGCCGTTTTCCGGAACCGGGCGGCCTCGGCCCGGCCGATGACCACCCGCATGATTTCGTTGGTACCTTCCAGGATCCGATGCACCCGCAAATCGCGGACGATCTTCTCCAGCCCGTACTCGCGCAGGTAACCGTAGCCGCCGTGCAACTGCAGGGCCTTGTCTGCGACCTCGAAGCAGGTGTCGGTGACGTAGCGTTTGGCCATCGCGCACAGCTCCACCTTGTCGGGGTCGTCATCGTCCAGCGCACTTGCGGCCCGCCACAACATCAATCGCGACGTCTCCAGGCCGGTGGCCATGTCGGCCAGGGTGAAGCGGACGGTGGGCTCGTCGAGCAGGGGAGAGCCGAACGCCTGCCGTTCGCGAACGTAGGCTCCGGCTTTGTCGAAGGCGGCCTGGGCGCCGCCGAGCGAGCACGCCGCGATGTTGAGCCGGCCGCCGTTGAGGCCGTTCATCGCGATGCCGAAGCCGGCGCCCTCGCCGTCCGCGCCGCCAAGCATCGCGTCGGCGGGCACCCGCACCCCTTCGAGGATCACCTGCGCGGTGGGCTGCGCGTGCCAGCCCATCTTCTCTTCGCACGCTCCGAAACTCAGCCCCGGCGTGCCCTTTTCGACGACGAAGGCCGAGATGCCGCGCGGGCCCTCGCTGCCCGTCCGCGCCATCACGACGTACACGTCCGAGGCGCCGGCGCCCGAGATGAACTGATTGACACCGTCGAGCACATAGTCGCCGCCCTGTTTGACGGCCCGGGCGCTCAACGCGGCGGCGTCGGACCCGGCGCCGGGCTCGGTGAGGCAGTAGCTCGCGATGACGTCCATCGAGGCCAGGCAGGGGACCCAGGCCTTGCGCTGTTCGGGGGAGCCGAACGTGTCGATCATCCACGCGCACATGTTGTGGATGGACAGGAATGCCGCGGTCGTGGGGTCGGCGACGGCCAACTGTTCGAAGATGCGGACCCCGTCGAGCCGGCGCAATCCGCTGCCCCCGACATCCTCTCGGCAATATATCGCCGCCATGCCCAGTTCGGCCGACTCGCGCAGCACGTCGGTCGCGAAGTGTTTGGTGGCGTCCCACTCCAGGGCGTGCGGTGCGAGGCGTTTCGCGGCGAACGCGGCGGCCGTTTCGGTGATCACCCGTTCGTCGTCGTTGAGGGTAAACATGGCGCCCTAATTCATTGTGGGGATGACGAATTCGGCGCCGTCCTTGATGCCGGACGGCCACCTCGACGTGACCGTCTTGACCTTGGTGTAGAACTGGATCGATGCTGGGCCGTGCTGGTTGAGGTCGCCGAAGCCGGATCGTTTCCAGCCCCCGAAGCTGTGGTAGGCCACCGGGACCGGGATCGGCACGTTGACGCCGACCATGCCCACCTGCACGCGGGAGACGAAGTCGCGGGCGGTGTCGCCATCGCGGGTGAAGACCGCCACGCCGTTGCCGTACTCGTGCTCCGACGGCAACCGCTAGGCCTCCTCGTAGTCGTGCGCGCGCACTATGCACAGCACCGGACCGAAGATCTCGTCGGTGTAGATCGACATGTCGGGGGTGACGTGGTCGAACAGAGTCGGCCCGATGAAGAATCCGCGTTCGAGGTTGGCGTCACCGAACGTGAGGTCGTCGCTGCGACGGTCGCGGCCGTCGATCACGATCTCCGCGCCGGCGGCCACGCCCTGGTCGATGTAGTCGCGCACCCGGCTCAGCGCGGCCTCGGTGACCAGGGGGCCGTAGTCGGCCTTGGGGTCCAGGCTGTGCCCCACCCGCAGGTTGTTGATCCGCTCAACGAGCCTGGCGCGCAACCGTTCCGCGGTCTGTTCACCGACCGGCACCGCGACGCTGATCGCCATGCACCGTTCACCGGCGCTGCCGTACCCGGCGCCCATCAGCGCGTCGACGGCCTGGTCGAGGTCCGCGTCGGGCATCACGACCATGTGGTTCTTGGCGCCGCCGAAGCATTGCGACCGCTTGCCATGGGCCGCGGCCCCGGCGTAGATGTACTGGGCGATGTCGGAGCTGCCGACGAAGCCCACCGCCTTGATGTCGGGGTGTTCCAAAATCGCGTCGACGGCCTCCTTGTCGCCGTGCACGACCTGGAACACGCCGGGCGGCAGGCCCGCCTGGAGAAACAGCTCGGCCAGCCGCACGGGGACCGACGGGTCGCGCTCACTCGGCTTGAGCACGAAGGCATTTCCACACGCGAGCGCGGGGCCGGCCTTCCACAGCGGGATCATCGCCGGGAAGTTGGACGGCGTGATGCCCGCGACCACGCCCAGCGGCTGCCTTAACGAATAGACGTCGATGCCCGGGCCGGCACCTTCGGTGTAGTCGCCCTTGAGCAGGTGCGGGATACCGATGGCGAACTCGATCACCTCGATCCCGCGCTGGATGTCTCCGCGCGCGTCGGCCACTGTCTTGCCGTGCTCGAGGGAAAGCAGTTCGGCGAGTTCGTCGCCTGCGTCGTTGACCAGCTCGACGAATCGCATCATCACGCGGGCGCGGCGCTGCGGATTCCATGCGCCCCAATCTTTCTGAGCTTCGACGGCCGATGCAACCGCCGCGTCGACATCCGCCCTGCCCGCCATCACCACCTGCGCCTGTACCTGGCCGGTACTGGGGTTGAAGACGTCGGCGGTGCGGCTGGACCGGCCGGCGGTGCGCTTGCCGTCGATGAAGTGCGGGATCTGAGCGGTCATGGGTGCCCTCGGGTGTCGGAACAGGGGGATACTTGCATATCCTAGTAACTCGGTCCGAGCGTTGGCAAGCGGCTAGCCTCAGGCTGGTGCACACCATCGAGGCCGACTACCTGGTGGTCGGCGCGGGCGCCATGGGCATGGCGTTCGTCGACACGCTGGTCACTGAGACTTCCGGGACCTCAGCGACACCGGCGCGCGTGGTGCTCGTCGACCGCAGCCATCAGCCCGGTGGGCACTGGACGATGGCGTATCCGTTCGTGCGGCTGCATCAGCCATCGGCGTTCTACGGTGTCAACTCGCGGGCCCTCGGGAGCGGAACTATCGACCAAGTGGGTTGGAACGAAGGCCTATTCGAGCTGGCGACCGCCGGTGAAGTCTGCGCGTACTACGACCACGTCATGCGCCAGCAGCTCTTGCCGACCGGACAGGTGAGCTACTTCCCGATGAGCGAGTACCGCGGCGACGGCCGCTTCACCACCCTGGCCGGGGCCGACTACACCGTCACCGGGACGCGCCGCATCGTCGACGCCACCTACATGCGGGTGACCGTGCCCGCCATGCGTCCACCGCCCTACCAGGTCGCGCCCGGAATTCTCTGCGTGCCGCCGAACAACCTACCGAGACTGGCCGCGCAGGAGCGCTACGTGATCGTCGGGGCCGGTAGGACGGGCATCGACACCTGCCTGTGGCTGCTGGGTCAGGGCATCGCTCCGGACCGGCTGACCTGGATTATGCCGCGGGATTCCTGGCTCCTGGACCGCGCGACGATCCAGCCCGGACCGCTGTTCGCCGCCGCGATCAAGGCCAACTTCACCGCGCAGCTGCGGGCGATTAGGGACGCGACGTCGCTCGAGGACCTGTTCGCGCGGCTCGAGGACGCCGGCGTCCTGCTGCGGCTGGATCGCGCCGTCAGGCCGACCATGTACCGCTGCGCGACCGTCACCCGGGCCGAGCTTGGGCAGCTGCGACGAATCACCGACGTCGTGCGGATGGGGCGCCTGCGACGGATCGAACCCGGCACGCTGGTCCTCGACGGTGGCGAGGTCGCGGTGGGCGGCTCGGCCTTGTATGTCGACTGCACCGCCGACGGGGCCGAAAAGGTGTCGGCGACACCGGTTTTCGATGCCGGGCGCATCACGCTGCAGAGTGTGCGGGGATGCCAGCAGGTGTTCAGGGCGGCCCTGATCGCCCACGTCGAAGCGGCCTACCCCGACGACTCGGTGAAGAACCTGCTGTGCCGGCCGGTCGAGCACCCCGACACCGACCTCGACTGGGCGCGCAACACCGTCGCCGACTACACGAACCAGCTGCGCTGGCTCGACGACCCGGAGCTGACCGAGTGGCTGGCGGGCGCGCGCCTGGACCTCTTCGGCCACCTCCTGGGCCATCTGCTGGGGCCCGCGACGGCGAAGCCACGGGTGCGCGACCGGATACTGAGCATGACCAAGACGGCGCTTTCGGCCACCGCCGACAAGCTGGAGCAGCTCTTGGCCGTGTAACCCGGCCCGATATTGATCGGGTGGAGGGAGGCACGTGACGGCACACCACGATCCCGTCGGCCCGCGCCCGCTGCGCGCGGTGCCCGCGGTCCCCGACACTGGCTACCCGGACTGGGAGGCCGTGTACCAGGACAACGTGTCCTGGCTGTACCGCACGCTGTTCGCGCGCGTCGGCAACCGGGCCGACGCCGAGGATCTGACCGCCGAGGTGTTTCTGGCCGCGCTGCGACCGCTGCGCCTGACCGCGAGCGTCGGCGAGGTGCGCGCGTACCTGCGCGCCACCGCCCGGACGGTGCTGGCCGCGCACTGGCGCGAGACCCTCGGCCGGGAGATAACCTCAATCGAGGACATCGAGCAGCCACCCGATAGCGAGGAGGCGATCGGCACCGCGCCCCAGCGCGTTGCCCACGTACTTGACCGTCTGCCGGATCGCTATCGCCGGATACTGGAACTGCGCTTCCTGCAGGGTAATTCGATCAAGGAGTCGGCCGCGGAACTCGGCACCACTGTCGCCAACGCCAAAGTGCTCCAACACCGCGCCCTGCGACTGGCGGCGCAGGTCAACGATGGAGGCGGGCCATGAACGCGCGCGGTTTACGGCGCTACCTCGACGATCTGTTGGCCGGGCGGCGACCCAAGGCGTTTGAGCCCGACGATTTCGAGGCCGCGCAGATCCGAACGGCGATCGAGCTGCGCGCGGCCCGGCCCGGCGGTGACGAGCCACGCTCGGAATTCCTCACCGATCTGCAGCGGCGCCTCGCCGAGCAGATGTCCGACGAGCCACCGGACGTGCCGCCGAAGCACAGCAGCACGCGCCGCCAGGTCATCGTCGGAACCTCGGCCGCCGCGGCCGCCGCCGTCGCCGCGGTGTCGATCGATCGGGCCGTGATCGGCCACCCGGGCGAGGCGCCCGCGCTCGCCGGGCAGCTCACCCCCAACGACGGAAGCTGGCAGCAGGTCGCGGCAAGCTCGCAAGTGCCCGACGGGCGCATGCATCCGTTCGACCTCGGGTCGCTCACCGGATTCGTCCGCCGCGTCGATGGCAAGCTCGAGGCCGTATCCGGGGTGTGCACCCATCAGGGGTGCCGGCTGTGGTTCGACGCACCCGAGGACAGGCTGCGCTGCCCCTGCCACTCGACGTCGTTTTCGCCCACGGGGCACGTGCTCACCCACCAGCTGCCGATCGCTCCAAAACCGTTGCCCACGCTGATGGTTCGCGAGGTCGACGGGGCGATCGAGGTGCTCGCGCCGCCGCGGCCCGACGAACCGGCGTAACCCGCCGCCCTATCTCTGGGCATGAATCGTGCCACGCTCCGAAAACATTCGGTCGCATTGATGGCGGTCAGCGCGCTGCTGCTGGCCGGATGCTCGTCGTCGCCCCCCGCTGCGCAGCCGTCGGTAAGCTTCGGTGCCGGCGCAACTCCCGGAATGCCGGGCATGAGCGGGATGCCGTCGATGCCCGGCGCAGCGGCGTCGGCAACCGGGTCGCCTGTGGCGGTCGCGGGTGACGCGGTGAGTATCGACAACTTCGCGTTCGCCCCGGCGACGCTGTCGATCCGCGCGGGCGGCACCGTCACCTGGACCAACCGCGACGAGGAACCGCACACGGTCGCCGCGACCGACGGGTCGTTCCACTCGCCCGGGATGGGCACGGGCGCCACCTACTCGCACGCCTTCCCGACCGCGGGAACGTTCGACTACGTCTGCTCGATTCACCCGATGATGCACGGCACCGTGGTGGTGACGGGATGACCGACCCGGACACGATGACGCGCCGCCAGCTCATCCGGCACTCGGCGTGGTTCGGCGCGGCGGTCGGGTTGGCCGTGGCCGGCGGCGAGGTCATCTCCCATGTCGCCGGCACGGCGGCAGCCGAGCGCGCTCACGTGCGGCCCACGCTGCGGTTCGCCCAACTCAGTGACAGCCATATCGGCTTCACCGGCGCGCCGAACCCGGATGTCACCGGCACGTTCGGCCGGGCCATCGACCGCGTCAACAACCTCGGCTACACGCCGGATTTCGTCATCCACACCGGCGACCTCACCCACCTGGCCACTCCCGACCAGTTCGACCAGGTGAAGCAGATGCTGAGCACATTGCGGACGCCGCATGTCTTCGCGGTGCCCGGCGAGCACGATTCGGTCGACGACGCGGGACAGAAGTACCGGAGCGTGTTCGGCGCGGGAACCCGCGGCGACGGCTGGTACAGCTTTGACGTCGCCGGCGTTCACGTGATCGCGCTGGTGAACACCTTGAACCTGAAGAAGCTGGGGCATCTGGGCGTCGACCAGTTGGACTTCGTGCACAAGGACGTCGCGCGGCTGTCGAGCGATACGCCCGTCATCGTGTTCAGTCACATTCCGTTGTTCGCGATGTATCCGGACTGGGGCTGGGGCACCGACGATGCCGCCCAGGTGCTGAGCTACCTGAGCCGATTCTCGTCGGTTACCTGCCTCAATGGGCATGTACACCAACTGTTTACCAAGACGGAAGGCAACGTGACGTTCTACAGCGGCACGACGACGGCCTACCCGCTGCCCCGGCCCGGTGACGCGCCCGCGCCGAAGCCGGTCACGCTGCCGGCCGGCAAGCTGCGCGACGCTTTGGGTATTCGCGAGGTGAACTACACCAGGGGGCGGTCCGCCCTGGCGTTGAAAGAGAGCACGCTGCAATGAGACCCTTGCTCCGGCTCGGCGTGGCCGCGTCGTTGGCGGTCAGCGCGATCAGCCATGCATACCTCTACATCCATGGCTATCAACACATCCCGGTGATCGGCACCGCCTTCCTGACGCAGGCCAGCCTGTCGTTTTCGCTCGCTCTGCTCATCGCCATCGGCGGTCCGGGGTGGCTGCAGTGGGCCGGGGCCGCGGTGGCGGGCGGCGCCCTGGTCGCATTCGTCCTGTCGAGGACCGTCGGGTTATTCGGCTTTTCCGAGCAGGTATGGGAGCCATCGCCGTACGCGGCCATCAGCGTCGGCGCCGAGGCGCTGACGGTGCTGCTGTGGGCCGGCGCTTTCCTGTCGCCGCTTGGGTGGAGGTTAGCTGAGCTTCGCCACTGACGTGCCGAGGGTGAAATGCCAGCGCCGCATTCGTCGCGTGCGAGACGTTGTGCATCCGGGCACCCATGGCGCACGCACAAGGTGATTCGCCCTATCCCGGGCCTGGGAAGGCGAAGTTCGATGCGGCGGATAGCGTGACGTCCAAAACAAAATCGCACCGTGAACACCGCGATCGCCTGTAAAGCTGGTCATGGCCGGAGTGTTGCTGTCTATTTCTGGCGGCTTGGCAATCACCCGAGTTTTTATTGGCCGCCGGCAATCCTCAGGCCGGCCCCAATGGCGGCCCATATACCTGGTGCGGATCGGTCTTAGGGCCCGACAGCATCGACAGAAGGCCAACCTTGAACCGAGTGTCAAGATTACGAATTGTTTATGGACAGCGGGCTCATGCAGGGCAATAATCCCAGAATTATGAGGCGACTCATCGCAGGCCTAGCAATTACTGCGCTGGCGTCCGGCGGTCTGGGGTGGGCCGGTTCGGAGCTGGCCCCGGATACCGCTTGGGCACAGCCTCAGTCCCAAGGCCCGTTTCAGTGGTGCCCAGGGCAACCGGTGCCTGGTCAGTACTACCACCAAATGCCGGGTATCCCGCCCCTTCCACCGTCGCTGGTGGCATGGGACATGAGCGTCTGTCACACCTATTGGTTTACCGTCGCCGGGCGAGGCAACGTTCCCTGGCAGGGGGGTGGGACATCCAATATCTGGGACGGACCTGACCCCCCGCCGTATTTTGAACCGGTGTGCGCACCCTTTTTCCCCCAGCAACCCTGTCGGCCACCAACCGGCTGATTCAGCTAGGCGCGATCACGACGACGGGGAAGTGGCTCTTTCGAGCGCATCGGCTGCAATAGCGGCATGACAGCGCGCGGTCGATGCGCTTTGGGATCGGTAGCTAACCGCCCGCTTGTACCGAGTCGAGTAGCCAACTACCTATTGTGGCGGAGTCGGTGCGGGTGAATAGTGAGTGCCAGCAGCGATGCCGTCCGTAAAGGACGCCAGGAAATGTCACACACGCGCACTGTCAAGACGATCGTCGCAGGGGCGCTGCTGTAGCCGTAATGGCGGGTTCGGGGATGGCCGCGGCCACCGTCCACGCCGACCCTTTTCCCCGCACAGCCACACAACTGGTGTCCAGGTCAAGCGCTACCGTTCCAGGGCATTCGATGGAACGTGGATGTTTGCCACACATGGGGGTATGACGTTCCGTTCGGCGAGGGCAATTTGCTCATGGTTGGACACTCACGCAAATCCATTGCAAAGCTTCGTTTCGGCGGACATTGCACCCCCGATGCTCACCCCGCCGCCCGCCCCGCCTCCGCCAGCCCCGCCTTCCTTCTGCACCCCGCGCGGCAACTTGATCATCATCCCGCCGATCTGCGACGAGATCGGGGTGCACTGACGGCCGCAACGTTGCCAAGAGGCGTGATTTCACGGCGCATCCGGCCGCGTCGCAGGCTCAGGTATCGAAAACCATTGTCCCGTAACTACTTGGGCTGTACGAGAGGTAAATCGGATCAGCCAAGAAGGGAATGACCCCGGTGTTGAAGTCGGCCCCATACGAGCCGCTCGGCAGAATGGTCATCTGTTGCGAACCCGTCGTCGTCGTGTAGAGCAACGTCCCGCAGGTGGTATAGACGGAAATGCCGGTTCCCGGTGCCACGTATCCGTTGCCGTCGGGGGGAGGGCCCAGCGCCGACGGGACGGCTCCATATAAGCCACCGGAATCGATGAACGCGCTGCCGGTCTGTTGCAGAGCCCCGTTGTTGATGCTGACATCGAGGGTGGTGACCGGGGCTCCGGTCACCGACGCGTAGGCCGGTAGCGGGTTGGCGCCGAACTCCATCACGCCGCCGGGTTCGTTGATGAGCACACCCTGGCCCCAGCCGCCGGGCAATGCCGACACCGGGCTGGTCGCCACCGGACCACCTGAATTGACACCGATACCCAAAATGGCAGGCGCCTGCGAATACGGAGCGCCATTCAGGGTCGCGGAGGTGACGACGGCGATGGTGGTCGGCGTAGTGACGATTCCATTTCCGAAATTCACCGGTGCCGTATAGGTGTTGAAGCTCTCCGTCAGGTAATCCCCCGGTTCGCCGTACGTGACGGTGCCTCGCCCGGTGGCCGCGCCCAAGCTCTGCAGGTTGACATCTTGGAGGGGGAGGATCAGGCCCTTGGATCCGGTGTCAACGATCACCGGCACACTCGGACCGTTGCCCACCGAGATGTTTGCTACCAGGTCTACGTTTTGGAACAGCAGCGGGATCGTGGCTGTGCCAGCCGCGCCGGTGGCCCCGGCGGCGCCCCACAACAGGCCGCCACGGCCGCCGGCACCGCCAACCGCGCCCATGCCACCCGTCCCGCCGCTGCCACCGTTGCCCACGAGGCCTGCCGATCCGCCGGCGCCGCCGTGCACTCCGGCAGCGGTGCTGTTCCCACCGTTCCCGCCGTTTCCCCACAGCAGGCCACCGGCCCCACCCGGCGTCCCGGCTCCTTGCGCGCTGGTCACGCCGTTGGCGCCGTCGCCAATCAGCGGACGACCGAGCAACGCCGTGGTCGGCGCGTTGACGAGCCGCAGCACGTCTTGCTGGAGGATCTGCAGTGGGTTGGCGTTGGCGGCCTCGGTAGCCGTGTACAAACCCGCACCCGCATTAAGGGTCTGCATGAACTGCGCGTGGAAGGCCGCGGCCTTGACGATCAGCGCTTGATATGCCGACGCGTAGTCGGAGAATATCGCCGTGATGGCGGTCGACACCTCGTCGGCCCCGGCCGAAAGTATTTCCGTCGTGGGCGCCGCTGCCGCCCCGTTGGCCGCACCGATCTCTGAACCGATGCTCGCCAAATTCGTCGCCGCATCCGTCACCATTTCGGGCGCTGCGATCACAAACGACACGACACCTCCGGACAGCCCCTTGTTAGAGCGCTCGGCCACCCTAAATGGCGATTATCGGATGGTAGGTGCTATTCGGCGAGAAATTAGTGGTTTTCGCTACAGCCCGGCGTGTTTGGGCCGTCCGACCCGGCACGTCACCCGTCGCGCATACCGTGGATGAACGTCCGCGTCTCCTCCCAGGTGGGGAGTAGGCCGGAAGCGCGCATTTCGGCAAAGCTGGGGGCCGCGGCATCCCGGTCGGACAGGCTGGGGGCGGCGCCTTCAATCACCGGCCAGTCGATCGCCAGTTCGGGATCAGTCGCGCAAATGGTGTGCTCGCGCTGCGGGTTGTACTCCGCCGAGCACAGGTACATCAGCGTCGAATTGTCATGCTGAACAAAGAATCCATGCGCAAGACCCTCGGAGATGTAGACCGTCCTGCGGTCCTGGTCATCGAGCAGAACCGAATCCCACTGGCCGAATGTCGGCGAGCCAACCCGGATGTCAACGACAACGTCGAATATTGAACCGTGCAAGCAGGTCACATATTTGGCTTGGCCCGGTGGCACTTGGGCGAAGTGCAGGCCGCGCAGCACGCCGGCCGACGACACCGAGCAGTTGGCTTGCCGGACGTCCAAGCGGTGACCGGCGAATTCGGTGAACTCGCGACCTTTGAGCCATTCGAATAACAGTCCCCGGGAGTCGCCGTGGATGGTAGGAGTGATCTCCCAGGCGCCCTGGATGCTGAGTTCGCGAACTTTCACCTCATTGACCTCGTTCCTCGTAGCGGGCCTCCGCGGCGTCTTTCAACGGGCGCCACCATGATTCGTTGTTGCAGTACCAGTCGATCGTGGCGCGCAAGCCCTCCTCGAAGTTGCTGTGCGGTGGCGTCCACGCCAATTCGTCGTACAGCGTCGACGGGTCTATGGCGTACCGCAGGTCGTGACCGACGCGGTCGGGGACGTGGTCGAAGTCGTCGGGGTCGCGACCCATCATCTTCAGCAGCGTGCGCAGCACGGTCAGGTTGTCGCGCTCACCCTCGGCGCTGATCAGGTACGTCCGGCCGATCTGGCCTTTTTCCAGGATTCGCCGGACCGCGCTGTTGTGGTCTTCGACGTGGATCCAGTCACGGACGTTGGCGCCGTTGCCGTACAGCTTGGGCCGACGGCCGGTGAGCACATTGGTGATCTGACGCGGGATGAACTTCTCGACGTGCTGGTACGGCCCGTAGTTGTTGGAGCAGTTGGAGATCGTCGCGCGCACCCCGTAGGACCGCACCCAGGCCCGGACCAGCATGTCGGCGCCGGCTTTGGTCGCCGAGTACGGACTCGACGGGTCGTAGGGCGTCGACTCGGTGAACCGCTTGGGATCGTCGAGCTCCAGGTCGCCGTAGACCTCGTCGGTCGAGATGTGGTGCAGCCGCACGCCGTACCGTCGCACCGCTTCCAGGATGGTGAACGTCCCGATCACGTTGGTGTACACCGACGGCACCGGGTCGTCCAGCGCGTTGTCGACGTGGCTTTCCGCGGCGAAATGCACGACCGCGTCGCACTCGGCGACCAGCTCCGAAACCAGCTCGGTGTCGGTGATATCGCCCTCGACGAACCTGATCGCGTCTTCGACTTCGGCCAGCGACTCGCGGTGGCCGGCATAGGTCAAAGCGTCGAGCACCGTCACGGCATCTTCGGGGTGTTCGCGCACCGTGGCATGCACGAAGTTGGCGCCGATGAAGCCGGCGCCTCCGGTGACCAGCAGTCGCATGGTCAGACACCATAGACGAGGGGGACGGTCAGCCGGTGCCGGTTAGCCCCAACTGCCAGGCTATTTCCCTCAGCGCGGCCAGTAGCGCCTCGTCGTCGCGGGTGCCGAGCACCTGAATGGCCACCTCTCGGCGCCCGCCTTGCACTGTTGCTCGAGGCGGCCATACACCAACCGGCCCGGGTCGGGTTTGAGCGAAACTGCCTCGGTCATCGAGGCCCCCCGTCAGATGTGCGGCGTCGGCTCGCTCAGGACCCGTTCAGCCCGAGCGGCCCCGCCAGCTCGGCCAGTGCCGGAACCAGGTTTTCGTCCTTGGTGAGGACCTGCACGGGCACGTGGTCCGCGCCGGCGTCGAGGTGCTGTTTGAGCCGCGCCGCGATCTGGTCGGGGGTGCCGTAAGCCACGACGGCGTCGACGAGGCGGTCGCTGCCCGGCCGGGTGACCTCCTCGTCGGAGAAGCCCAGCCGCTTCCAGCTGTTGCGGTAGTTGGCCAGGTTGAAGTAGATGTCGAGCGCCCTGCGGCCGACCGTACGAGCCTTCTCGGGATCGGTGGTGAGCACCACCTTGTGCTCCGGCGCCAGGAATGCCGACGGGCCCATCAGTTCGCGGGCCTGCCCGGTGTGCTCCGGGGTGGTCAGGTAGGGGTGCGCCCCGGCGCTGCGCTGCGCGGAGAGCTTCAGCACCCGGGGGCCGAGGGCCGCCACCACGCGCCGGTTCGCGGGCACGCCGTAGTCGTCCAGCCGGTCGAGGTACTCCACCAGCGCGTCGTAGGGCTTGCGGTACTCGCTGTGGGCCTCGGGATGGCCGACGCCGATACCGAGCAGGAAGCGTCCCGGGTAGGCCTTGTCGATGCGGTGGAAGGAGTCCGCGACCGGCTTCGCGGCCGCTGTCCAGATGTTGACGATGCCGGTGGCCACCTGCAACGTGGTCGTCGCCGCCAGGATGGGCTCTACCCAGGCCAGCTCCGCGGGGGGCGAACCACCGACCCAGACCGCCCCGTAGCGCAGGGCCTCGATTTCTCTGGCTTGCTGGGGCGTGACGCCGCGCCCGAACGATCCGAACCGGCCTAGATTGGGCTTGCTGGCTGCATCACTGGCGTGCGCATCGGTCATGGTGTCTCCAACCGGCGGTGCGGTGCGGCTATTCCGCGAAGGTGGCTGGATTTTGGTGGAGCCGAAAGACCAGGTATCGTGGGGTAACGGTGCGGCTAACGCGCCGGCTTTTGTGTGCCCCGTCCCCAGGAATTTCCGGTCACCGGCTCACGTTTGAAGTCGGGGCCAGAGTTCGCGCCGATCTGGGCGCAGACGAACGAAACTAAAAGACGAGGATTTCTGGGAAGTTTATGGCGAAGAAGGACGGTGCCATAGAGGTCGAGGGCCGCGTGGTCGAGCCCCTGCCCAATGCGATGTTCCGCATTGAGCTGGAGAACGGCCACAAGGTGCTTGCCCACATCAGCGGCAAGATGCGGCAGCACTACATCCGCATCCTGCCCGAGGACCGGGTGGTGGTGGAGTTGTCCCCCTACGACCTGTCGCGGGGCCGCATCGTGTACCGGTACAAGTGACGAGAAGCCCGGACCGCGTAACCGACGAGTAGACAGAACAGGATCGAAACAGCCGTGAAGGTGAACCCGAGCGTCAAGCCAATCTGTGACAAGTGCAGGGTGATCCGTCGGCATGGGCGGGTCATGGTGATCTGCCCAGATCCGCGCCACAAGCAGCGCCAGGGCTAGTCCGGCGACGATGCGGGCCGTGCAGCGGCCCGAGGAGAAGCCGGGCAATCGGATCTAGTCCGCAACAGCCCGCTGACACAACTGAATGCAGACCTCCCAGCACCAGTGAGCGGATACGCCGCTCATCCACGCCCGGATGGAGGCCGGGCCCCGCGAAGCGGGAACGGACTGGGACAAGACCTCCGCTGAGATAAGAGGAAACGCCACCCATGGCTCGACTAGTCGGCGTCGATCTGCCGCGCGATAAGCGGATGGAGATCGCCCTGACCTACATCTTCGGCGTCGGCCGTACCCGCTCGAACGAGATTCTGGCGGCCACCGGCATCGACAAGGACCTGCGCACCAGGGACCTCACCGACGACCAGCTGACCCACTTGCGTGACTACATCGAAGCGAACCTGAAGGTGGAGGGTGACCTGCGCCGGGAGGTGCAGGCCGACGTTCGCCGCAAGATCGAGATCGGCTGCTACCAGGGTTTGCGGCATCGCCGCGGCCTGCCGGTGCGCGGCCAGCGGACCAAGACCAACGCGCGGACCCGCAAGGGCCCCAAGCGCACCATCGCGGGCAAAAAGAAGGCCAGGTAACCGATGCCCCCAGCCAAGAAGGCAGCAGCGGCGGGTCCCAAGAAGGGACACAAGACCCGCAGGCGGGAAAAGAAGAACATCCCGCACGGCGCCGCCCACATCAAGAGCACGTTCAACAACACGATCGTGACGATCACCGACCCGCAGGGCAACGTCATCGCCTGGGCGTCATCCGGTCACGTCGGCTTCAAGGGATCGCGGAAATCGACACCGTTCGCGGCCCAGCTGGCCGCCGAGAACGCCGCGCGCAAGGCCCAGGAGCACGGCGTGAAGAAGGTCGACGTGTTCGTCAAGGGCCCGGGTTCGGGCCGGGAGACCGCGATCCGGTCGCTGCAGGCCGCCGGCCTCGAGGTCGGCGCGATTTCCGACGTCACCCCCCAGCCGCACAACGGCTGTCGTCCGCCCAAGCGCCGGCGCGTCTAGGAGATAACAATGGCTCGTTATACCGGACCTATCACCCGCAAATCGCGCCGGCTGCGCACCGACCTCGTCGGCGGCGACCAGGCCTTCGAGAAGCGCCCCTATCCGCCCGGCCAGCACGGCCGCGCGCGGATCAAGGAAAGCGAATACCTGCTGCAGCTGCAGGAGAAGCAGAAGGCCCGCTTCACCTATGGCGTCATGGAAAAGCAGTTCCGCCGCTACTACGAAGAGGCCTCGCGGCAGCCGGGCAAGACCGGTGAGGAGCTGCTCAGGATCCTGGAAAGCCGGCTGGACAACGTCGTGTACCGCGCCGGGCTGGCCCGGACGCGCCGGATGGCCCGCCAGCTGGTCAGCCACGGGCACTTCAGCGTCAACGGTGTACACGTCAACGTCCCCAGTTATCGGGTGTCGCAGTACGACATCGTCGACGTGCGGGACGGCTCGCTGAACACGGTGCCGTTCCAGATCGCGCGCGAGACGGCGGGTGACCGCCCGATCCCGAGCTGGCTGCAGGTCGTGGGGGAGCGTCAGCAAATCCTGATCCACCAGCTGCCCGAGCGGGCACAGATCGACGTGCCGCTCACCGAGCAGCTCATCGTCGAGTACTACTCGAAGTAGTGCTGGAGCCGCGGACGCGGCGACCAGACAACCGAGCCGGCATCAAATAGCGGGTGCCGAGAAGGAGAAGAAGAAACACCATGCTGATTTCTCAGCGACCCACACTGTCCGAAGAGGTCCTCACCGACGACCGGTCCCAGTTCGTCATCGAACCGCTGGAGCCGGGGTTCGGTTACACCCTGGGTAACTCGCTGCGTCGCACGCTGCTGTCGTCGATTCCCGGCGCGGCCGTCACCAGCATCCGCATCGACGGCGTGCTGCACGAGTTCACCACCGTGCCCGGCGTCAAGGAAGACGTCACCGACATCATCCTGAACCTCAAGGGTCTGGTCGTGTCATCCGATGAGGACGAACCGGTCACCATGTACCTGCGCAAGCAGGGTCCGGGTGAGGTCACCGCGGGTGACATCGTGCCGCCGGCCGGCGTGACCGTCCACAACCCCGACATGCACATCGCGACCCTGAACGACAAGGGCAAGCTCGAGGTCGAGCTCGTCGTCGAGCGTGGCCGCGGCTACGTCCCGGCGGTGCAGAACCGGGCCTCCGGCGCCGAAATCGGCCGCATCCCGGTCGATTCCATCTACTCGCCGGTGCTCAAGGTCACCTACAAGGTGGAGGCCACCCGTGTCGAGCAGCGCACCGACTTCGACAAGCTGATCCTGGACGTCGAGACCAAGAATTCGATCACCCCCCGGGATGCGCTGGCTTCGGCCGGCAAGACGCTGGTCGAGTTGTTCGGTCTGGCACGCGAACTCAACATCGAGGCCGAGGGCATCGAGATCGGGCCGTCGCCGGCGGAGGCCGACCACATCGCGTCGTTCGCGTTGCCGATCGACGACCTCGACCTGACCGTGCGCTCCTACAACTGCCTCAAGCGTGAGGGTGTGCACACCGTCGGCGAGCTGGTGTCGCGCACCGAGTCCGACCTGCTCGACATCCGCAATTTCGGTCAGAAGTCCATCGACGAGGTCAAGGTCAAGCTGCACCAGCTGGGACTGTCGCTCAAGGACAGCCCGCCCACCTTCGACCCGTCCGAGGTCGCGGGCTACGACGTCGCCACCGGCACCTGGTCCACCGAGGGTGCCTACGACGACCAGGACTACGCGGAAACCGAACAGCTCTAATTAGCCTCCGGTGACGATGCGGGCGCGTAGCGGCCCGCCGAGGAACCGGAAAATTGGATTCAGCGAAACCTAGACGGGAGCGCCAGCAATGCCCAAGCCCACCAAGGGTCCTCGCCTCGGCGGGTCGTCGTCGCACCAGAAGGCCCTCCTGGCAAATCTGGCCACGTCGCTGTTCGAGCACGGGCGGATCAAGACGACCGAGCCGAAGGCGCGCGCGCTGCGGCCATACGCGGAGAAGCTGATCACGCACGCGAAAAAGGGCTCGCTGCACAACCGTCGAGAGGTGCTGAAGAAGATCCGCGACAAGGACGTGGTGCACGCCTTGTTCGCCGAGATCGGGCCGTTCTTCTCCGACCGCGACGGTGGGTACACCCGCATCATCAAGGTCGAGCCGCGCAAGGGCGACAACGCCCCGATGGCCGTGATCGAGTTGGTGCGGGAGAAGACCGTCACGTCGGAGGCCGACCGGGCGCGCCGGGTGAAGGCCTCGAAGAAGGCAGCCCCCGAGGCTGCCGCCGCGGCGCCGCAGGCCGCGGTCGAGCCGGAAGCGGTGGACAGCTCGGCCGCCGAGGCTTCCGCCGACGAGCCCGAAGCCCGCGAGACCCAGGCGGCGGCACCGCAGGCCGCGGTCGAGCCGGAGGCGTCCGGTGAGGCCGCCGAAGCTCCCGCCGACAAGCCCGAAGGTGCCACCGAGAATTAGCGAGGTCGTCCGTCTGCGGCTTGACATCGCCTACGACGGAACCGAATTTGCGGGCTGGGCAGCTCAGTCCGGGCAGCGTACCGTCGCCGGCGTTCTCGACGAGGCGCTGACGACCGTTTTCCGCACCCCGGTGCATCTGCGCGCCGCCGGACGCACCGACGCGGGCGTCCACGCCGCCGGGCAGGTGGCCCACGTCGACGTGCCGGTCGACGCGGTGGCGAACGCTCACGGGCGGTCGCCGCGCGCCGGTGACCCCGAGTTCCTGCCGCTGCTGCGCCGCCTCGGCCGGTTCCTGCCCGCCGATGTCCGCGTCACCGAGATCGCGGGCGCGCCAGAGGGATTCGACGCCCGTTTCTCGGCGCTGCGCCGCCACTACGTCTACCGGCTGTCGACGGCGCCCTACGGTGTGCTGCCGCAGCAGGCACGGTACGTGACGGCGTGGCCGCGCGCCCTGGACCTGGACGCGATGAACACCGCATCGCGGGATCTGTTGGGTCTGCACGACTTCGCCGCGTTCTGCCGTCAGCGTGACGGCGCCACCACCATCCGCGACCTGCAGCGGCTGGACTGGTTGCGCGAGGGCGATCTGATCACCGCGCACGTCACCGCGGACGCGTTCTGCTGGTCGATGGTGCGCTCGCTGGTCGGGGCGCTGCTGGCGGTCGGTGAACACCGGCGCCCGGTGTCATGGTGCGGCGAATTGCTTTCCGCTGCAGAGCGTTCCAGTGACTTCGCGCCCGCGCCGGCGCATGGCTTGACGCTCGTCAGCGTGGACTACCCGCCCGACGACCAACTGGCCGCGCGGAATCTGATCACGCGGGACCTGCGGTCGCGGACCTAGACTTTGCCGGCGACGAAGCCAGCGGCCTGGCTGGTCAGCCCCGGCACGTAGCCCAGGTGCGCCTTCCACTGATTGCCGTCCGAGCAGATCGGGTCGCCCTGGTTGCACAGGTCGATGGTCTTGCCGCCGAAATCCGGGGTCAGGGCGCTCATCAGCCCGCCCGCCCGGCCCGACGGATTCCCGAACAGGGCGACTGCGGCGACGTGATTGGCGGCATCGGCCGGCAACGGCTGCCGGAAGCCGAGGCCGGGAAGCGGCGCAGCGGTGACGACGTCGATGACGGCGGCACCCTGTGAGTAGCCGCCGAGGACCAGCTTCGTGTTCGGGCAGTTGTCGGCCATCTGCTGGACGTGGTTGCTGGCGTCATTGGCGCCGTCGGTGGCGGCCAGGAAGTCCTTGTTGGCCGGATAGTTGACCCCGTACGCGCTGACGTTCTTGCGCGTCTGCTGGCGCAGCGAGCTGACGAAGGCCTGTCCCACCCGCCCGACACCGGGTGGCTCGTCGGTTCCCCGGGCGAAGATGACCTCGACGTCGGGGCAGGACGCCGACGCCCGGGGCGCCAGCGGCGGCGCGAGCACCAATGCTGCCGCAGTGAACGCGGCCAGCCCAAACGGGATAAGCCTCACGCAACGATGTTACGGGAGTTGTTGGTCGTGCGTCAGTGCACTGCTGTGACCAGGCTAGGCTGCGGCGCGGGTGCCGACCCGTGGACCGAGGGCCCGGATCCCGGCGCCAGCGTGCCGGGCAGCTGTGGGGCGTAGGCCGGCGACTGCGGGGCGTAGGCGGGCATCTGGGGCCCGAAACCGGGCACCTGCTGGCCGGCCACCGGCCAGCAGCTTGGACGCGACGAAAGCGGCCGCCTGGGTGGTGTAGACGGGCACGTAACCCTCGGTGTGCCCGCTCCACTCGTTTCCGGGGCCCGCGTGACAGATCGGGTCCTCGGGGTTGCACAGGTCGATCGCCTTTGACCCGAGCAGCGCGCTTGCGGTCGGCAGCGAGCCGCCGGCGCGGTCGGCGACGTCGCCGAAGGTGGCGACCGCCGCGACGTGGCTGGCCAGGTCCGGCGAAATCGAACTGCCCCAGTTGATGCCGCCGATGGGCACCCCGGCGACGATGTCCATCACCGACGCGCCCTGCGAGTAGCCGCCCAGCACGATCTTGGTGTTCGGGCACTTGGCCACGGTCTGCTTGACGCGGTTGACGGTGTCGTCGGCGCCGTCGCCGCCGTGCAGCTGCAGCTTGCTGGCGGCGTAGTTCACCCCGTAGGTGTCGATGTTCATGCCGCCGGTCTGCTGGCGCAACGAGTCGACGAACGCGTCGCCGACCCGGCCCAGGCCGGGTGGCTCGTTGGTGCCGCGGGCGAAGATGATCTCGACGTCGGGGCAGTCGTCGGCAGAAGCGACCGGGATGGTGGTGGGGTTGACGAGGGTCACGGCGGCGACAACGAGCGCGGCGGCAGTGAGGCCGACCCACCGGCCGGCCGACCGCGCGCTGCCCCCCCATGGGCCACGTGTCCTCTGAAGAGTCACCCCAGGATTTTAACCGCAGCGGGCGGTGACTGAAAACTCGCTGACCTGTGGATAAGCTGCGCGCGCCCCCCGGCGGGGGGTCTACCGTGAGCGGAACTCATGTCGCAGATCGGGGGGGTCAGTGCCGCGCCAGCCGACGACCTGGCTGCAGGTCAGTGGTTACCGATTCCTGCTGCGTCGCCTCGAGTGCGCGTTGCTCGCCGGCGACCTCCGCCCGGCTGGCGGGCGCCCGCCCTCGGCGTCGGCGCCGCTGGCGGTGGGATGTGTGCTCGCGGCCATCGCCACGGCGGGATGTGCGGTACTGGCTTTGCTGCGGCCACAGCCGGCGCTCGACCACGCCCAGATCGTGGTGACCCGGGAATCCGGGGCGCTGTACGTGCGGGTCGGCGACACCTGGCATCCGGCGCTGAACTTGGCTTCCGCCCGGTTGGTCGCGGCGACGGCCGCCGACCCGCTCCCGGTGCGCGAGTCGGATTTGGCTCGCGTCAAACGCGGTCCGCTGCTGGGCGTCCCGGGTGCGCCGCAGCTTCTCGGCAGGCCACTGTCGGGCGACGAATCGGTGTGGACGATCTGTGACGAGGACGGCGCGGGTGCAACGACGGTCGTCGTCGGGGCTACGCAGGGCTCATCGCTGCGTCGTCTGGCACCCGACCTGGCCGTCCTGGTTGCGCCGCCGTCGGGTTCGCCAGGCTACCTGCTCTACGACGGCCGGCGCGCGCTGGTGGACCTCGCCGATGCCGCGGTGCTGCGCGCGCTTCGACTCGAGGGCCGAGCGCCGCGGCTGGTGTCGCAGGCGTTGCTGAATGCCGTCCCCGAGGCGTCCCCGATAGCGGCGCCGCGCGTTCGCGACGCCGGCGAAGCGGCGGCCGGGCTGCCCGGCATTCCGGTGGGCAGCGTGCTGCGGATCGCCCGAGCCGACGGTGACGAGTATTACGCGGTCGTGGCCGGCGGCGTCCAGCGCATCGGCCGGGTTGCCGCCGACATCCTGCGGTTCGGCGACTCGCAGGGTACCGCCAATACCGTCACGGTGGCAGCCGACGCGATTCGCGCCACCGCGATCGTCGACACGCTGCCGGTGGCGAGCTTCCCGGACCGGGCACCCACGCCGGTGGACGGGAGCGGCGACCTGTGTGTCACGTGGGGGCCCGCTTCGTCCGGCCGCTCCGCTGTCGCGTTCCTGACCGGAAGCGGCCTGCCGGTGCCGCCCGGCCAGGCGCCGGTGACCTTGTCGCAGGCCGACGGCCGTGGTCCGGCTCTGGACGCCGTCTACCTGCCGCCCGGCCGGAGCGCCTACGTGACGGGGGATGGGCGCGCCGGCACGCGCTACCTCGTCACCGAGACAGGAGTGCGGTTCGCCGTTCACGACGACGACGCGGCGCACGACCTCGGTCTGTCGGCGGCCACCGCGGCGCCCTGGCCGTTGCTGACCGCGCTGCCGTCCGGGCCGGAACTGAGCCGGGAAAAGGCGTCAGTCGCCCGGGACACCGTTGTGGGTCCCCCGTAACCGGCGGGTTGCCGCGCCGATCGTCAAGGCCACCACCAGGGCAAGCAGGCAGCCGGCCGCCCCGCGCAGCGCAGCGTCGCGGG
>JARLGR010000142.1 GCA_031292665.1 Mycobacterium sp. | reverse complement strand
GTCGCCCGCCTGAGGCTCGGCCTGAGTTGGCAGGAGCTTGCAGACGCGATCAGGAGGCCGGTGGTGTGGACCACGTCGGCGTTGCTCGGCGAGCACCCGATTCCCGCTGACCTTGCCCGCGTCCTCGTGAAGATGCTGGACCTGGACGAGTCGGTGGTGCCCGTGCTGGCGGCACCGCCGACGCGCGGCGGGCTGCACACCTCGGAGGCTCCCAGGGTGCCGACCGACCCCACCATCTACCGCTTCTACGAAGCGCTCCAGGTGTACGGTGGCGCCATCAAGGAGCTGATTCACGAGCAATTCGGCGACGGCATCATGAGCGCGATCAACTTCAGCGTGGACCTGCAGAAGAAGCCGCATCCGTCGGGCGACCGGGTTTTGGTGACGTTCGATGGCAAGTTCCTTCCCTACCAATGGGTTTCGGCGGACACAGGCGTAGACCGATGAGACCGAACAATCCCTTGCGCCACCCCTTCCGCGTGGCGCGCGCCCCGAAGCCGCGCGCCGAAGGGCGCTTCTACCTACCCAACGGGCGCCGGCTCGGCTTCGCCGAATACGGCGATCCCGCGGGCGAGGTCGTGCTGTGGTTCCACGGGACGCCCGGCGGTCGCCGCCAGTTCCCGCAGGCTGGCCGGCGCGCGGCCGAACAACTCGGCCTTCGCGTAGTCGCGGTGGAGCGGCCGGGCACCCATCTTTCCGACCCGCATCGCTACGAGACGGTGGCCCAGTGGGCCACCGACATGGCCTTCGTGGCCGACGCGCTGGGCGCCCAGCGGCTTGCCGTCGTCGGTCTGTCGGGCGGCGGCCCATATGCGCTTGCCTGTGGCGCGGTGCCGCCGCTCGCCAGCCGCGTCGCGGCCGTGGGCGTGCTGGGCGGCGTGACGCCCACGGTGGGACCCGAGGCGTGCGCGATTGGCGCCATCGACTTGACGCGCCGCTTCGCGCCGCTGCTGTCGCGTCTGCGCTGGCCGTTGTCCGCGCTGGTGTCCGGACTGGTGCTGCCGGCCCTCCCGTTCGGGCATTACGGCTACCTGGCCTACACCGCCACCACGAAGGCGGGCGACCGCCGGGTCCTCGCCGATCCGGAGATGGAGCCGATGTTCCTCGACGACCTCGTCGTCCTCTCCGGGGGCCGTTTCTGGGCCGTGGTCGACGACATCCGCCTGTTCGGGCGCGACTGGGGGTTCCGGCTGGCCGACGTCAAGGTTCCCGTGCGGTGGTGGCATGGCGACACCGACCCGATCGTGCCGCTCGATGCCGCGCGGTGCGCGGTGTCGCACCTGCCCGATGCCGAACTGGTGTTGCGGCCCGAGGAGAGCCACCTCGGCGGCTTCGCCGCCGCCGACGAGGTTCTGGGCTACGTTCGTCAGCTGCTGTGATTTGGGCGGTTGGGTGCGCTGCGGGGTGAAGTGACGGCGCCCTGCGTGTATGTCACACTGGCGATACGAGGAGGCGACGGGAACGCGGTGGCCAGGTGCTTAAACGGCCACCGCGTTTCGTCGCTGTTGGCCCGGCGCCCTATAGGCCAAATTCGGCCTCTATGCCGTCAATGCCGGCACGGATGGCCTTGAGCGCGTCGGCGCGGGCGCGCAACTTCGTTGCGGCGTGGGCGCGCTGGTGTAGCCCGGCGAATTCGCGCGCGGCCTCTTCGGCGCGTCTGACCACCATCTCGGGCAACACGATCTCGTCGACGAAGCCGGCGGCGAGGGCGGTCTCGCCGAAGAACGTTTTGGCGAGCCCGACCGCCTGCTGGTAGGCCGACTGTGTCAGCCGCAGCTTCATGATCTCCAGGGCCGCATAGGGGATGATCATGCCGATCGCGACTTCGTTGGCCTGGATGTTGTACGCGTGAGCGGCCACCCGGTGGTCACCGGACGACAACAGGAACGCGCCCATCGCGACGGCGTGTCCGGTGCATGCCATCACCACCGGCTTCGGGTAGGACAGGAGTCGGTACGCCAGCTCGAATCCGCCCCTGAGCATGTCGATCGCGGGCTGCACCTCGCCAGAGGTGAGGATCTTCAGGTCGAACCCACCGCTGAACACGCGCTCGTTCCCGGTGATCACCAGGGCGCCGGCGTTGTCGCGATCCGCCTTGTCGATCGCCTCGTTGAGGGCCTGTTGCATCGTCGGGCCCAGCGCATTGACTTTGCCGTCGTCCATCCTGATGACGGCGATGGGATCCTTGTGGCTGTAGAAGACCGGGCCGCTCATGGGTTGCTCCTCTGCTACGGACAGCGGAGTCGATTGAATCAGATCGACGTTTGGCTGCGGTGCTTGCCCAGATCGTTCTCCGCATTGCCCCAGCGCAGACTGACATCGGTAGGCGCATCGAGTTGCCGGGTGCGCCATCTTTCCTGCGTTTCCTGCACGGCGCCGTTGATCCGTTCGATTTCGCCGCGGAACACGTCCGGACGAGTTTCCTTGCTTGCGTAGTGGAAGTACGTCAGCAGGCCCCGCAACAGCTCAAGCTTCTGTTTCTCCCGTTTCGCCAGTTCGTGGGTCGTCATCAGCTCGATGCGCTGCACGGGCGGCAGGTCATCCCATTCCAGCACCACGTTGGTCTCCAGTGGCGAACGCTCGCGTGGTAATCCCGCGACCTGCGCATATCGCCCGCCGGCGCGGCCGCGCCCCCCGAATCCGTCAGCCACCCATCAACATTCGCCACTGGTCAAGATCGGCGGCTCGGTACACGTAGTTGGACCGCTTGACCTCCGCAAGGGAGGCACTCGGTTCGGCCGAATACCAGTGCCCGGGAAACACCGTCGGGTCACCCGGAAGGGTGGAAAGCCTCTGCAGGCTGCGGTACATCTCGTCGGAGTCGCCGCCGGGAAAGTCGGTGCGTCCGCAGCCGTCCAGAAACAATGTGTCGCCGGCGACAAGCCGGCCGTCGAGCAGGAAGCACTGACTGCCGGGCGTGTGGCCGGGGGTGTGCAGCAATTCGATCTCGATATCGCCGACATTGACCTTGTCGTGGCCCTCGTGGGTGGTGAGGTCGCCGAGGCTGATTCCGGTGACGCGGGAAACCCAGAGCGCCTCATGGGTGTTCACATGCACCGGCACCTCCGCTCGTTCCAGCAGTTCCGCCAGGCCCTGGAGCGCAAAGCCCATCATCGAGCCGCCGACGTGATCGGGGTGGTGGTGGGTCACCAGCACCCCGGAAAGGTGCATGCCGTCGGACGCCAGCGTGTCGAGCAGATCGCCCGCGGCGTATGCGGGGTCCACGACCACGCAGTCCCCGGTCTCACGGTCGCCGATCAGGTAGGCGAAGTTGCGCATTTGCGTCGCGAACATGTCCCCCGCAGCGAAGTCGCGACCTGAAAGCAGTTGACGAAAGTACAGCCGGTCCTCTGACACGTGACCAGACTAAAGCGTGTCCGCACCGCGACAAACTTTGCCGGACTTCGCCGGACCCGGGGCCGGCAACCGCCGGTGTGCCTTCGGGGAGTGGGTATTGTTGGCGCATGAAAAAGAGGGTGGAGATCGAAATCGACTTCGACCTGGTCGATGAGGCGATACGGCGCTTCCATCTGGCCGACGCGCGCGAGGCCGTC
>JARLGR010000141.1 GCA_031292665.1 Mycobacterium sp. | reverse complement strand
GGCTGACAAAGTGCTCACCGGCCGGTGGCTCGGTGATCAGCCTCCCTTGGACCCGGTCATAACCCGTCAAAGACTCGCTGATCGATTCCCATTAGGCGGGCTTGCATTGTTGGGGCCGCGAGCGTAACGCCCCGGCGAAAATGCGGCGGGATGACGCCACAGCGTTACGCTCGCGGTGCGGGCTGAGCCCCGCTGCTGCACCCCGCCAGCGCACCCCGCTAGCGCACGAGCGCCAGCGCGAAGCCATCCCAGCGCTTGGCCCCGACCGTCTGGATGACCGCAGTGTCCAACCGCGGGTGGTTGCCCATCTCCTGCAGCGTCTGGTGCACCGCGCGCGCCGCGCCGTCCCGCGACGCCGTCTGGAGGATCTCGCCCTCGCGAATGACATTGTCCGCCAGAATGACTGAGCCGGGCCGGGCCAGACGTACCGCCCAGTCCAAATACGCGGGATAGTTCTCCTTGTCCGCGTCGATGAACACCAGGTCGAACGGGCCATCGGTCAGCGTCGGCAGGGTGTCGAGCGCGGCACCGACTTTCACCTCCACCCGGTCGGCGAGGCCGGCTTCCCTCAGGTTGGCGCGGGCGACTTCGGCGTGCTTAGGCTCGTATTCCAGCGTCACCACCCGCCCCTGCGGGCCGGCGCCGCGCGCCAGCCAGATGGTGCTGAAGCCGCCCAGGGTGCCGATCTCGAGGATGCGCCGCGCCTGCATCGCGGCGGCCAGCAGGCTGAGGAACTTGCCCTGCTGCGCCGACACCGCGATGGGCGGCAGGCCGGCGGCGTCGCTGGCGGCCAACGCTGCGGTCAATGCCGGATCGTCGCCGATCACCGTGCTGTCCAAAAAGTCGTCGACGTCTTGTGGGGTTGGTTTCTCGGTCATTACGCCCACGCTAGCGCGTCTCGGCCGACGCCCTTGGCGATATACCCATGGGGGGTATATAGTGACGCTGTGGTTTGGTCCACATCGGAGAGTCCACGACACAGATGAGGGTGATTGACATGGCTAGCTACGAAGCGGGAACCCTGCTGACCTGTGGCCACGAGGGGTGCGGATGCCGTGTTCGCATCGAGGTCCCGTGCCACTGCTCCGGCGCCGGTGAGGCGTACCGCTGCACGTGCGGCGACGAACTCAACCCGGTCAAGTAGCGTCAGAACAGGCTCCGCCGGCCGGTTGCGCGTTCTCGGTCAGCGCCCGAACGCGCGGTCGGCCAACTCGACCCCGGCCGTCAGTTGCGGGCTAACCGCCGAACTGCCCACCGCCACGTTGTAGCCACCCGGCTCGATGCGCCAGCGCCCCGCGCTGCGGTCGTACCGGGCGACCAGGCGAGGGTCCGCCTCGACGGTCACGTGGCAGCTCGCACCCGGCTCGAGTTCGACCCGCTGGAATCCCAGCAACCGTAGACATGGCCCGCCGGGCGCGGCGGTCAGATACAGCTGTGGCACGTCGGCGCCGAACCGCCCGCCGACATTGACCACCCGAAAAGTCGCGCTCACGGTGTCACCGCCGGTGACCGCCAGGTCGCGATGCTCAAACCTGGTGTACGACAGTCCATGACCGAACGCGAACAGCGGAACCTGTCCCGTTCGGGTGAACCAGCGGTACCCGACATCGGCCCCTTCGGCGTAGTCGATGGTGCTTGGCGTCCCCCACGGCACGCCCTGGCCGGGCAGCTCCGGGCGCGGCGTCTGAGCCAGGTCGACCGGGAACGTCACCGGTAGCCGGCCCGACGGGTTCACCTGCCCGGCAAGGACTTCCGCGATGGCCTGCCCGCCGGCCTGACCTGGATACCACGCCTGCACAACGGCGTTCACGGAGCCGTGCCACGGCATCGCCACCGGGTTGCCGGTCTCGAGCACCACCACGGTACGGGGGTTCACGGCGGACACCGCGGCGATCAGCGCGTCCTGGCCCCACGGCAGCGACAGGTCCGCCGCGTCGAAGCCCTCCCCCTCGGCGCGGATCGCGAAGACGATTGCGATATCGGCCCGGCGCGCCGCAGCAGCCGCCTCGGCCGCACTGACCCCGGGGTCGAAGTCGATCTGCGCGTGGGGCATTCGCTTCCTGAGCTCGTCGAGCGGGCTCGACGGCAGCAGGTACAGGTTGCGCATGCCGGCCTCCAGGCCGGTCCCGCCGATCGGGATGACGTTCGCATAGCCGCTTGGGGGCACGACGGCGCTCGACCCGTAGCCGGCCGGAACGGCCAGCTGGGCGTAGCCGCCGATGACGGCGATACGAGCGGTCGACTCGGGCGCCAAGGGCAACACTCCGCGATTGGTGAGCAGCACGATTCCCTGGCGGGCGACCTGGAGGGCAACGTCGTGGTGGGCGGCCAGATCGGGTTCCGTTGTGGCACCACCCTTGTCGATTCCCACGGCGAACATCGAACGCAGGATGCGGCGGACCATGTCCGAGAGCCGCTCTCTGGGCAGCCTGCCGTCGGTGTACGCGGCGCGCAGGGGCGCACCGAATGTTTCGGACTGCCACAACAGCGCATCGATTTGCGCGCCGCACTCCTGGTCGAGGCCTGCCAGAGCGTACTCCCAGGCGGAGGTCGCGCCCCAATCGGACATGACCCAGCCGCGATATCCCCAGGCACCCTTCAGGACCTGGTTGATCAAGACGTCGTTGGCGCCGGCGTAATCGCCGTTGACCTTGTTGTAGGCGGTCATCACGGCGCCCGGCTGCGATCGCTCGATGGCCAATTCGAAAGCCAGCAGGTCGGATTCACGATGCGCCGCGGGGTCGATCACGGCGTCCACAAAGTGCCGATTGGTCTCGTTGCAGTTCAGTGAGTAGTGCTTGACCGTCGAAATGACGCCGTGCTCCTGAATCCCGTTGACGGATTCCGCGGCCATCGTCGCCGTCAAAAGCGGGTCCTCGGAGAGGTATTCGAAGTTGCGGCCGTTACGGGGATCGCGCGCGAGGTTCATGGCGCCGGCCAGCTGCACGTTGAACCCGCGGCTGCGCGCCTCCCGGCCGATCACGGCGCCGGCGGCGCGGGCGAGCGACGGGTTGAAGCTGGCGGCCAGCGCCAGGCCGGCCGGCAGCGCGGTGGCGATGTCACCCGGGCGGTAACCGAGATTGGCGACACCGAGTCCCGCGTCGCTCATCAGCAGCGCCGGCACGCCGAGCCGGGGGATCCCGGGCACATATCCGGCGCTCATCGGGACTCCCGGCGGGATGCGCTCATCGCGCAGCGGCCACAGTTCACCGGCCCCCATCACGCCAACCAGCAGGGTGAACCGCTCGTCGTCGGTCATCTGGGCCTCGACCTCGCGCGCCCGGGCATCGGGGTCCTGCTCGTTCACCGCACCCCCTCTTTGGCGTACACGACGCGCAACACATGCCCGACCTCCGGCCCCATCACGAGCTCGGTCAACTCACAGATCGTCGCGACGAACTCCGGACCGTGCGGCGGCTTCGCTCGGCACAGGTGATGCGCCACCTCGTGCAGCACCACCAGCTCGCGTAGCGCCCAGTCGGCGGTGTCACGGTCGGGAACGGCGATGAGCCCCGCGCCGTCGCGGTTTTCGTAGTGCGCGGCCGTGGCCGCCCGCCGCGCGCGCACCCTCAGCGGCAAGACGTCCGCCCACCGGTCCCGCACTGCCGGTAGCGCAAGCACGTCGTCAACATACCGCTGGACGGCGCCGACCGACCCGAAACGCCCTTCCGGCGGCAGCGTCAACTGTGCACCGAAGAACTCCACCGCCGGTGATCCATGCTCGGCGGCACGGTCGAACAGCGTCCGGACGAACTCCTCGGCGGCGTAGACCTTGGCTCGCTGGGAGTCCCTCCTGCCGGGATCGCCCGGACTCACCGGCCCAATGCGCTACGTGCGCCGGGCAGTTCGGGGCTGCTGCCGAGCCGCGCCCGCCGACCGGCCCGGTCACCCGCGCGCCGCGCCGCCGACGAGTACCCGGCCGTCGTCCGGCTGGCGCGCCAGGTGCCCCGCGCCTTCGACGCGCCGCGGTAGAAGTCGTGCAGCTCAAGCTCCTTGTCCCGCAGGGCTATAGCGGTTTCCGGCGGCCGACGGCGGTCCTTGGTGGCCTCGCGGCGGGCCTCGTCGCGGGCCTCGGCCAGGCGCTGACCGACGCGCGCCCCGAAGGCGAGCTGAAAATTCAGCCGGGCCGTGATCGTCGGCGTGGGCCGGTGGGCACCCGAGGCGAGGTAGCCGTCCGACGCCCGAACCATCTGGACCACCAGGCTGGCGTAGAGGGCGTGACTCGCGTCGATGTCCTCGGCGAACCCGTACGCGTAGAGGAACGTCGAGTTCGACGCCACGTCGCAGCGCACGTCGTTGGCCACCGCGATCACTACAAAGAGCTGCACGTAGGTGCGCAGCCCCTTCGTCCCCGCCGCCCCGATGGTGACGGTGCGCTGGGTCGGGGCCTGCGCCGGCGAGCGGCCGTCCGCGCGCGACCGCGCCACCGCGAGGTCGATGGAGGCCGCCGTCGCCAACCGCTGCGCGGCGCTCATGAACGCGTCGGCCTCGTGCGGGTTGTCGGTGCCTTCGGCCTGACGCAGCAGCGCTGCAATGCGAGACAGCATCTTGTCGTCGGTCATAGCGCCAAACTACGGGAGCCGTGCGACATGTCGACTACGCCCGCTCACAGCCGTTTTGAGATCCACGAGACGACGTCCGCGAGCACCTGGTCACGTTCGGGCTCGTTGAAGACCTCGTGGTAGAGGCCCGGATAGACCTTCAGCTCGACGTCGGTGGATCCCACGCACTCGACCAGCCGGTGGCTCCCGGCGACCGGAATCAGCCGGTCGTCGGAGCCGTGCACCACCAGCAGCGGCGCGGTCAGCGCGGGCGCCCGCTGCGGCATGGTCTCGCCGACCTGCAGCAGCGCGCGGCCGATGCCGGCGGGAACCTTTCCGTGGTACACCAGCGGGTCGTCGTTGTAGGCCGCCACCACGGCGGGGTCCCGCGAAATGGCGGCGACGTCGAGTTCCTGCACGGGCAGACCGGGCACGATCACGCCGAGGACCTTGGCGGCCACCCGCAGCAGCGGCGACACCTGGTCCTGGGCCGCCACGGCCGGGCCGGACAGCACCATCAGGTCGTAGTTGTCCGGGCGCTCCACGCCGTAGGCGAAGACGATCCCACCACCCATGCTGTGCCCGAGCACGATGCACTTCAGACCGGGATTTTCCCGGGTGGCGATGCCGACCAGGGTGTCGAAATCGCCGGTGTACTCCGAGATGTCCCGCACCAGCACCCGCTTGCCGCCGGAGCGGCCGTGCCCGCGATGGTCCAGCGCGTAGGTCACCAGCCCCGCGTCACCGAAGCACTGCGCGACGTGGTCGTACCGGCGGGCGTACTCGCCGAGACCGTGGGACAGCACGACCACCGCGCGCGGCGGAGCGTCCGGAGTCCAGACGTCGTAGACGATGCGCACGCCGCCAACGCCGTCGAAATCACGTTCGGAGCGGGTCGGGGAAGTCCTAGTCATCACGGGCAGCGTAACGTCTGGCGTGGCGGTCCGTCGGTGGCAGGGTTCCGGAGACTGCGTAGGCTCATGCATCGTGAGGCTGCTAGCTGAAAACGCAGTAAACGCCGAAAGCTCTGACGGTGGCGCGGCGGTCGGCAGCGATTTCTCGGCCCACGCCGCGGTGCTGTTGCTGCGCGACGTGCTGCGGTGGAAGGCCGCCGAGGTGCCCGAGGCCGTCGGCACCACCACGACAGCCGTCAACAGCCTGCTGCAGCGGGCCCGATCCCAGCTCGAGACCGTCCGGCCCAGCGCCGACGATCGGCTGACCGCGCCGGAGTCGTCGGAGGCCCAAGACCTGCGCCGGCAATGTCCGGCCGAATCTCCCGGTGACATCCGCCTGATCATCCCCATGGTCGCCAACGGCCGGCCCGCCGCGGCCACGTACATGCGCGCGGGTGACGTGCACCTGCCGTTCCAATTGCACGTGCTGGACATGGTCGGCGGCCGGGTATCGCATGTGGTGGCCTTCCTCGACGGCACGATGTTCGCTAGATTCGGCCTGCCCGGTTCGCTATGACCATGACCCATCCCGTGCGTGTCGCACCCGCGCCCGGCAAGCCACTTCTGCTGTTGGGCGCCTTCCATCTGAGCAGCGTGGGCTACGTTGCCGAGGAGTTCTTCGTCTCGGGAACCGCCCAATCCTATTCTCCCGCAGCAGAACTGGGTCCACACGGCCGATGGGCCGTAACCCCCCGTGAAACATCCGATTACACCACGAGAATCGTGGTGCTGACCCCGGCCGATCGGGAGCGATGCCCCGATTTCAATGGGACGGTGCTGGTCGAATGGCTCAACGTGAGCGGCGGCATCGACGCCCCGGCCGTATGGATGATGGCGCACCGCGAAGTCGTTCGCTCGGGCTACGCGTACGTCGCGGTCTCCGTTCAGCGGGTGGGGGTGGAGGGCGGCGGTACCAGCCTGCTCGGCGCGGATATGTCCCTTAAGTGCCAGGATCCGGAACGGTATGCGTCCCTGCGTCATCCGGGCGATGCCTTCTCCTACGACATCTTTTCCCAGGTCGGCCGACTGCTCAAGGACCCCGAGCACCAGAGCGTTCTGCGTGACCTGCGCCCGCAGCAGGTCGTCGCCATCGGTGAGTCGCAGTCGGCGATGTTCCTCACGACCTACATCAACGCCGTCGACCCGCTCGCCCTGGCTTATGACGGCTTCCTGGTCCATTCCCGATTCGGCACTGCCGCGCCGCTTGACGGCAGTTCCATCTTCGACGAAGCCGGCGCCCCGCAGGCGGTCGCCTTCCGCCCGGACCTGCGCGTCCCGCTGATGACGGTCATCACCGAAACCGACCTCTTCAGTGCCGCTTTGGAGGGCTATTACTTCGCGCGACGACCGGACGACGAGTGGCTGCGGGTCTGGGAGATTCCCGGTGCCGCCCATGCTGACAACTACACGATCCAGGTGGCGCCGATCGACAGCGGCTCGGCGCCGCTCGCCGACATCGTCGCCGCGTACGCGCCGACCAACATGCTGATGGGCCAGCAACTCTCGCACTACATCAACTTCGGGCCGCAACACCACTACGTCCTGCAGGCTGCCCTCGCCGCCCTGAACGCCTGGCTCCACACCGGCGAGCCCGCGCCCTCCGCCCCGGTGATCGAGGTCAGCGAAGCCGATTCGCCGCTACCCGTCCTGGACTCCAACGGCCTCGCCCGCGGCGGCGTCAGGACACCGTGGGTGGACGTCCCGGTCGCGCGGACATCCGGTTTCGGCGGCGAAGAGGGCATCATGTCCGGGATCTTCGGCTCCGGCGAGCCCTTCGACGCCGCCACGCTGAGCCGGCTGTACCCGAACGGGCTCGACGAGTACCTGGCGCGTTTCACCGCGGCACTCGACGCGGCGATCCGATCCGGATTCATCCTCTCGGCGGATCGCGCCGAGATCCTCGAGCTGGCCGCCGCTGCATACTCTCGGGGTACCCCCGGGACTTAGAACAGGCGGCTGTCCGGCGCGCCACCCTCGACCGGACGGACCAACCCCGCCCCGGCGACCAGCGGCAGGTCCAGTGCGGACAGCAGTCCGGGCGGGGCCGCGCACACCGCCGGGATGGCGTTGAGCATCCGGGAGGCGCCCGCGACGCGCCCCAAGGTCGTGGAGCGGTCTGCGCCATGCCCAGCGAATGCTCACCCCCGGACCCGTCTGACTACGCTGAACCCGTGGCCGCCAACGCAGAGATCCGGCGCGCGGCCGACCGGGCCGTTACCACGACGCCCTGGCTGCAATCGCGGCATTCCTTCGCATTCGGGGACCACTACGACCCGGACAACACCCATCACGGGCTGCTCCTGGTGAACAACGACGACGTTGTGGAACCCGGATCCGGTTTCGACACCCATCCCCACCGGGACGTGGAGATCGTCACCTGGGTGCTGCAGGGCGAGCTCACGCATCAGGACTCCACCGGCAATCGCGGCGTGATCTATCCCGGCCTCGCGCAACGCATGTCGGCCGGCAGCGGAATCCTGCACTCGGAGATGAACGAATCGGCAACGGCGGCCGTACGTTTCGTCCAGATGTGGGTGATCCCCGACGAGACCGGCGTCCCGCCAGGTTATCAACAGCGCGAAATCGATGACGATGCGCTGGACGGCGCGCTGGTGACCATCGCCTCGGGCATCCCCGGCCGCGACCCGGCCATCGGCCTGCACAATCGCCGCGCCGCGCTGCACGGGGCGCGGTTGCAGCCCGGCGACGCGGTGACGCTGCCTGCAGCGCCCTATCTCCACCTGTTCGCGGCCCGCGGGCGGGTCAGCCTGGAAGGCGTCGGTGACCTGCATGAGGGCGACGCGGCGCGGTTCACCGACGCCGACGGCCGCCGGGTCACGGCGGTCGAGCCGTCGGAGCTGCTGGTCTGGGAGATGCACGCAAAGCTGGGCGACTAGAACCGCATAGAGTGGGCACGACAGACAGGAGCCCGCATGTCTCAATCGCGGCCGCGGCACGCGGCGCCGGATCCCAAGCGGAATATCAAGGCGATTCGGACGGTGCGGTTCTGGGCGGCGCCGCTGCTCATCACGTTGGCCCTGATGGCCGCTCTGTGCGCGCTGTATCTCGGCGGCATCGTGAACCCGATGACCAATTTGCGGCACTTCCCCATCGCCGTGGTGAACGAGGACGCCGGACCGACGGGTGCGCAGATCGTGGACGGCCTGGTTGCCGGGTTGGACAAGAACAAGTTCGACGTCCGGGTCGTATCCCATGACGAGGCGCAGCAGCTGCTGGACAGGGTCCAGGCGTACGGCGAGGCCGTCATACCGCCGACCTTTTCTTCGCAGCTGCGGGATTTCGGGGAAAGCGCCGTGACGCCGGGCCGCACCGAACGGCCGTCCATCACCATCGCAACGAACCCGCGCGCCGGCACGTTGGGGTCCAGCATCGCCGGCCAGACCCTGACCCAGGCCATGTCCGTGGTGAACACCAAAGTGGGACAGAGGCTTACGGCTGAGGTCACCGCGCAGACTGGTGGCGCGCCATTGACCGGGGCGTCGCAGTTGGGACTGGCCAGCCCCGTCGATATCAAGTCGACCGTATACAGACCCTTGCCGAACGGTACCGGTAACGGCCTGTCGGCCTTCTACTACGCGCTCCTGCTGCTGCTGGCGGGATTCACCGGCAGCGTCGTGGTCAGCACCCTGGTCGACGCGCTACTCGGCTATGTGCCCGCGGAATTCGGCCCCGTGTACCGGTTCGCCGAGCAGGTCAGGATCTCACGGTTCCAGACGCTGCTCGTCAAATGGGTGATGATGCTGCTGCTGGCGCTGCTCACCTCGGCGGTGTACCTGGCGATCGCGCACGGACTCGGCATGCCCATAGACCTTGGCTGGCAGTTGTGGGCCTTCGGCGTCTTCGCGATCGCCGCGGTCGGCATCACGTCCGCATCCGTGCTGTCGGTGCTGGGTTCGATGGGCCTGCTGGTCAGCATGTTGATCTTCGTGATCCTCGGCCTACCGTCGGCGGGCGCCACGGTCCCCCTGGAGGCCACGCCTCCCTTGTTCCGCTGGCTGGCCGAATTCGAGCCGATGCATCAGGTATTCCTTGGTGTGCGTTCGCTTCTGTACCTCGACGGTCGGTCGGGCACCGGTTTGTCCCAGGCGTTGACCATGACAGCCATCGGCTTGGTCATCGGCCTGCTGCTGGGCGGCATCGTCACCCACCTGTACGACCGCAAGGGCTTTCACCGGATTCAGGGGGCGGTCGAGATGGCGATCGCCACGGAACACCAAGCGCAGTACCAGGCCAGCCAGGGCAAGCGCGTGGGGGCGGGCGAGGCTGGGGCCGAGTCTGCGACCAGGACCGAGATCCCGGTCGAAATACCCAGTGCAGAAACGTAATTCGAGCGCGCCCTAACCGTCATCGAGTCGTTATCGAAGTTGACACTGTGGCCAGTGTGACTGATGATTTAAATGTTGCATCGACATCAGGGCCGAAAGGGCGATCGTGCTGACCCCAAGCGCCGGGTTGCGCCGGGCGGCGGCCGGCTGCGCTGCCGTGGTTGCGTGCGTCGCACTGACCACCACCGCGGGCCAGCCCGTCGCGCACGCCGCGGATGGCCGCGACCTGCTCACCAACGCCATCAACACCACCGAGGGTTCCTACCTGGTCTATAACTTTGGGCCCGGTCATCCCGCGCCGATGCTCAACGCAGGCGGCAGCTGGTACGAGATGAACAACGGCGGCCACCTGATGGTCATCAAGAACGCGGCGGGACGCCTTGCGCCGCACCTGCTGGTCGACACCCACCAGGGCGACCAGGCGCGCTGCGAAAACAATCCCGCGGCCCGCACCGGCGAGGGACTGTGGCAGGCGTCGGAGCTCTACCCGCCGCTTCAGGCCTGGCAGCGCATGGGTCAGCCGACGATCGCCATCAACGCCAACTTCTTCGACGTGCGCGGGCAAAAGGGCGGCTCGTGGCGCCAGACCGGCTGCAGCTCACCGCTGGGCGCCTTCGTCGACAACACCCACGGGCAGGGCCGCGCCAACCAGGCCGTCACCGGCACCGTCGCCTACCCCGGCAAGCAGGGCCTGTCCGGCGGTGGTGAGAGCTGGAGCGCGCTGACGACGATGATCCTGCCGTCGGGTGGTGCGCCCTACGTCGTGTGGCCCAGGACCAAGCAGGATTACGACGCCGCCACCCCGGTCGTCCAGGACTTGCTCAACAAGAACGAGAGGTTCGTCGCGGTGTCCGGGATCGGGCTGTTGGCCCCCGGCAACACCCGACAGCTCAATGACGGCGGTCCCAGCGCGGCGCGGACGGCCCTGGCCTACGTGCGGCAACGGGACGAGATGTACGTCTTCGAGGGAGGCAGCTACACGCCCGACAACATGCAGGACCTGTTCCGCGGCCTGGGCAGTGACACCGCGGTCCTGTTGGACGGCGGCGGGTCGTCGGCCATCGTGTTGCGCCGCGACACCGGGGGCATGTGGGCGGGCGCCGGCTCCCCGCGGGGGTCGTGCGACACCCGGGAGGTGCTATGCGACTCCCACGAGCGCGCGCTGCCCAGTTGGCTGGCGTTCAATTAGGTTTCGGTCGGCCCGAATCGGAAGATCAGCAGACTAGCCGCCACCACCGCCGCCGTAACCGCGAAAACCGGGGCAACGACGTATCGCGACATCGTCGCGCCACAAAGGGCTCCCGCGCACAGGGTTACGACGACACCGAAGCGCAGCTTTCCCCTGTCGCCCGTGCCGCCGGCCAGACGACTGTCCAGACCGAGGCTGACGATCGTCGACGTCAACACCGTGGTGGACAGTTCCTGGATTCCGAACTGGCGGGCACTCGAGTGCTGCAGGCCAAACGTCACCGCGAGCAGGGCGATCATGATCAGCTTGGTGTTGTCGTGATAGCGCAGCAGCCCGGCGCCGGCCAGGACCGACAGCGATAGCAACAGCACGATTTCCGTTGCCAACACCGTGGTGATCCATGCCCGCGTCCGATCACCGAACTGCCGTAATACCCGGCCGCTGACGATGGTAGTGCAGACGAAGGTGGGCAGGGCCACCACGACCGCGGTCAGGTCGATGCTGGTTCTCGGGGCGAGCCAGAAGCCGAGGAAGATCACGTTACCGGTCATGTTGGCCACGAAGACGTGGCCCAGAACCAAGATGCTGATCGCGTCGGCTATCCCGGTGGCAAAGGTCAGCAACAACAAAGCCGCGACGGTCGATCGCTCCGATACCGGGGACGTAACGGCCATGGGCGGCAGTGTCTTTCGGCCGCGCTAGAGGTGCGGCGTCAAGTCCAGCGAGGTGATTGTCGTCATCCTGGTGACCAGCCAGCGGCCGTTCGTCCGTTTCATGAACAACCGGTAGGACAGGTATTTCAGTGACGGAATGTTCTTGGTCAGCGGGCTGGTGGACGAGGTATTGGTATAGACGATGACGACCGCGTCGGAATCACTAAGCGATTCCACAGCTGCGCCGGTGACCTCGGTGCTGTTGGTTACCTTGGCCTGTTTGTTGGGCGCAACGATCGCATCGACGAATCGGCGGTACTGGGCTTCGAAGTCGCCGCTCAGATAGGCCGCCGCGCGGTCGGCCAGGCCGTCCATGTTCTCCGGTGTGTAGGTCCACAGCGTCGTGATCGCGTTCGCCGCGGTCCGCGCCACTTTCATTTTTGTTGCCGCGGTGGCGCGATCGGCCAGGTAGGGCTGCATGGTCGCACCCGCGAACGCCGCGGAACCGACAAAGAGCACGGCGGCGACTGCGATGGCGATGGCAAGCCGCTTGCCGGCCAGCCATTTGCGCCGAACGCGACCGTCCCCGGCGGCAGGCCCGGTCTCGGCCTCACCATCCGCCGGTTCCGCGGCGTCGCCGCCACTCTCGGCGGCGTCGGTCGATTCGGTTGTCACATCCTCGGTTCCGTCGCACGCCACCACATCGTCGGACCTTGGTTCTTCTGATGCCTCTTTGTCCGTGGCCGCTTCGACTGTGTCGACCGTCAGATCACCTGCTGCAGGGTGCTGATCTTCCACTGCTTCCCCTCCCGCCTGGCGGTTGCCGTCCAACGATTCGTGTTCTCCACGACCTGTTTCTCGTCCTGCGACTTGGTGGTGACCGCCGTAGCCACGATCACATTGACGCTGCCGTCATCGTTCCATCGTTCAACCCCCGCGCCGAGCACCGTTCCGGTGGCCGGTTCCGCACGGGCGAGTTGCAGAAGTATCTGATTGGCGTTCTCGCGGTACTGCTTGGCGAAGTCGCCGGTCGCCTGGCCGAGCACCGCATCGACATAGTCGTTGGCGTGAAATGGATCGATGGACGTGAACTGTGTCATGAACCCGGACACATAGCTCAGCACCTCGCGGTCCTTCGATGCGGCGCGCTCGCGGGATTCGTGGGAGATCAGCATCAACGCCGATACCGTGATCGCCGCCGCCATCAACACCGCGGCAACGGCACCGACCAACGGCAAAACCAACGATGGGCGCGGCGGCACCGGCCGCTCGACGAGCAGCGGTCCCTCCCCGGGTTGAAACTTGTGGCGCGGACTCATTTTCCGTTCCCGGGCGGCTTCGGCTTGGTCAGCACGGTGAGGTCGTCCACACGCCAGCGGTTGTCGCCACCTTTGACGAAGACCACCCGGACGGTGGCGCTGATATAGCGTTCGTCGGGTGCCGCGCCCCGCCGACCCTGCAGGAACATCAGCATTGTCGCCCGATCCGGGGCAGCCGACTGGATCGAGCTGTCGGTCACCCAGTACTCGTTGATGACCGGGTTCCCCTTCTGCACGATGTCCTGCTGGGTCTCCAGCTGGCCGCGGTACTTGTCGGTCGCCAAGGACCGGGCGCGCGCGAAGTCGTCCGCCAACGATTTCGGGTCATACGTCAACATCTCGGCGACGATCTTCGGCCCCTGCGTGGCAATCTCCGCCTTCGTGTGTTGGATGGCCCGCTCGTGCGAGTACACCACCGCGTAGTCCACGGCGGCGCCGCCCAGACACACCGCCGTGGCAGTAAGCACCGCCACCGCGGTCCATCGGCGAAAGTTGGGAAGCGGCTTGAGGGGATCGACGCATCGCACCTCGGTGCGCAGCAGCAGGTCGGCGAACGTGCGGCGCCGTGAATCCCACAGCGGCCATAGCCAGCCCACCACCGAGGCGCTGTCGAGCAGGTGAGCCACGTCCCTGAGTAGCAAGGCCCATGGTGCCGGGATCGCCCCGTCGCGCCGCGTCACCGCGATCCCGAAAATGCCGCGCCCCAGGCTCCAGCCGGTGACCGCCGGCAACAGCAACCGGTTGACCAACGTCAGCAGGATGGCGAGGCCACCGACCGAGACACACAGCCTCCACCAGACGGACTGCTGAGGAAAGGCCAGGGCGACCAATGCCATCGTCGCCACCACGGCGGAGCCCGGCAGCACGTCCACCGCGAACGCACCGGCACGAAAATGCCACGGCGCCAGTCTGTTTCGCGGCGACTCGGAGACGTCGGTGATCTGAGCCTCCTCGACCACAGCGGTCACTTCGTCACCTGGTCGAGCTTCGATATCTTGTACTGGCCGTCGGCGAGCGCCATCGTCACCCGCAGGCGGTAGCCGGTTTCCTTCTGCGTCTGATCGCTGCCCACCTTGACGCGCAGTGCGACAAGCACATCGATGGAGCCGTCGCTATTGTTGCGCTCCACCGCTGCGCGCACGTCGGCCACCTGAACGTGAACGTTGGCAGCCTGGTAGGCCTGGACGATCATGCTGGTGTACAGCAGTGCTTGCGAGCGGAAAGCGTCGGTGCCGCAGTCGATTATCTTCTGCTCGCTGGCGGCCATTGCGTTGGTGTCCGGCGCCTGGGTCGCCGAAACGCAATCCACCGCCGCTTTGAGCGCCGCGGCGTCGTCGCGGGCGATGGCTTGGGCTTCGTGGTGGTAGCGCAGCGCGAGGTAGCCTCCGGCCCCGACTGCGGCGGCGGCCAGCAGGAGCGCCGCGGCAATACCGGCCAGCCAGCCGCGGCGGGTCAACCGGGAAGGTCCGCGCTGGACACCGACTCCGCCCTCGGATTCCGAAGAATCCTCGGTCTCCACCACGGGCGCTGTCCCGTCGGCTCCGACCTCGGATTCCGAAGAATCTCCGGCCGTCACCACGGGGTCTACCAGGTCGGTTCCGACCTCGGATTCTGGCGAATCCTCGGTCTCCACCACGGGGTCTACCTGGTGGGTTCCGACCTCGGATTCTGGCGAATCCTCGGTCTCCACCTCCGGGCTAGTTTGGTCGGCGGCCCTGAATGTCCGGTTGCGCCTACGCAGACGACGATTCGTCGGCATGGGTGGGGGGTTCAGCCGGCTGGCGCCAGCATCTCCTTCCATCCGTCGTCTCCTGTTTTGGTCGAGTTTTCGACGGAGTACTTGACCCCGTCAGGCCCCACCAATTCACCGCTTTGCGGACTGTATACCGCCGCGGGAGGCCCGTTCGGAGTGTAGACACACGGGTTTGGCTGCTGGCCATTGCACTGCACGCTACCCGATCCCGGCCGCGACAACGGATCGCTGACCGGCGGAGGTGTCCCCGGTACCCGATCCGAGGGGGCCGGGTTCATGCCGTTGTCGATCGTCGGTGCGGGCATCACCAAACCCGGTTTCACCGGCTGATCGCAGCGTGCCGCCGGCGCGGGGCAGGTCAGGATCTGGTTCGGGTCGCCGTACCAGGGGTTGGTCCCCGCCGGGACGTACGGCTTCGGGTCGCGGCATTCCCGGGGCGAGGCCGCCCGCTTTCCCGGGACATCGACACACGGGATGTTGCGCGATCCACGCACGCTGTTGGCGGGCGTATCCATCGGGATCTTGCAGTACGTGCCGGTCGGCAATGGCTGCACGTTGGTGTCGGCCGGCGACCGCCACTCCGACGCGGGTATGAACCCGGTCAGACAGGGCGGCGGCTGGTTGATCGACAGCGCAAGGTCGAGTGGGGCCACGTGCTGGCTTTCGAAGGGCGCGGCCGATGTCTGCGCGATCGAAGCACCCTGCGGCAGGAAAACCAGGACTTGCTCCACGCCGGCGTGGTAGCGCTTGAGCAAGTCGAACACCACCTCGAGGTTCGCCAGCGTCTGCGGCAGCGAGTCGCGGACGTCGTTGAACACCTCGTTGATCTGGTCGGCGGTCGGCGCTGCTTGGGACAGAATGCTTTTCACATGCTGGTCGTTCTGGGCGGTCTGAGCGGACAACCTGTTCAGATTGCGCGCCCAGCGCTCGATGGCGTCGCCCGAGTTGACCTGGCTGTCCAGGATCGGCCCGGAGTGCTGGATCAGGTCGTTGACGTCGCTGATGTTGGTCTTGAAGTCGCCGACGATCGCCTGCGTCCCGTCGACGAGCCGTTGCAGGGCGGGACCCAACCCACCGACGGCCTGGGCGGTCTCGTCGAGCAGCGAGCCGATCTTGTCCTTGGGCAGTGCGGCGAGCCCGCGGTTGGCCGTATCCAACGCCGGCCCGATCTCGGACGGCACCGTGCCCTTGGTGATGGTCTGTCCGGGCGAGAGGTCCTTGCCGGGGTGACCGTTGGACACCAGGTCCAGGTACTGCTCGCCGACGGCCGACACCGAGTGCACGTCCGCCGTCGCATCGACGGGTATCTTGTATCGGCTGTCGATGCTCATCGTCGCCTGGGCGCCCCACTCGGTGGGCTCGACGTCGGTGACCTTGCCGATCGTGATGCCGCGATAGGTCACGTTGGCCGTGGGATACAGCCCACCCGATGCCGGCAGGTTGGCCTTCAGCGTGTACCGGCCGATGCCGATCAGGCTCGGGAGCTGCAGGTAGTACACACCCAGCACGAGTATCGAGATAACCGTCCCGATCCCGAAGGCGATCAGCTGGCGCCTGACGAAGGGAGTCAGCAATTCCGGTCCCCCCTTTCCACCAGCGGTCCGCCCGGCGCGTCATTGGGGTTCGGCGTGTAGCGGACGTCGGGGATCATCGTCTCGGGATCGCGCCCATAAGACTGTTCAAGCGCGCGCAGGGCTCCCGACAAACCGGTGCCGGTCAGGAACCCATTGTCGACGGCCGATAACGTCGTGTCGATCGTGAGTGCCACGTTCATGAAGTCGCCGCGGATCAACTTCGGAACGGTGTCGATGTCGAACGGCTGGGTGAGGATCAGCTTCACCGCGCCGATCAAATAGGGCGAGGCGCGGCCGAGCTCCTTCAACGGGCATTGCAGCGCCTGCAGGTCGGTGTGCAGCGGCCCCCGCGCTTCCGACAGGTACTGGTCGGCGGCCTGGCTGAGCCGTCCCACCGAGTCGATCGCGTTGATCAGCAGGTTTTTGGTGTCGGCGAAATGCTTGATCAGCGGCGGGATGTCGGTGAGCACCCGGTCGACCACGTCGGCCCGGCCACCCACATAGGCCAGCAGCCGGTTCGTGGAGTCGATGGCGTGGGTGATGTCGTCGCGCTGCTGGTTGAGCTGGTCGGTGAAGGTGTCCAGCTTCCCCAGGAAGGACCGGATCTGGTTCCCCCGCCCGTTGAAGATGTTGTAGACCTCGTTTTGCAGCGCTTCCAGGTTCGGAATGCCCCCACCGCGCAGGATCAGCGAGAGGCTCGCCAGGGTCTGTTCGGTGCTGGGAAAGGCCGACGAATTCTTCAGCGGGATAGTGTCGCCGTCTTTCAGGAGCACCGTCGAAGGGTTCGGCGGGGCGGCCAGCTCGACATGCTGCGAACCCAGCAGCGAGGTCTGGCCGATCTTGGCGATGGCGTTCTTCGGCAGCTTGACGCTCTTGTCGATGCCCAGCGTCAGGGTGGCGACCCAGTTCTTCAACTGAATCGACTTGATGGACCCGACGAAGACGTCGGCGACCTGCACCTTGCTGTTGCCGTTGATCGCCAGGGTGTCCGGAACCTGGGCGTAAATCGTCATGGCATTCGACCCGCTGCCCGGACCGCCCGGGATCGCCACGTTGGAGATCCCGCGCCAGCCGCAAGAACTCAGCACCAGCGCCGCCACCAGCAGCACCAGCCCCTGCCACGTCCGGCGACGGATCGCGCGTACCGCGCTCGTCACGCCCCTCACCGCCCCATGGTTCGGCTTGCTCCTCGCGCGTCCCGCGCTCGTCACGCGCCTCACTGGCCCAGTCCTGCTTCAAGCGGAACCGGAGTGGGAGCGACGGGCCCCGGGATCACTTCGGGCCCCGGCGGTGGCGGCTGGATCGGCACCGGAGCGTTCAAGCCCAGAGGCGGCACGATCGGGTTCTCGTCGTAGGCGTTGGGCGGTCCCGGCGGTGTCTGCAAGTTGGACTGAACGGGCGCGATGTTGGGGCCACCCATGAGCTCAGCCAGCGAGTCCGGGGTCATAAGACCCGCGGTGATCGGCCCGACCTGCTGCCCTTGCATGCCGGGGGCGACGATCCAGCCCGGTTGGGTGTTGCGGTGCGACGTGGGCGTATCCGGCACCCAGATGCCCGGCACGGTGGTGTCCTTGTACCCGTTGGGCGGATGCAGCCGCGGCTCTGAGTAGGCGACCTCCTTGGGCAGCGTCTCGGCGGTGCTGAACGGGTTCACCCCGAACGGCAGGTAGTTGAACTTGATCGCGTCAAGAATCGGCGCGAGGTATTGCGCGCAAAGTTCGGCGGACTCTTGGTATCCGAGCCGGCTGCCGGCCTGAATCGAGCTGCAGACGAACTGCATCGGATTCGCGAAGTTGGTAATCGCCGGGATAGCGACCACCGAACCATGCGACGGGTGGTAGACCTGGTTGACGTTCGCTGCGGCCGTCGGGGCGACATGCAGGAAGGTCTCGATCCCGTTCAGCGAGTCCGGCTGCAGCAGCGTGTTCGTCACGGTGGCCAGGTTGTTGGTGTCGTAGGTGAAAACCTCGCGGTTCTTATCGAGGAACGGGCGCACGGTGGATAGCAGACTGTCAAACTGCTGGACCGCGTTGGCCAGGTCAGTGTCGTTGTGCGCCAACCGGGTGGTGACATCGGCGAGGTTTTGGTTCAACGCCACGAACTGCTGGTCGTCCTGGTGCAGCGCGTTGACGAACAGCGCCAGGCTGCGCAACACTGCGAAGAAGTCGCCGCGGCCCTCGTTGAGCGCGGTCACCGCCTGCGACAGGCTGCTCAGCGTGGTGTTGATCTGCTGGCCCTTGCCCGCCAGCCCGTCGGCGAACGACTCGATAACCTCACCGAACGGGCCCTTCGGCTGCTCGGGTGTGGGGCCGAGCTTGGAGATGATGTTGGTGATGCTGTTGCGCAGCTGGTCCCACTCCACCGGCACCTGAGTGCGCTCCTCGGGGATCACGGCGTTGTCGGTCAGCACCGGGCCGCCTTTATAGGCCGGCTCCAGCTGAATGGCGCGCGACGCGACCAGGGTGGGGTTGAGGATCACCGCAGAGGCGTTCGCGGGAACCTTGTATTTGTTCTCGTAATGGAAGGTGACCTTCATCTTGTCGCCGGCGGGCTCGATCTTGTCGATCGCACCCACCCGCAGGCCCATGATCTGGACCTTGTCTCCCGGATAGAGCGCGTTCGCCTCAGGGAAGTAGGCGACCACCGTGTTGTTGGTCAGCTTCTGATACAGCCGCCACCCGACGAATCCGACGACGAGCGCCAGCGCCACCACCAGCGACCCGATGATCACCGTGGCCCGGCTCAGCTTTGGGAGCCGGATGTTGCGGATGTCAAAGATGGTGCTCAATTCTGGCTACCCCCTTCCGCTGCGCCGCTGCCTCCCGTTCCGCCCGGGTTGATGAACGGTGCCGGCAATTGCTCACCCGGTCCCGCCGGCGCCGGTGGACCCGGCGGCAGGCCGGGCGCGAACGTCGACGGCGGCGGCGGCGGGCCGGCCGGCTCCAGTTTCTCGGTGCGCGCACCCGGCGGCGCCTGCATCGGCAGCGGCACCGGTGTGCCCGGC
>JARLGR010000140.1 GCA_031292665.1 Mycobacterium sp. | reverse complement strand
TTGTTGGCGCGCGCGGACCTGGTGCTGACGACCGGGCCGGTGCCGGACCGACTCCCGGTGCGCCGGGGATGGGTGGCCGCCGAACTGGCGATGGCGTCCGGCGACGGGCGGGCCGCCGTGCGGCACGCCACCGAGGCGGCGCGGCTGGCGCAGGCGATGGCCGTCTCATCGGCACGCCACCGCGTCAAAAGCGACGTGGTGCTAGCGGCCGCGCTGTGCAGCGCGGGCGACATCGGGCCGGCCCGGGAGGTCGCCCAGGCGGCGCTGGAAGACACCGGCCGATTGGGATTACCACCGCTTCGGTGGGCGCTGGCTTGCTTGCTGATCGATATCGGAAGCGTCACGTTTTCACCACGAAAGCTGCTGGAAATTCGGGATATCTGCGCAGGCCAGGTGCGCCACGCCGGTGGGACGTGGCGTTCCGCTTGAATCGTCATTCCGGCCGCTATTGTCAGTTAGTTAGTTAGCCCGCGATGCGTCCCGTTTGTAACGTTGGAGATACCGCCGTCGATGACAATGCAAGGGGAACGTCTCGACGCCGTGGTTGCGGAGGCCGTGGCGGGAGACCGGAACGCATTACGGGAGGTGCTGGAGACCATCCGTCCGATTGTCGTGCGATATTGCCGGGCGCGAGTCGGCGCTGTCGATCGGGGTGGCCTGTCAGCGGACGACGTGGCTCAGGAGGTGTGCTTGGCCACCATCACAGCGCTGCCTCGCTATCGCGATCGCGGACGCCCGTTCTTGGCCTTCCTGTACGGGATCGCGGCCCACAAGGTGGCCGACGCCCACCGGGCCGCCGGCCGTGACCTCGCCTACCCGTCCGAATCGCTCCCCGAGCGGCGGTCGCCCGACGCCGGCCCGGAGCAGAGGGCCATCGAAGCCGACTCCGTGAGCCGGATGAGCGAGCTGCTGGAGATCCTGCCCGCCAAGCAGCGCGAGATCCTGATCCTACGCGTCGTCGTCGGCCTCTCCGCCGAGGAGACCGCTGCCGCCGTCCGCAGTACCACCGGGGCCGTCCGAGTGGCCCAGCACCGTGCGCTGTCGCGGCTCAAGTCCGAGATCGTCGCGGCGGGTGACTATGCCTGACTTCGGCTTCGGATTCGGTGACCAACCGGCCCTGGACGAGCTGGCCGACACCGACCTGCTGCTCGACGCGCTCGCCGAGCGCCGCCCGGTTCGCCTCGACGACCCCGACGACGACGTGCTGGCCACCCTGTTGGAGGACTGGCGCGACAACCTGAGGTGGCCGCCGGCCAGTGCACTGGTGGCGCCGGAGGAGGCCATCGGAGCGCTGCACACCGGACTGGCGGACCGCCAGCGCGCCCGTCGCGGCATGGCGACGATCGGTTCGGTTGCCGCGACGCTGCTGGTCCTCAGCGGGTTCGGTGCCATGGTGGTCGAGGCCCGCCCCGGAGACACGCTGTACGGCCTGCACGCCATGTTCTTCGACCAGCCGAAGGTCAACGAAAACCAGGTCATGCTGTCCGCCAAGGCCGATCTGGCGAAGGTTCAGCAAATGATCGACGAAGGTCAGTGGGACCAAGCCCAAAGTCAGCTGGCCGAGGTCACCAGCATGGTGCAGTCGATGAACGACGGGGCCGACCGGAACGACCTGCAGAACCGGCTGAAACTGCTGAACACCCGGATCGAGTCGCGCAACCCGAACGCGACGCTGCCGCCCCCCGCCGCGTCGACCACACCAGTGTGGTCGACACCTACCACCACGGCGCCGACGACGTCTCAACCGAGTTCATCTGCGAACACGTCCCCGAGCCCGTCCGCGGGGCGGCACCGGCACCATGGCCACACCACCAGCCCGGCGCCCGTGGCGCCGAGTACCGATCCTTAGCAGGCGCTCAGTGGCGCCGGTGGAACCCGTCGTCGGCTGACGTCGCCTCGTTGAGCGACGCGTCGGCGTATCCCCGGCAGTAGTCCCACGTGACGTAGGCGTCCGGTTCGGGGTCGTAGGCGGGCTCGTGCGGGCGGACGGTGCCGTCGATCAGCAGTTGCAGAAGGTTGGCCCGCAACATGTCCCAGTCGTGGTAGTGGTCCTGCTGGCACTCGTCGCAGCACACGACGAGTCCGCGAATTCCCTTGTGCGCCAACAAGGCCTCGTAGACCGCGAGGTCGGCCAGGTCGGCCTCGACCGCCAGCCGCTCCTGCTGGTCCAGCGGTTGTCCTGGCTCGACGGCTTCGAGCGCCGCCGACGGGTCACATGGGTCGTCGGCGAATGGGTCGGGCGGCAAACCCGGTGGGAGGTGGTCGCGCACGCCTACAGCCTACGCAGCCGGACTGACAAAACGCCAGCAGGCAGATACCCGCCGTTCCGGGTCGTTTCGGGGTCGGCTCGTCGTCGGATGGGGCGGCGGCACACCCCGACAAGCGAGTCCCGTCGCCAACGGAGCCGATAGGATGGGAATCTCACTCCGCGTGCGTATGGAGGGCTCCCGATGTCGCTTGGCATGTCCAACCTGGAAGACAGTTCCGACCTGGTCGCCGGTGCTTACCTGCGCGACTCTCCCGCCCGGGGCCTGTCCGACGACCCGATGCCCACCGGCGGTGACGACCCGCACAAGGTGGCGATGCTGGGGCTGACCTTCGACGACGTTCTGCTGTTGCCCGCGGCCTCCGATGTGGTTCCCGCCACCGCCGACACCTCCAGCCAGCTCACCCGCAAGATCCGGCTGAAGGTCCCGCTGGTCAGCTCGGCGATGGACACCGTCACCGAGTCGCGGATGGCCATCGCGATGGCCCGCGCGGGCGGCATGGGGGTGCTGCACCGCAACCTGCCGGTCGCCGAACAAGCCGGCCAGGTCGAGATGGTGAAGCGCTCCGAGGCCGGCATGGTCACCGACCCGGTCACCTGCCGGCCCGACAACACATTGGCGCAGGTCGATTCCATGTGCGCCAAGTTCCGCATCTCCGGGCTGCCGGTGGTCGACGACTCCGGGGCGCTCGTCGGCATCATCACCAACCGCGACATGCGCTTCGAGGTCGACCAGTCCAAGCCGGTCGACGAGGTGATGACCAAGGCCCCGCTGATCACCGCGCGGGAGGGGGTCAGCGCCGACGCGGCGCTGGGCCTGCTGCGCCGCCACAAGATCGAGAAGCTACCCATCGTCGACGGCCACGGCCGGCTCACCGGGCTGATCACCGTCAAGGACTTCGTCAAGACCGAACAGCACCCGCTGGCCACCAAGGACAGCGACGGCAGGCTGCTGGTCGGCGCCGCCGTCGGAGTCGGCGGCGACGCCTGGGTCCGCGCGATGATGCTGGTCGACGCCGGGGTGGACGTCCTGATCGTCGACACCGCGCACGCGCACAACCGGCTGGTGCTCGACATGGTCGGCCAACTGAAAGCTGAAGTGGGTCACCGGGTCGAGGTGATCGGCGGCAACGTCGCGACCAGAGCCGCGGCCGCGGCCCTGGTGGACGCCGGTGCCGACGCGGTGAAGGTCGGGGTGGGACCGGGGTCGATCTGCACCACCCGGGTGGTCGCCGGCGTCGGCGCCCCGCAGATCACCGCGATCCTCGAGGCCGTCGCGGTGTGCCGGCCGGCGGGCGTGCCCGTCATCGGCGACGGCGGACTGCAGTACTCCGGCGACATCGCCAAGGCGCTGGCCGCCGGCGCGTCGACCGCGATGCTGGGGTCGCTCCTGGCGGGTACCGCCGAGGCGCCCGGCGAGCTGATCTTCGTCAACGGCAAGCAGTTCAAGAGCTATCGCGGCATGGGGTCGCTGGGCGCCATGCAAGGGCGCGGGGGCGGCAAGTCGTACTCCAAGGACCGCTACTTCGCCGACGATGCGCTCTCGGAGGACAAGCTGGTGCCCGAGGGGATCGAGGGCAGGGTGCCGTTCCGCGGTCCGCTGTCGTCGGTGATCCACCAGCTGACCGGTGGCCTGCGCGCCGCAATGGGTTACACCGGCTCGCCCACCATCGAGGCGCTGCAGCAGGCGCAGTTCGTCCGGATCACGGCCGCGGGCTTGAGGGAAAGCCACCCGCACGACGTCGCGATGACCGTCGAAGCGCCCAACTACTACACCCGCTGAGGGCCGGCATGGTCGAGATCGGGATGGGCCGCACCGCCCGTCGCACCTATGAACTCAGCGAAGTCAGCATCGTGCCGTCCCGGCGCACCCGCTCCTCGAAGGATGTGTCGACCGCGTGGCAGTTGGACGCCTACCGGTTCGAGATCCCCGTCATCGCACACCCGACGGACGCGTTGGTATCCCCGGAGTTCGCGATCGAACTCGGCCGCCTCGGCGGCCTGGGCGTGCTCAACGGCGAGGGGCTGATCGGCCGGCACTCCGACGTCGCCGCCAAGATCGCCCAGCTTGTCGAGGCCGCCAGCAAAGAACCCGAACCGTCGGCGGCGATCCGCCTGCTGCAGGAACTGCACGCCGCGCCGCTGGACCCCGACCTGCTGGGCTCTGCCGTGGGCCGCATCCGCGAGGCCGGGGTGACCACCGCCGTGCGGGTCAGCCCGCAAAACGCCCAGTGGCTGACGCCGGTGCTGCTCGCCGCCGGTATCGACCTGCTGGTCATCCAGGGCACGATCGTCTCGGCGGAACGGGTGGCCAGCGATGGCGAGCCGCTGAACCTCAAGACGTTCATCTCCGAGCTCGACGTCCCTGTGGTCGCCGGCGGTGTGCAGGACCACCGCACCGCCCTGCACCTGATGCGCACCGGCGCCGCCGGCGTCATCGTCGGTTACGGCTCCACCAGGGGGGTGACCACCACCGGCGAGGTGTTGGGCATCAGCGTGCCGATGGCCACCGCGATCGCCGACGCCGCCGCCGCGCGCCGCGAGTACCTCGACGAGACCGGCGGCCGCTACGTACATGTCCTGGCCGACGGCGACATCCACACCTCCGGCGAGCTGGCCAAGGCGATCGCCTGCGGCGCCGACGCGGTGATGCTGGGCACCCCGCTGGCCGACGCGGCCGAGGCGCTCGGCGAGGGGTGGTTCTGGCCGGCCGCGGCCGCACACCCGTCGTTGCCGCGCGGGGCGCTGCTGCAGATCGCCGTCGGGGAGCGGCCGCCGCTGCAGCAGGTGCTGAACGGTCCGTCCGACGACCCGTTCGGCACCTTGAACCTGGTCGGTGGCCTGCGCCGAGCGATGGCCAAGGCCGGTTACTGCGACCTCAAGGAGTTCCAGAAGGTCCCCCTGACCGTCGGCAGCTGAGAGGGTTGCCGCGCGAGTGTGAAGCTAGCCGCACGCTCGACGCCGAACGCGAAGCCAGCCGCACACCGGTGCCTGGGTACTCGGGTTGGTGCCACTGGCTAGCGACCGGCGGGTAAGGCCATACTGGTGCGATGAAGCCGGATTACGACGTCTTGATCATCGGTTCGGGTTTCGGGGGCAGCGTCAGCGCCCTGCGGTTGACGGAGAAGGGCTACCGAGTCGGCGTGCTGGAGGCCGGGCGCCGCTTCGCCGACGAGGAATTCGCCGAGACGTCCTGGGACCTGCGCAAATTCTTGTGGGCACCGAAGCTCGGTTGCTACGGCATCCAGCGGATCCATCCGCTGCGCAATGTGATGATCCTGGCCGGGGCCGGAGTGGGCGGCGGCTCGCTGAACTACGCCAACACGCTGTACGTGCCGCCGGACCCGTTCTTCGAAGACCGGCAGTGGGCCCACATCACCGACTGGCGTGACGAGCTGATGCCGCACTACGACCAGGCGCAACGGATGCTGGGCGTGGTGACGAACCCGACCTTCACCGACGCCGACCGCCTCCTCAAGGAGGTCGCCGACGACATGGGCTGCGGCGACACCTTCGTGCCGACCCCGGTCGGGGTGTTCTTCGGCCCCGACGGCGCGAAGACCCCGGGCAAGACCGTGCCCGACCCGTACTTCGGCGGAGCCGGCCCGGATCGCACCGGCTGCCTGGAATGCGGCTGCTGCATGACGGGCTGTCGCTACGGCGCCAAGAACACGCTGCTGAAGAACTACCTCGGCCTCGCGGAATCGGCTGGCGCGCAAGTGATTCCGATGACGACGGTGAAGGGTTTCGAGCAGCGCTCCGACGGGCTGTGGGAGGTCCGCACGGTGCGCACCGGAAGCTGGCTGCGCCGGGACCGGCGCACGTACACCGCCGCCAACCTGATCCTGGCCGCGGGCACCTGGGGCACGCAGCACCTGCTGTTCAAGATGCGCGACGGGGGCAAGCTGCCGCGCCTGTCCGACCGCCTGGGCGTGCTGACCCGGACCAACTCCGAGTCGATCGTCGGCGCCGCCCGCCTCCAGGTCACGCCCGACCTCGACCTGACCCACGGGGTGGCGATCACCTCGTCGATCCACCCGACCGCGGACACCCACGTCGAGCCCTGCCGCTACGGCAAGGGCTCCAACGCGATGGGCCTGCTCCAGACCCTGATGACTGACGGCACGGGTCCCGACGGCACCGACGTGCCGCGCTGGAAGCAACTGCTGCAGCAGGCCGGCGACGATCCCCGCCGCATGCTCCGGATGCTCAACGTCCACCAGTGGAGCGAGCGCACGCTGATCGCCCTGGTGATGCAGCATCTGGACAACTCGATCACCACGTTCACCAAGCGCGGCAGGCTGGGCATTCGCTGGTACACCAGCAAGCAGGGGCACGGTGACCCCAACCCGGCCTGGATTCCGGTCGGCAACGAGGTCACCCGCCGCATCGCCGCCAAGGTCGACGGCGTGGCCGGCGGCACCTGGGGCGAGCTGTTCAACATCCCGCTGACCGCGCACTTCCTCGGCGGTGCGGTGATCGGCGACAGCCCCGACGAGGGCGTCATCGACCCCTATCACCGCGTCTGGGGTTACCCCAGCCTCTACGTGGTGGACGGCGCCGCGATCTCGGCCAACCTGGGCGTCAACCCGGCGCTGTCCATCACCGCGCAGGCCGAGCGGGCCGCCTCGCTGTGGCCCAACAAGGGCGAAAACGATCAGCGTCCGCTGCAGGGCGATTCCTACCGCCGGATGGACCGGATCGCCCCCGAGCGCCCGGTGGTGCCCGCCGACGCGCCCGGGGGACTGCGGTGGCTGCCGATCGAACCGGTCACCCACGCGGGCTGATAACCGGCGGCGGCCTCAGCTCGCGATCGCCTTGAGGGGCGCGCCGCTCACCACCCGGCTGCGCTCGCCGTGCACGTTGACGGGCACGTCGCCCATCAAGGTGATGCGGTGCATGAGCCGGGGCTGTTCGTCATAGTCGTCGACCGCCCGGTGCTGGGTGGCGCGGTTGTCCCACATGGCGACGTCACCGGGCTCCCAGTTCCAGCGAACGGTGTTCTCCGGCACGGTGATCCGCCGCTGCAACAGTTCCAGCAGCACGCTTGATTCGTGGGCGTCCAGCCCGACGAAGCCGCGCACGAAGTTCCCGGCCAGCAGCGTGCCTTCGCCGGTCTCCGGGTGCACCCGCACCACGGGGTGTTCGGTGCGGAAATCCTCTTTCTCGAAGGCCTGCCGGAACGCCCGCTGCGCGTCCGTCAGCGACTCGTCGACTTCGGTGTTCACGTAGTCGTAGCGGTTGGTGTGCAGCGCCCACAGGTTCTCGACGAGGCACTTGAGCGGTTCGGGCAGCTGCTCGTAGGCCGCGGCGGTGTTGGCCCACAGCGTCGACCCGCCGTAGGCGGGCAGGGTGACCGCCCGCAGGATCGAGGCCGCCGGGTAGTTGGCGGCGAACGTGACATCGGTGTGCCAGCGGTTCGCCGTGCCGTACTCGGAGTTGATCGGCGTGATGATCGGCGCGTTCTTGGCGCCCAGCACGGAGGAGGCCGGGTGACCGATCGGCGTGCCCAGCAAACCGGCGAACGCCAGCTGTCGGGCGTCGTCGAGGTGGTGCTGGCCACGGAAGAAGATCACCTTATGGGTCAACAGCGCCCGGTGGATGTCCTCGACGGTGGCGGGGTCGAGGTCACCGCCCAGGCGCACTCCGTCGACTTGGGCGCCGATGCGGCTGCCCAGCTTGGTGACTGTGATCGAGTCGGTCATTGTTGTCGTCCTTCTGGCGGGCTATTGCAGTAATCAGGTGACTACATCCACCACGAGTGTAGTCGATTGACTACACTCGTGACAACCGACCGCGGAAGACGCGCACCGTCGGCCCCGGAGGTCACGGCGACAGCCACCAATAATCCGCGCCGTCCTGCGCTCCCGGTCAATAACGCGGCTGACGCCGGGTCAGCTGGCGATTACCTCGAGTGGAGCCCCGCTGATCACCCGGCTGCGCTCTCCGTGCACATCGACCGGCACATCACCCAGCAAGGTGACCCGGTGCAGGAGCCGCGGCTCGTTGCCGTAGTCGTCGATGGCCCGGTGCTGGGTTGCCCGGTTGTCCCAGATCGCGACGTCACCCGGCTCCCAGTTCCAGCGGATGGTGTTCTCGGGCTGAGTGATTCGCCGTTGCAGCAATTCGAACAGCACGCTTGACTCGTGGGTGTCCAGCCCGACAAAGTTGCGCACGAAGTTTCCCGCCAGCAGAGTGCGTTCGCCGGTCTCCGGGTGCACTCGCACCACCGGATGTTCGGTCCGGAACTCCGCCTGCTGGAATGCCTGCGCAAACGCCTGCTGTGCGTCGGTCAGCGAATCCAATTCGGCGATGGTGTAGTCGAATTGGTTGGTGTGGACGGCCCACAGGCTCTCAACCAAGCGCTTGAGCGGTTCGGGCAGCCCGGAATAGGCCGCCGCCGTCGAGGCCCACAGCGTCGACCCGCCGTAGCTCGGCAGCGTGATGGCGCGCAGGATCGAGGCCGCCGGGTAGTTGGCAGCGAACGTGACATCGGTGTGCCAGGCCGTCGCCTTGCCCCACTCGGAGTTGATCGGGGTGATGATCGGCGCGTTTGCCCCGAAGGCGGCCGCGGCCGGATGGCCGATCGGGGTGCCCAGTAGCCCGGCGAACGCGAGCTGCTGATCGTCGTCGAGGTGGTGCTGGTCGCGGAAGAAGATCACCCGGTGCGCCAACAACGCGTGACGGATCTCCGCGACGGTGGCCGGGTCCAGGTCGCGGCCCAGGCGCACCCCATCGATGCGGGCCCCGATCCGGCTGCCCAGCTTGATGACGGTTACCCGGTCTGTCATTTCGGTGTCCTTCATCTGAGTCACGGTGTAGTCAATCGACTAATTCAGTTAACGTAGACAGGTGACTACACGGGCGGCAAGTATTCCGCGCGGCAAGATTCCCACCGGACGCGAAGAGGTGGCCGCGGCGGTCCTGGAGGCCGCCACCGACCTGTTCGCTGAGCGGGGTCCGGCCGCCACGTCGATCCGCGACATCGCTTCCCGATCCAAGGTCAATCACGGGTTGGTATTTCGCCACTTCGGCACCAAGGAGCAGCTGGTCGGTGCCGTGCTCGACCACCTCGGGAAAACCACGACCGCGCTGGTGGGCAGCGGCGCGCCGTCCGCCGAGACGGAACGGGCGTTGGACCGGCATATGCGGGTAATGGCCCGCACGTTGCTCGACGGCTACCCCGCGGGGAAGTTGCAGACCCGGTTCCCGGGCGCGTCCCAGTTACTGGAGCAGATCCGTCCCGCCCACGACCCAGGCCGTGACGGGGACCGCAGCGCGCGGCTGGCGGTCGCCAACGCCTTTGCGCTGCAGTTCGGTTGGCGCCTGTTCGCGCCCTTCCTGCGCGCAGCGGCAGGACTCGACGACGTGACCGACGACGAACTACGGGAGGCAGTGACCGCCGAAGCGGCCAGGATCACTGAACCTCACTGACTCCGGGAAAGGGCGCGGCGGTGCAGCGGCTCGCGGCCCGGCGGTTGCTCCGGGGGCGGCAGCAGGGGCTTGCGGGGGTGCACCGCGATGGTCGTCGGCGACTCGGTGCTCAACGTGAGGTCGCCACCGGCGTGCCGGATGGTCAGTTCCCCACCGGGCCTGTCGCGCAACGTGTATTCGACGTCGGAGTGGCTGACATCGACCGTCAGCCGGAAGTCCCGCCACCGCAGCCGGAAACGCAGCCGCGAAATGCCATCGGGCAGTTGGGGATCCAGCGACAGGACGCCCTCGTCGTCACGCAGGCCGCCGAAGCCGGCCACCAGTGCCGTCCACGCACCGGCAAGCGAGGCCATGTGCAACCCGTCGCGGGTGTTGTGGTGCAGGTCGCGCAGGTCGATCAGCCCGGCCTCGTAGGCGTAGTCGTGGGCCAGCTCCAGGTGCCCGACCTCGGCGCACATCACCGCCTGGGTGCAGGCGGACAGCGACGAGTCACGCACCATGCGGCGCTCGTAGTAGTCGACGTTGCGCGCCTTCTGCTCGGCCGTGAACGCGTGGCTTCGCCAGTGCATCGCCAGCACGAGGTCGGCCTGCTTGATGACCTGCGCGGGATAGAGCCGAACGTAGGCCTCGTGCAGGAGCAGCGGATAGGTGGTGTTGGCCCCGAAGTCCCACTCGGCGAGCGTGGTGAACCCCTCGCACTGCTGATGGACCCCCAGGCCGGCGTCGTAGGGGACCTTCGCGGCGTCGGCCGCGTCGCGCCAGGCGGCCGCCTCTTCGGTGGTGACGCCCAGCGCGCGGGCCTGCTCGGGCTGGCGAACGCAGGCGTCGGCGGCGATGCGCAGGTTGTGTGCGGCCATCAGATTCGTGAATACGTTGTCGCGGACGACGGCCGTGTACTCGTCGGGCCCGGTGACGCCGTCGAGGTGCCAGACGCCGTGCCGATCGTGGTGTCCCAGCGAGAGCCACAGCCGGGCGGTCTCGACGAGGACGGTCAGCCCGCAATCTTTCTCGAGTGAGTCGTCGCCGGTGACGATGCGGTACCGCTCCAGGGCCATGGCGATGTCGGCGTTGATGTGCCAGGCTGCGGTGCCCGCCGGCCAGTAGGCTGAGCACTCCTGCCCGCGGATGGTTCGCCAGGGGAAGGCGGCGCCGGCGAGGCCGAGTTCGGCCGCCCGCTCCTTGGCGAGATCCAGTGTCGACGCCCGCCACCGCAGCGCGTCGGCGACCGCGTGCGGCGCCGTATAGGTGAGCACCGGTAGCACATAGCCCTCTGTGTCCCAGAAGGCATGACCGTCGTATCCGGTTCCGGTGAGCCCCTTGGCCGAGATGGCGCGCCGCTCGGCGCGGGCGCTGGCCTGCAGCAGGTGAAACAGCCCGAATCGCACCGCCTGCTGCGATTCCGGGTCGCCCTCGACCTCGACGTCCGCGCTGTCCCAGAAATTGTCGAGGTAGGCCCGTTGCGCGTCGAGCAGCCCCTGCCACCCGCTGTACCGGGCGCTGTGTATCGCGGCGGCGGCCTGGTCGCGCAGGGCCGGACGCGAGCGCATGCTCGACCAGCCGTACGCCAGGTACTTGACGATGCGCAGCTTCTGTCCCGCGCGCAGCCCGCAGATCACGGTGGTCCGGGCGAGGTCCGGTCGCGCATCGGTGCTGAACTCGACGCGCCCGGGAACGTCGATCTCGTGGTCCATCGCGGCGGCCATCATCAGGGCGCTGGTTCGGGTCCGGTGCATGAGAAGCGCGCCGGTTTCGGTGTTCTCGTGGTCGACGGCCTCCAGCGGGTTGTCGAGGATGGCCGACACCCGGGGATCGCCGGAGGTTTGCGGCTGGTCCTCGTTGGTCACCAGTTCGGACTGCACCGTCACGCGCACGAAATCGCCGACGGCTTCGACGACGTACTCGATGGCGGCGACGCCGCGATCGGCCAGCGACACCAGCCGGGTCGACACCACCCGTACCTGCTTGCCCGCGGGTGAGCGCCAGAGCGCGTCGCGGGTCAGCGTCCCGGCCCGCAGGTCGAGAGCCCGCTCGTGGGAGAGCAATTCGCCGTAGCGGACGTCGAACGGCTCGTCCTCGACCAACAGGCGGATGATCTTGCCGTTGGTGACGTCGACGATGGTCTGGCCGGCCTCCGGGTAGCCGAAGCCGGCCTCCGCATATGGCAGCGGCCGGATCTCGAAGAACGAGTTCAGATAGGTGCCCGGCAGGCCGTACGGCTCGCCCTCGTCGAGGTTGCCGCGCAGCCCGATGTGGCCGTTGGACAAGGCGAATAGGGATTCGGTCTGCGCGAGCAGGTTCAGGTCGAGCTCGGTCTCGCGGAAGTGCCACGGCTCGACGGGGAAGGCTTCGTCGTCGATCATGACTGCAGCAGCTCGGCGAGGTCGCTGACTACCACGTCGGCGCCGTTTCGGCGCAGGTCGTCGGCCTGGCCCACCCGGTCGACGCCCACCACGAAGCCGAAGTTACCGGCACGGCCGGCCTGCACCCCCGACAGGGCGTCCTCGAAGACGGCCGCGGCGTCGGCGGCGACGCCGAGCAACTGTGCCCCGCGCAGATACGAGTCGGGTGCCGGCTTGCCGGCGATGTGCTCGTCGCGCAGCGTGATGCCGTCCACTCGCTGCTGGATGTAGCGGTCCAGGCCGGTGATCTCCAGCACGTCGCGGGTGTTGGCGCTCGAGGACACCACGGCGATGCCCAGGCCCGCCTTGGACACCGCCTCGAGGTAGCGACGCGACCCGTCGAACACCGTGACGCCGTCGTCGTGCAGGACCTTCTGGAACATTTCGTTCTTGCGGTTGCCCAGGCCGTAAATCGTGTCCGCGTCGTCGGGGTCGTCCGGGCTGCCGTCGGGCAGCTCGATGCCGCGGCTGTTCAGAAACGACCGGACCCCGTCCTCGCGCTTCTTGCCGTCGACGTATTCCCGGTAGTCCGCGCCCGCGTCGAAGGGGACGAACTTGTCCCCGGTGCGCTTGGCGCGTTCGGACAGGTAGACGTCGAACATGGCCTTCCAGGCCTTCGTGTGCACGCTGGCGGTATCGGTGAGCACACCGTCGAGGTCGAACAGACAAGCACGCACCTTTTCCGGCAGACCCAGCACGGCGTACCTCACTCTCTTTCGCTAGCGGGTGACTTCTTGGTGCGGTACCCACTCCACCACGCCGGGATGCCTGCCGCCAACCGTCATGGGATGCCTTGATGCCTCAGCGGTCAACCCGAGCCCTACCCTGACCGTCCGCTCGGCGGGATCGTGTTTGGACCGCGACCACTTTGCTTTGCTGGGCGTGGGCCAGCACCTCGTCCACCGACCACTGGTCGTCGGCGTGCTTGCGCATGGACGGCAGCCTAGTCCGGGCAGGGGACCACTAGACTGACCGGTCGTGGCCAAAGCTGCTGACGACGATGCCCCCGCGACGCCGCCCCGGCCCGTCCTTGTCGTCGACTTCGGTGCGCAGTATGCGCAGTTGATCGCCCGCCGGGTGCGTGAGGCGCGGGTCTATTCGGAGGTCATTCCGCACACCGCGTCGATCGAGGAGATCAAGGCGCGTCATCCGTCGGCGCTGGTCCTTTCCGGGGGACCGGCCAGCGTCTACACCGAAGGCGCCCCGCAACTCGATCCGGGGCTGCTGGACCTCGGGCTGCCGGTGTTCGGCATCTGCTACGGCTTCCAGGCCATGGCGCAGGCGCTGGGCGGGACCGTCGCCCACACCGGCACCAGCGAGTACGGTCGCACCGAGCTGAAAGTCTCTGGCGGCGAACTGCATTCGGGCCTGCCGAGTGTCCAGCCGGTGTGGATGAGCCACGGCGACGCGGTCACCGCCGCCCCGGACGGATTCGACGTGGTGGCCAGCAGCGCGGGTGCGGCGGTGGCCGGCTTCGAGAGCCGGGAACGGCGTTTGGCCGGGGTGCAGTACCACCCGGAGGTGATGCACACCCCGCACGGGCAACAGGTGCTCAGCCGGTTCCTGCACGATTTCGCCGGGCTGGGCACGGACTGGACGCCCGCCAACATCGCGAGCGCGCTAGTCGAGCAGGTGCGTGCCCAGATCGGCGACGGCCACGCGATCTGCGGACTGTCCGGCGGCGTGGATTCGGCGGTGGCCGCCGCGCTGGTCCAGCGTGCCATCGGCGACCGGCTGACGTGTGTCTTCGTCGACCACGGGTTGTTGCGCGCCGGCGAGCGCGATCAGGTGCAGCGCGACTTCGTCGCCGCCACCGGCGCCAACCTGGTCACCGTCGACGCCGCGGACACCTTCCTGCAGGCGCTGTCGGGGGTTACCAACCCCGAGGGCAAGCGCAAGATCATCGGCCGGCAGTTCATCCGTGCCTTCGAGGGTGCGGTGCGGGATGTGTTGGGCGACAAGGATGTTGAGTTCCTGGTGCAGGGCACGCTGTATCCGGACGTGGTGGAGTCCGGCGGGGGCAGCGGCACCGCGAACATCAAGAGCCACCACAACGTCGGCGGCCTGCCCGGCGACCTGAAGTTCAAGCTCGTCGAGCCGCTGCGGCTGCTGTTCAAGGACGAGGTGCGCGCCGTCGGGCGGGAGTTGGGGTTGCCGGAGGAAATCGTTGCGCGACAGCCCTTTCCGGGGCCCGGGCTGGGCATCCGGATCGTCGGCGAGGTCACCGCGCAGCGGCTGGAGACACTGCGGCGGGCCGACTCGATCGCGCGCGAGGAACTCACCGCCGCCGGTTTGGACGCCTTGATCTGGCAGTGCCCGGTGGTGCTGCTGGCCGACGTGCGCTCGGTCGGTGTGCAGGGCGACAACCGCACCTACGGCCACCCGATCGTGCTGCGGCCGGTGTCCAGCGAGGACGCCATGACCGCCGATTGGACCCGCGTGCCCTACGAGGTGCTGGAGCGCATCTCGACCCGGATCACCAACGAGGTGCCCGAGGTCAACCGCGTGGTGCTGGACATCACCAGCAAGCCGCCCGGCACCATCGAGTGGGAATAGCCGATCGGCTTCGTCGGTCATCGAAATTGCCGCCACGGTCGTGGGACGGGCCTCGATCGCAGCCATGGCGGCCATCTCGCCGCTCATGCGACGGATGCCCGGGCTTCGTGGCCGCGAATAGGCCACTCAAAGCACCATCAGCCACACCAGCATCGAGCGCATAAAGCCGCCTCTCGCGTTGCTTGACGGTTGTCAGAGGGCAGGTGTTTACTCCGAGTAGATCGAACATACTTTCGAAAAACGCGGATCGGGAGGCTTGTCATGACTGCGGCTTTCGCCTCCGATCAGCGCCGGGAAAACCGCGCTGAGCAGCTCGAATCGCTTCGCCGGCAGATGGCCGTGTTGTCCGGAAAGTTGTCTGGGCAGGTCACTGTCCGCGCGGATGACCTGCTGCCGGACTCGGAGTCCCAACTGGCGCTCCCGCAGTGGCTTGCGGAGTCGCTGCCGGTCCCGCTGCCGCGGGGATCGGTGGCGGTGCTCTCGGGGGCCCGGTCGCTGCTGCTGAGCATGGTGGCCGCGGCGACGGCGGCCGGGGGCAACGCGGCCATCGTCGGCCAACCGGACCTCGGGCTGCTGGCCGCCGCGGAGATGGGGGCGGACCTGAGCCGGCTCGCCGTGATACCGGACCCCGGGACCGATCCTGTGGAGGTGGCTGCGGTGCTCGTCGACGGCATGGATCTGGTGGTCCTCGGCCTGGGGGGCCGGAAGGTCCCGCAGACCCGGGCGCGGGCCGTGGTGGCACGCGCCCGCAACAAGGGGTGCACCCTGCTGGTCACCGACGGCGACTGGCAGGGGGCGCCGACGCGACTGGAGGCCCGGGTCTGCGGCTATGAGATCACGGCGGGCCGCCGTGACAAACCGGCACCCGGATTCGGACGGATCAGCCGGGTGCGGCTCGAGGTCAGCGGGCTGTGCGCGGGACGGACGATCGCCCGGGTGCGTGCGGGGTGAGTACGGATGAGTGCGGATGATTTCAAGACCTCCCGGGTGCTGGCGATCTGGTGCATGGACTGGCCCGCGGTCGCGGCGGCGGCGGCCGCGGGCCAGCCCGTGACGGCCCCGGTCGCGGTCACTTTGGCCAACCGCGTGATCGCCTGCTCGTCGGCCGCCCGTGCGGCGGGAGTGCGGCGGGGACTGCGCCGCCGGGAGGCGGCGGCGCGTTGCCCGCAACTGCACGTCGCGACCGCCGACGCCGACCGCGACGCCCGCTTCTTCGAACCGGTGATTGCGGCGGTGGACGATCTGGTGCCCCGCGCCGAGGTGCTGCGGCCTGGGCTGTTGGTGTTGCCGGTGCGCGGGGCGGCCCGCTATTTCGGGTCCGAGCAGCAGGCGGCCGAGCGGCTGATCGACGCGGTGGCCG
>JARLGR010000139.1 GCA_031292665.1 Mycobacterium sp. | reverse complement strand
GGGTGCTGGCGGCGCCGCCGGCGGGGGCGGCTGGCGGCGGGTTTCGAATCGCGCCTCGGGCTGGGGCGGCGGAGTGTAGGCGGCAGGCTCCTGCGGCCAACCAGGTGCGTAGCGGACACGCTCGCGGGGCGGCGGCTGCTGCCGGGGCGGCAACAGCGGTTCCTCGGGCACGTCGATGATGGCGGTTTCGTCGGCGCGGCCGGGCGGATTGTCCGCTGGAACCGAGGTCACCCGGTCGCTGGACACCCAATCGACGGGAGCGGCGCGGGGGCTCTCGCCATTGCGGTCCCACTCGCTGTACGCGCGCTCGACGGGCGCCTCGGTCTCCAGCGTCTCGAGCGCCGGGTGGTGCTGCAGATCGGTGTCGAACAGAATCTCCAGGCTGGTCCGCAGCGCGCTCAGCTCCGCCCGCAGCGCGGCCAGGTCGTCGTCGGCCTGAGCGCGCAGCTCAGATGCAAGCTCGCGACGCAGCTGGGACTCCACGGTGAGCTCGTACTCGCGACGGGCAGAGATCTCCCGATCCAGCTGCAGGTCGTAGACGAGCTTCAGGTCGCGAACGCGGGCCTGATCCGCATCGCTTTGCCGACGGTAGAGCACCGAAACGAAGGCGCCGGCGACTGCGGCCCACAGCGCCAGGATTACAGCGAGCTTGAGAAGTTCCACCCGATTGGTGAAAACCAGCGCGGAACTAGCCCCTATCGCGAGGACCAGCAACGCAGTCAAGAGCACCCAGCCCGGCCTGCGGCCGCCGCGCCGAACACGGGCGCCGCGGGACAGAACGGTCATGGCCTGACTGTACCTGTGCGAGGTCAATCAGCGTGTCGCGCCGGTCCGGCGATTCTCACCCGGCTCCATCGAAGGGCCGACGGTCTCACTGGGCCAGCGCCGACCGGCTCCGGCCCGCAACGCCCGCGAGGGGGCTAGCCCTCCGCACCCTCGCCGTGCTCGGTGGGGTCCGGCGGGGACTTGCAGCAATGTTGTAGCCAGAGCGCGGCGACGACCAACGCCAGCGCGCTCACGACCGCCACCGTGGTTCCGGTGGTGTCCTCAGCAGCTGCCCGCAGCCACGACCGCCGCGGCAGGAAGTACGCCAGCACCCCGGCCCACCAGCCCAGCATCAGCGCGCCCACCCAGGCCGACGCCTCGGCGACCGTGAGGCTGCGTGCCACCGCGAGCGGGTGCAACCAGCCGGGGCCGACACCGATCTCACCGTCGCTGATCTTGGCCCGCACGTACCGCGCCCACAGCGCCTCACCGATAGCCACCGCCAGCAGCGAGAGACCCGTCCACACCGTGATCGGCGGAAACCACCGGTACAGCGCGGTCACCAGCAGGTACCCGACCACCGCCGCGGCGACTACCGCGGCCGTCAGGTCGCGCTTCCTGGTCGGTCCCATCAGTCGCCCGCTCCCCGCGCGAGGGTGAGGTTCGAACGGCGAACACCAGCTCGGTCGGCGGGGTCCAGCTCGGCCAGCAGGCGGGCGACTGGGCGCGGCCCTTCGGCGGCGGTCAGCCGGGCATCCGGATCGATGTCCAGCCACGGCACCATCACGAAGGCGCGCAGGTGGGCCAGCGGGTGCGGCAACGTCAGATTGTTTTCGCGGGAGGTGACCTCTTTCTCAGCGGAAACGTCATCGGACGGGTCGGTGTCGTAGCAGGCGATCAGGTCGACGTCGAGGGTGCGCGGGCCCCAGCGGTCCCCACGCACCCGGCCAGCGGCCCGCTCGAACTCCTGCGCCCGGCGCAGCCACCCCTGCCCGTCGTAGTTGGGATCGTCGGCGATCAGCACCGCGTTGAGGAAGGGCGCCTGATCCACCCGGCCCCACGGATCCGTTTCGTATACCGGGGAGACCGCGAGCACCGACTCACCCAGCCCGTCGACGACCGACTGCAGCCGCGCCAGCCGGTCGCCCAGATTGGACCCGATCGACAGCACGACGCGCGTCACAGCACCCTGCCCGCCGGGACGATCGAACCGCGGCCGCCGCGCCGCGACCGCCGAACCACCACCGCGACGTCGTCGAACTGCTGCGGTATCGGAGCCTGCGGCTTGTGCACGGTCACCTCGACGGCGTGCACCCGCGGGTCGCGCATGACCTGATCGGCGATCTCGGCGCCGACCCCCTCGATCAAATTGCGTGGGGGGCCGGCGATGACGTCAGCCGCCAGCCGGGCCAGCGCACCGTAGTCGTAGGTGTCGGCCAGTTCGTCGCTGGCGGCGGCGTCGGCGAGGTCGATCCACACGGTGATATCGACGACGAAGTCTTGTCCGTCGGCGCGCTCGTGGTCGAACACCCCGTGCCGGCCGCGAACCGTCAGGCCGCGCAACTCGATCCGATCAGCCATCGTCTCCAGCCAGCTCAGTCTGAGTCTCGGCTTGCGTCTCACATTGGGTCCAAGCGCCGACGACCTTGAGGGCGTCCACCGACGCTCGTACGTCGTGCACGCGTACGCCCCACACCCCGTAAAGGACGGCCAGGGCAGAAATGACCGCCGTCGCCGTCTCGCGCCCGTCGGGCGGCCGGGGCGATCCATCGGGCCCGGCTAGCAACGTACCGAGGAACCGTTTGCGCGACGCGCCCAGGAGTACCGGAATCCCGGTGGCTACCAGCTGCGGCAGGGCGTGCAGCAGCGCCCAATTGTGTTGAGCCGTCTTGGCGAATCCAAGGCCGGGGTCGATCACCAGCTTGGCGGGATCGACACCGGCGGCCACTGCGTCCTCGACGCCGGCCAGCAGCTCGTCGCGCACTTCGGCCACCACGTCGCGGTAGCGCGGCGCCTGATGCGGCCGGTCGGACGACACCGGTCGCCAGTGCATCAGCACCCACGGCACCCCGGCCTCGGCCACCAACGGTGCCATGGCGGAATCGGCCCGGCCGCCGGAGACGTCGTTGACGATCCGCGCGCCGCTCTGCAGCGCCGCCCGCGCCACATCCGCGTGCATGGTGTCGATGCTCACGGTAACGCCCTGCGCGGCAAGCTCTTTGACGACCGGGATCACCCGAGCCGCCTCGACCCGGGGGTCGATCCGGGTGGCACCGGGCCGAGTGGACTCCCCACCGACGTCGACGATGCCGGCACCCTCGGCGGCAAGTGCCAGACCGTGCGCGACGGCGTCGTCGGCGTCGAGGTAACGCCCGCCGTCGGAGAACGAGTCGCCCGTGACGTTCAGAACACCCATAACCTGCACAGGCGCCGGGCTCACTTATGCAGGATGAGGTCGAGCGCTTCGGCTCGGGAGGCGGCACTGGTCTTGAACTGACCGCGGACCGCCGACGTCGTGGTGACGGCGCCTGGTTTGCGGACGCCGCGCATCGCCATGCACAGGTGCTCGGCCTCGATCACGACGATGACGCCGCGCGGATCGAGCTTGTTCACCAGGGCGTCGGCGATCTGGCTGGTGAGCCGCTCCTGCACCTGGGGCCGCTTGGCGTACAGGTCGACCAACCGGGCGATCTTCGACAGGCCGGTCACCCGCCCGTCTTGGCCGGGGATGTAGCCGACGTGGGCCACGCCGTGGAAGGCCACCAGGTGATGCTCGCAGGTCGAATACAGCGGGATCTCCTTGACCAGCACCAACTCGTCGTGCTCCTCGTCGAACATCGTGTTCAACACGGTGTCCGGGTCGGTGTACAGCCCGGCGAAAATCTCCCGGTAGGCGCGGGCGACGCGGGCCGGAGTATCCCGCAAACCGTGCCTGTCGGGATCCTCGCCGACCGCGTACAGCAGCTCGCGCACCGCGGCCTCGGCACGTTCCTGATCGAACACCCGTGTCAGGTGCGTCGCAGTGTCCGGCATCGCCATCGAATTCTCCGTTCGTCAGCCGTGGGCCGGCGGGTTGGACCGGCTCACGTCGTCATCCTGCTGATCGGGAGATTTTCCGGCATCGGGGGCGGACTGGCCAGGCGGGGGATACGGCGGGTACGAGGGGTGGGCGTTACCCGGGTAGCCCGGATAGCTCGGCGCCGGCTGCGGCCAGTACGGTTGCGGCGGCTGGGGCGCCTGGGGCGGCGGATACCCATATCCCGCCTGCTGCTCCGGGGGCGGCCATCCGGGCGCGCGCCAGCCCGCCGGGGCGCCGTAGTCCGGCTGGCCGTGACCAGGCGAGACACCCTGGTGATTACCCTGTTGATTTACTTGGCCACTTCCATGGCCGGCATGAGACCCACCAGAACCATTGCCGCCGTGAGGGTTTCGGTTGGCCTCCGCTTGCGCGGCTTGGCTCGCCCGCGCGATCGCCGCCTTGAAGGCGGGCTCCTGGACCGGCGGGGGCCACGGCTCGCCGCGCTCGATGGCCAGCTCTCCGGGGGTCTTGATCGGTGGTTTATCCGATGGGATGCGGCCCCCGAAGTCGTCGAACATGGTGAGCCGGGGACGCTTTTGGACGTCGGCGAAGATGCCCACCAGCTCGGGCCGGTGCAGAGTTTCCTTCTCCAGCAGCTCGCCGGCCAACGTGTCGAGTACGTCGCGGTATTCGGTGAGGATTTCCCACGCCTCGGTGTGCGCCGCCTCGATCAGCTTGCGGACCTCGTCGTCGATGTCGCGGGCCACCTCGTGGGAGTAGTCGGCCTGCGTCCCCATGGTCCGGCCCAGGAACGGGTCGCCGTGCTCGGTGCCGTACTTCACTGCGCCGAGCTTGGAGCTCATCCCGAACTCGGTGACCATCGCCCGCGCGATCTTGGTGGCCTGCTCGATGTCCGACACCGCGCCGGTCGTCGGCTCGCGGAACACCAGCTCTTCGGCGGCGCGCCCGCCCATGGCGAACACCAGCTGCGCGATCATCTCGGAGCGGGTGCGCAGGCCCTTGTCCTCCTCCGGCACCGCCACGGCGTGCCCGCCGGTGCGTCCCCGGGCCAGGATCGTCACCTTGTAGATCGGCTCGATGTCGGGCATCGCCCACGCCGCCAGGGTGTGTCCGCCCTCGTGGTAGGCGGTGATCTTCTTCTCCTGCTCGCTGATGATGCGGCCCTTGCGGCGCGGCCCGCCGATCACCCGGTCCACCGCCTCCTCCATGGCGGCGCCGGTGATGACGGTGCCGTTCTCGCGGGCGGTCAGTAGCGCCGCCTCGTTGATGACGTTGGCCAGGTCGGCCCCGGTCATCCCGACGGTGCGCTTGGCCAGCCCGTCGAGGTCCGCGTCGGGGCCGATCGGCTTGCCCTTGGAATGCACTTCCAGCACCGCCCGCCGGCCTGCCAGGTCGGGATTGGACACGGGGATCTGCCGGTCGAAGCGCCCGGGCCGCAACAGCGCCGGGTCCAGGATGTCGGGCCGGTTGGTTGCCGCGATCAGGATGACGCCGGCGCGCGGGTCGAAACCGTCCTTTTCGACCAGCAGCTGGTTCAGCGTCTGCTCACGCTCGTCATGTCCGCCTCCCAGACCCGCGCCGCGCTGGCGGCCGACCGCGTCGATCTCGTCGACGAAGATGATGCAGGGGTTGTTCTGCTTGGCCTGCTCGAACAGGTCGCGCACCCGGGACGCGCCGACGCCGACGAACATCTCGACGAAGTCGGAGCCCGAGATCGTGAAGAACGGAACGCCGGCTTCACCGGCGACCGCGCGGGCCAGCAGCGTCTTACCGGTCCCGGGGGGGCCGTAGAGCAAAACGCCCTTGGGAATCTTGGCGCCGAGCGCCTGGTAGCGGCCCGGGTTCTGCAGGAAGTCCTTGATCTCGTAGAGCTCTTCGACCGCCTCGTCGACGCCGGCCACGTCGGCGAACGTGGTCTTGGGCATGTCCTTGGACAGCTGCTTGGCGCGCGATTTGCCGAATCCGAAGCCCATCCGGGCGCCGCCCTGCATGCGGGAGAACATCACGAACAGGCCCACCAGCAACAGCAGCGGCAGCACGTAGACCAGCAGCTCGCCCAGGATGCTGCCCTGGTTGACGACGGTGCTGACCTTCGCGTTCTTGGCGCTCAGCGCGTTGAACAGGTCGACGGCGTACCCGCTCGGGTATTTGGTGATGACCTTGTCGGAGTTGTCGGTGTCGTTGTTGCCCTTCTTCAGGGTCAACCGTAGCTGCTGTTCACGATCGTCGATCTGCGCGCTCTGGACGTTGTCGCCTTTGATCTGCGCCATCGCCACGGACGTGTCGACGGGCTTGTAGCCCCGGGTGTCGTCACTGAAATAGAAGAACGACCAGCCGAGCAGCACCACGACGGCGATCGCCGTGAGTGTGCGAATCAAGTTTTTTCGGTTCATCAATCATCGACCGTGCAGGCCAGGTTCCTTCCCGATACACACAGCTGAAAAATCCAGGTTACAGCTACCGGCGTCCGCCAGCCCCGTCGGCGGTCGCCACCGTCCTGTCTCTACAACGACCGGTGGTTCCCGTTAGGTACCGGCGGCGAGCGTCTCGCCCGCGTGGAGCGGGACGGCGACTGCCACGCCGGCGTGACGCCCGGCGCACTGGTCCCCTTATTCGTAATAGCGGGCTTCGACCACGTTGCCGTCGGGATCGGCGAAGTAGTAACCGTGCGGCGCCAACCCTCGGGCACCATACGTTCGGTTGAGCCGCGCGCTGGTGTCCACGCCCTCGGCCTGCAGACGCCGATCCAACGCGTCGTACTCGGACTTCGACAGTGCCAGGCAGACGTGATTCACCGGATGGCCGGCACTGCCCGCAACCTTCGTGAGCGACTCGGTGGAGGCAACGATGTCCACCGGCAGGAGATCGATGATGGAGTCTTCGCACACGCGCACGCTGGGAAACGGCGCCTCGTTGTTCTCGAACTCGGCGAACCGCACCGGCTCCAGCCCGACGACCCGGGTGTAGAAGTCCATCGACGCCCGCAGATCCCTCGTCCATAGGACGATGTGGTCCAGCCGCTTCACCCAACACCTTTCATGTCATGTCATGATGCGCGGCCGCGCCCGCCATATCCAGCATGAGCGAAGCGCCCGGTTTCCAATTCGCCCTCTTTCCAATTCGCCCAAGTCCTTCTCTGCTCCCAGGCATTGTGATTTGGTGTGACGGTGCCCTCTTCAACCGAACGGTTAGTCGACACCAACGGTGTCCGGCTGCGGGTGACCGAAGCCGGAGACCGCGGCGCGCCCGTGGTGATTCTGGCCCACGGCTTTCCCGAATTGGCCTATTCGTGGCGGCACCAGATCCCCGTCCTCGCCGAGGCCGGCTACCACGTGCTCGCACCCGATCAGCGAGGGTATGGCGGGTCGTCGCGTCCGCAGGCGATCGAGGCCTACAACGTCCATGAATTGACCGCAGACCTGGTCGGCCTGCTCGACGACATCGGCGCCGAGCGCGCCGTCTGGATCGGACACGACTGGGGCGCCATCGTGGTGTGGAACGCGCCGCTGTTGCACCCCGACCGGGTGGCGGCGGTCGCCGCCTTGAGCGTCCCGCCGGTGCCCCGCGCGAAAGCGCCTCCTACGCAGGCATTCCGCAAGACATTCGGGGAGAACTTCTTCTACATGCTCTATTTCCAGGAGCCCGGCGTCGCCGACGCCGAACTCGATGCCGATCCCGCCCGCACGATGCGCCGGATGCTGGGTGGCCTGCGGGCGTCCGGCGATCACGCCGCGGCGATGCGGATGGTGGCGCCCGGCCCGGAAGGTTTCGTCGATCGCCTGCCCGAACCGGATGGGCTGCCGGACTGGCTCGGCCAGGCCGAACTGGACCATTACATCAGCGAGTTCTCCCGCACCGGGTTCACCGGCGGCCTCAACTGGTATCGCAATCTCGACCGCAACTCGGAGACCACCCCCGAACTGGCGGGCGCCAAAATCGCCGTGCCGTCGTTGTTCGTCGCCGGGACCGCCGATCCGGTGTTGGCCTTCACCCGCGCCGACCGCGCCGCGGAGGTGATCTCCGGTCCCTACCGCCAGGTGATGATCGACGGCGCGGGACACTGGCTGCAGCAGGAGCGCCCGGACGAGGTGAACGCGACTTTACTGGAGTTCCTCAACGGATTGGAGCTGCGATGACCGTGCCCCTGTGCTTCGGCGTCTTCATCACCCCGTTTCATCCGACTGGCCAATCCCCGACGGTGGCACTGGAATACGACATGGATCGGGTCGTCGCACTGGATCGCCTCGGCTTCGACGAGGCATGGTTCGGCGAGCACCACTCCGGTGGCTACGAGCTGATCGCGTGCCCTGAAGTCTTCATCGCCGTCGCGGCGGAGCGCACCAAGCACATCCGGCTGGGCACCGGGGTGGTCTCGCTGCCCTACCACCACCCGCTCATGGTGGCCGACCGCTGGGTGCTGCTGGACCACCTGGCCCGCGGCCGGGTCATGTTCGGTACGGGGCCCGGGGCGCTGCCGTCGGACGCGTACATGATGGGCATCGACCCCGTCGAGCAACGGCGGATGATGCAGGAATCGCTCGAGGCGATCCTCGCGCTGTTCCGCGCCGCACCCAGCGAGCGAATCGACCGCCACTCCGACTGGTTCACGCTGCGCGACGCGCAGCTACATATCCGCCCCTACACCTGGCCCTACCCCGAAATCTCAACGGCGGCAATGATTTCCCCGTCGGGCCCCCGGCTGGCCGGCACGCTGGGGACATCGCTGCTATCGCTGTCGATGTCGGTTCCCGGCGGGTACGCCGCGCTGGAGAACACCTGGGAGGTGGTGCGCGAGCAGGCCGCCAAAGTGGGCCGCCAGGAGCCCAACCGGGCCGACTGGCGGGTGCTGAGCATCATGCATATCGCCGACACCCGCGAGCAGGCGATCGACGACTGCACCTACGGCCTGCAGGATTTCGCCGATTACTTCGGCGCGGCCGGGTTCGTCCCGCTGTCCAACTCCGTGGACGGCGCCGCCCAGACACCGCACGAGTTCGTCGAAGACTATGCAGCCAAGGGGAATTGCTGCATCGGCACGCCCGACGACGCGATCGCGCACATCGAAGACCTGCTGGAACGGTCCGGCGGCTTCGGGACACTGCTGATGCTCGGCCACGACTGGGCCTCTCCCGAGGCGACCTACCATTGCTATGACCTGATGGCCCGCAAAGTCCTTCCCCACTTCAAGGGACAGCTCGAGGCTTCGCGATCGTCGCATGACTGGGCCAAGGGCAGGCGCGACCAGTTGATCGGCCGCGCGGGCGAGGCCGTGGTGAAGGCCATCACCGAACACGTGGCGGAACAATCGAGCGGGGCCAACTGATGCGCGCCGCGGTGTTGCGCGACGGCCGCATGGTGTTCCGGGACGACGTGCCTGAGCCGGTGCCCGGACCGGGCCAGGTGCTGGTCGATGTGCGCGCGTGCGGAATCTGTGGTTCTGACCTACATTTCGCCGCCCACGGTGACGATGTGGTGGCGATGACTGCTCGGGTGGCCGGCGACGCCGGGGGCATGGCCGTCGATCTGAACAGCGATGTCTTCATGGGTCACGAGTTCAGTGCCGAAGTGCTCGAGGCCGGCCCCGACACGGAGACCCATCCGCCCGGAACCCTGGTGACGTCGATTCCGGTGCTGCTCTCCGCCAAGGGTGTAGAGCCGATCGTTTACAGCAACAGCACCATTGGCGCCTACGCAGAGCGGATGCTGCTCTCGGCGCTGCTGCTGCTGCCCATCCCAAACGGGCTCGACCCCAAACACGCCGCGCTGACCGAACCCATGGCGGTCGGGTTGCACGCCGTCAACAAGTCAGACATTCAGCGAGGCGAGACGGCCCTGGTGCTTGGGTGCGGCCCGATCGGCATCGCGATCATCGCGGCCCTTCGAGCGAGAGGCGTCGAAACCATTGTGGCATCCGACTTCTCACCGAAGCGTCGGGAACTGGCCACCACGATGGGCGCCCATCGGGCGCTGGACGCTGCGCAAGGTTCACCATTCGAGACAGTGAAACCCGCGGTCGTGTTCGAGGCGGTCGGGGTGCCGGGCATCATCGACGACGTGCTGTTGCGGGCCAGGCCGGGCACGCGTTTGGTGGTCGCCGGGGTATGCATGCAGCCCGACACCGTGCACCCGTTCTTCGCCATCGCCAAAGAGATCAACGTGCAATTCGTGTTGGCTTACACTCCGGACGAGTTCGCCGATTCGCTGCGCGCGCTGGCCGAGGGCGAAACCGACGTCACCCCGCTGATCACCGGCGAGGTCGGATTGGACGGGGTCGGCAAGGCGTTCGACGACCTCACCGACCCCGAGCGGCACTGCAAAATTCTCGTGACGCCCTAGGCCCGGTTGGATCCGACGGCGGTGTCGGTGTTGGCCATGTTTACCCCGGCGGTTTGCACTTTCTGCCCGTGCGCATTGGCCTGCTCGTAGATCACCTGGAAGTTTCGGCCCAGCTCGGTGATGAAATGTTTACTGGCCGTCGATAGAACCTCGAAACCGGCAGACCCGCTGTCTCTCTTAGGGCTTCGAGGTCGATGAAGGGGACCTGATCGGCTAGTGCCGCTCCACGCCGCCAGATCCGCAGCTGCACCGTGGCTTCGACCAGCGCCAGTTTGAGTTGCTCGTTTTCCAGCTGCAGCCGGCGTTGCTCGGGGGTTCCCTGCTACCAGCCATCTCGCCGGCCAATACTCACAACACGACCCGCCGCTTGTCGTCCGGTGCGATCTTCGTTCGCCGCGACCTGGTCACAACATCCACCCAACCCCTGCAACCGTGCCGCACTGTGGGCAACGCGCCCTGCCAAAAGGTTTCAGGCAGTGGACACTGGCCCCCGCCGCCCTGGTGGCGGTGGTCGAGTCCACGCCGCAGTCCATTCCGTGGCCCAACCGCTGCCGATTACCGACAGTGAACGTGAGAACGTGATGCTGGGTGCGGCCGGTTTATCCAACCGTCAGATCGCCGAAAGGCGTTCTGGCTCAGTGCGAACGGTGGAAGGACACGTTTATCGCATCTTCGCAAAGCTCGGCATCGAGCACCGCGAGCAGCTCATCCACTTAGTGAGTGGCGCTCTCTCCGGGATGTAACTCAACGTCGGCAACCAACCCGGTTTCAAGCGCGTCGAACTCGTCGGCCGCGGCCAGCAGATCCGCGGCGACTTCCCGGGTGGTGCCGCGTCGACCTTGGCGAAGGCGACGACACGGACAAGATGACCTGCTTAGCAACCATACCGTCCGCGATTTCCGATCCTGCAATTACGCCAGGATGATTTGCGCCAGAGCAGTGGTCTACGCATACGGCGCACGCTCAAAAACCCTGCAAAAGGCATGATCTAGGGAACGCGTGTCACATGTCCGGGTAACCAGGTGTTGCCCGGAAAATCGAAATCTGGCACTAACCGTGGGCGGACTCAGTAGCGTCTGCAAAAAGATCTGGCGGTGGAGGTTCGACGTCCGGTGGAAACGGGAAGCGGGTCGCGGTGGCCGATAGTGTGCCGCGACGACGAGCTGCGTCAAGCGTTGGCAGCACTCGACGGCGGCGCGGAGTTCCATGGCGTGGCGTTGGTCGGCGATAGCGGGGTCGGCAAATCGACACTGGCTCGCGCACTTGCCGACACACTCGAGTCGGGCGGGGCGACGGTGCGGTATGTGCTGGGCACCAAAACCGGCTCCACGGTGCCGTTGGGCGCGTTTTATCGGTCGGTGACTGTCGACGCACCGCAGGAACCGGCAGCCATGCTCGCGGCCGCACAAAGAACCCTGGAGCGGGAAGAGAACCTGGTTGTCGTCGTCGACGACGCGCAGTTGCTCGATCCGTTGTCGTCGACGTTGGTACACCAACTTGCGGCCAGCCGCAGTGCACGATTGATCGTGACGATCCGGTCCGGCGACCCGGTGCCCGACGCGGTGACGGCGCTGTTGAAAGAGCGGGTGTTGCTGAGCCTGCACATTGAAGCATTTACCCGCGAGCAGACCGAGGCGCTCGCTCGCGCCGTGCTCGGCGGCGCCGTCGATACCAAGCTGATCAACGAGTTACACGGCCAGACCGCGGGCAGCCCGCTGCTGCTGTGCGGCTTGCTGGGCGCGGGTCGGGAAAGTGGTGTGTTGGTGTGCACGGATGCGGGCTGGCAACTTCGGGGTGCGCTGCGTGCCGACCGCCAACTTTCCGATCTGCTGGAGTTTCGCCTGCAATCCTTCGCGCCGGAGGAATTGGAGGCGGTAGAGATCTTGGCGGCCGCGGAGGTGCTGGACTGGGAGATTCTGCGTGAGCTGTGCGATGCCGACGTGGTGGGACGCTTGGAGCGCCGTGGTGTGATCCAGCTGGTTGCCGACGGATTCAACACGGTGGCCCGGCTGTGTCACCCCATCTTGGGTAAGACGGCAATCCGACACGCCGGTGTGGTGCGTTCGCGGCAACTCACTAGCGCACTGGCACAACAACTTCAGCAGCAGCTGCGGGTACAGGAAAAGCGGTCGGGGATGCCCGACGTGCGCGCCCGGATACGGCTGGCGCAGTTCATGATGCGAAGCGATCTCTCGCCCGACCTCGACCTGATCGTCGATGCAGCGGCGAGCGCGGTGACCATGTCGGACATCGCCTGCGGTGAGGAGCTGGCCCGATTCGCGTTCGAGCGCGGCGCCGGCGTAACGGCGGCGATCGTGCTTGCTGAGGCGATCGGTTGGCAGGGACGAGGCGACGAGGTCGAGGCGGTGCTTGATGACATCGACCTCGATGGTGTCGATGAGTGGCTGATCGTGCGGTGGGGCTGTCTGCGTGCCGCGAATCTCTTCTTCAGCTGCAGGCGGGTTGAGCCGGCGCGGCTGGCCCTGGCTGACTTGAGGACGCGTATTGAATCTGAGGAGCTGCTCCCACACGTCGCGGCCATGGAAGCGGCGTTTGCGTGCTTTTCCGGCGACATCCGAACGGCACTCGACCTCGGGTTAGCCGTGTGTACCTCCGATGTGCAACCGGTGGTGGGGATGTGGGCGACTACATGGACGTGTTGGGCGTTGGCCCTCACCGGGCGGTTTGGCGAGGTCCAGCGCGTAGCGGATGCGGGGCGGGCAGCCGTGTTCGATCGACCGGGACCGTACCGGTTCGCCATGGGTTTGGCCGAAGTCGTGGGATTGACGGCCGCCGGCGATAATCCGGCGGCCGAACGGGTTTGGGAACACTATGCTGCGACGACCAGGGTGTGGCCTGCTCAAGACGCCTTCATGCACGCCATGTTCGGACTGGTACAGTCTGCCCGCGGTGCGCTGGGGTCCGCCTGTTCTGCCTTTGGGGATTCGATATCGGCGATGTCGCGTGGTTTTCCGCCGGGCTGGTTGATGCTGGTATCGGCTTGGTCCGCGCAGGCCGAAGGTGCACGGGGAGACAATGCGGCCGCCGCTGCGGCACTGCGCAGGTCGGGGGACGCCTACGGACCGCAGGTCGCGGTGTTCTTGCCGGAACTCGAGCTGGCCCGGGCCTGGGAGCGGGCCTCCGTCGGCCAGACGATGGCCGCGCAGACACATGCGGTGCGTGCGGCAGAAGTCGCGCGACAATCCGGGATGTACGCCGTGGAGATGCGCGCGCTGCACACCGCCGTCCGGTTTGATGACCGTTCGCAAACCGAGCGGCTGGCAGAGCTGGCCAAAACACTGAACACTCCGTTGGCGGAGACGATCGCCGAGCACGCCCGCGGCCTGGCCGACCACGACGGCGATGTGCTCGACGCCGCGGCCGACCGATTCGCTGACATGGGCGCGGTGGCGCTCGCCGCCGACGCGGCGGCCCAGGCGGCGCGCGAACACGCGCGAACCGGCCATCGCAGCAAGGAAATAAAGTCGTCGACCCGCGCGCACAGCTTGGCCGGGCAGGGCGGAATACGAACGCCGGCGGTCGCTGCAGCGGCCTCGGCGTTACCGATCACGGCCCGTGAACGCGAGATCGCGAACTTGGTCGCGGCTGGTTTGTCCAACCGTCAGATCGCAAATCGGCTGGTTGTCTCGGTGCGGACGGTGGAGGGACACGTTTATCGCATCTTCGCCAAGCTCGGCATCGAGCACCGCGACCAGCTCGTCCACTTAGTACGTCGCGCTTGGCACGGGACTTAAACAGGGCACCCGGCTTGGTTTTGCTTGTCCAGCGGTCCAGTTCGTCGGCTGCCTCGACCTTTTCGACCGCCATGCCCGTCAGTTAGCTGCGTCAAGCGTTACGAGCACCAACGCGATCGTCGCTAGGGCCAGCACTCCCGTCGCCCAAACCAGCGCTTTGGTCGCGCGAGTCAGCCGGTCGGTTGCCAGTCGTCCCGCGCGTAGGCGGTGCTCCACGATCCGTATACCCACGCGCTTCTGCGCTTCGTTGTCGGCGTACCGCGGCGCGGCCATGTTGTTCAAGTTGTTGGATGTGTTGGTCGCAGCCGCACAGCTGGTCCGTCGTTTGGTGGGTGGCTTCTGTTGCGCGGCCAGCTTCAAAGCACACGGCGCAAAGAGGGACGATGGAACCGCGATCGAGTGGTGTGCTCATTGTTTGGCCAGCCGGGAGATCGCAAGGCGATACGCGGCGACGATCGCTTCGCATGCTGCGCTGCATAAGTCGCAATATTGGGCGCAGGCGCCCAATATTGAGGTTATTCATGATGCCACCTCGACTGTTGATCCCGCGCCAGACCGGGCTGGTGCAGCTATCGTCTCAGCGAGCCCGCGCGTGGACACGGGTACTTCACTACTCGACCACTACTCGACTTATTCGCGCCACCAGTCGGGCCCCGGGCCCCTGATGGACCAAACAACAGGAGCCGGCCCGCCCTCGGCGGCGCTAGGAGAACCCGGACCGGGCTGGCACTCTCAACCAGCGCGCCAAGCCCAGGCGGCGACCGGAACCGACACCGGCGCCGGCTGAACCAGCACCGTGTCCCACGCGCACCGCGTAGGCAGGACGCGGAGCTTCATGTGCCGCCGCACCCGCGACTCCGCATGCTCATCCGCTTGGATGACCCGCGTGCGATGTACGCCGATCGCCGGCTACCACAATGTGCTTCGATTCGAATCACATTGCAGCTGTTGGTGATCGGAAGGGTACCGCGTTAACGCTGGGTGAAACCACGAGAACCCGAAGAACTACAAGAGGACTGGACACCCGACAAGCGAGCACTGCAACCCTGCCCGACGACCCGCCCTCTTAGCGAACGGCTGATTCGCCGCTCGCGAGACGCTAGTGTCCACACATGCCGATCGCACCACGCACCCCGAGAATCGTCCGTCCGGCGACTGCTTTCGCTGCAGCCGGTTTGGCTATCGCCGCCGTATCGGCGTGCAATTCCCATAGCCCGGCCTCTTCCCCCGGAGCCAATCCACGTCAGGTAACCGTCGTGGGATCGGGCCAAGTGCAAGGTGTTCCGGACACCCTGACCGCCAACGTCAGCATCGAATTCACGGCACCCGACGTAACGTCCGCGATGAACCAGACGAATGACCGCCAGCAAGCGGTCATCACCGCGCTCGTCGGGGCCGGTATCGACCGCAAGAACGTCAGGACCACCGACGTCGCCCTCCAGCCGCAATACAGCAATCTCAGCCCAAATGGCACAGCCACCATCACCAGCTACCGCGCCACCAATGCCATCGAGGTCAAGATCCACCCTCCGGACGCCGCGTCACAAACGCTGGCTCTCATCGTCAGCACCGGCGGCGACGCCACCCGCATCAGCTCGGTCAGCTACTCCATCGCCGATGACTCGCAGCTGGTGAAGGACGCGCGAGCGCGGGCGTTCGACGATGCCAAGAACCGCGCCGACCAGTACGCGCAGCTGTCCGGTCTCCGGCTGGGCAAGGTGCTTTCCATCTCCGAGGCCAGCGGCAACACGCCCCCGATCGGAGCGCCGTCGGCATCGCCGAGGGTCAACGCGGTCCCGTTAGAACCCGGCCAGCAGACCGTGAGCTTCACGGTGACCGCGATATGGGAGCTGACCTAAATCAGTGGCGGGCCGCCGATCGCCGCGCCGACGCGAGGTCGCGATGGCGGGCAGCTTGCGACCAGGCCTCAGCGGCCGAAGAAGCCAGATTGAGCTACTGGTAGACCCTTGGGTCCAGCGTGCCGATGTACGACAGGTCGCGGTAGCGCTCGTCGTAGTCCAGGCCATAGCCCACGACGAAGTCGTTGGGGATGTCGAAGCCGACGTACGCGATGTCGACGTTGGCGCCCCGCGCGTCGGGCTTGCGCAGGAGCGTGCACACGCGCAGCGAACGCGGATGCCGGCTGGTCAAGTTCCGCAGCAGCCAAGACAGGGTAAGGCCCGAGTCGACGACGTCCTCGACGATCAGCACGTCGCGACCCTGAATATCGCGGTCCAAGTCCTTCAGAATCCGCACCACACCCGACGACGACGTCGACGTGCCGTAGCTGCTGACGGCCATGAACTCGAACTGCGTCGGCACGGGAATCGCGCGGGCCAGATCGGTGACGAAGATCACGGCACCCTTGAGCACCGTGATCAGCAGCAAATCCTGGCCGGTCTCGACGGCGGCGTCGCGGTACTGGTTGCCGATCTCCTCGCCGAGTTCGGCGATGCGGGCCTGGATCTGCTCCTCAGTGAGCAGCACCGACTTGATGTCCCCCGGGTACAACTCCACGGATTGAGCGGGGGTGGTCACCGAAGGGATCTGGGCCACGAGCACAGCGTGCCACGCCACGGGGCGAAGAACCAACGGACAGTCCCGAAATTGGGACTACTCGGCCGGATTGCGAACCGGCTCGCGCCACATTGTGAGGACGCCCTCGCGCCGTCCCGCGATCAACCGCTCGTCGCGCAAGGACGACCCGACCGCCACCCCGCCCTGCCCACGCCACGCGGTCACCAGCGCGTCCACCCCGCGGATCTGCCTGTCGGTCAGTCCCGTCGCGCCGCCGGCCAGCAGCCAGCCGCGAATCACCCGCCGCCGAACCGGGGCGGGCAGTGGCGCCAGGGCGCGGGCCTGCAGGCCCGCGTCGGCCTTGACCCCGGGAAGCGCCTGCGCGGCGAGGGCGTCGATCAGCTCGGTGTCCTCGCGGAGCGCCCTCGCGGTGCGGGCCAGCGCCTCGGCTACCCCACCGCCGAGCACGTCTTCCAGCAGCGGCAGCACCTCGCGGCGCAGCCGGGTGCGGGTGAAGCGGCGGTCCGAATTGTGCGGGTCCTGCCACGCGGTCAGGCCCAACTCTTGGCAAGCGGCATGCGTCACGGCGCGCCGCACCCCCAACAACGGCCGGCACCACGGCGAATCGTGCGGCCGCATCCCGGCGATCGAACGCACCCCGGACCCCCGGCCCAGCCCCAGCAGCACCGTCTCCGCCTGGTCGTCGAGGGTGTGGCCCAACAGCACCGGGCCGTCGCGGTAGGCGCCCAGGGCGGCGTAGCGGGCGGCGCGCGCCGCCGCTTCGGGACCGCCCTCGTTGCCCACGCGGACGCGAACCACCTCGGCTTCCACGCAGCCCACCGAGATTGCTTGCTGCCGTGCGGTTTCGGCGGCGTCAGCCGAGTCGGGCTGCAGGCCGTGGTCCACGATCAGCGCGGTGGTGGGCCGCAATTGGGCCGCCACCGCGGTGAGCGCCAGCGAATCCGGGCCGCCGGACAGCGCCACGCACCACCGTTCCGCGGTGGCGACATAGGCCGTGGCGAACGATTCGACAGCTGCCCGCAGCTGCCCTACAGCACCCTGTCGATCCATCGCTGAGGTTCTTCGATCTCGGCAGGCAGCGGCAGCGTCTCCGGACCCGACCAGACGGTGTTGAACCGCTCCATTCCGACCCGGCCCACGACGTGGTCGACGAAGGCCTTGCCGCGGGTGTACTGGCTGAGTTTGGCGTCCAGCCCCAGCAGGGCGCGCAGCAGGCGCTGCAGCGGCGGTTGCTGGCGGTGACGACGCTCGTCGAACCCGCGGCGGATGGTGGCCACCGACGGCACCACCATCGGCCCGACGGCATCCATCACGTGGTCGGCGTGACCCTCCAGCAGCGTGCCGAGCACCAGTAGCCGATCGAGGGCCTCGCGCTGCGGCTCGGACTGGACGGCCCGCACCAGGCCGAGAATTCCCGACGAACTCCCGTCCGCCGCGGGCGTTTCCGTGCGGCGGCTGCGTGCATAGTCGGCCAGCCGGCTCGCCACCTTCCCGATGTCTTCGCCCGCGTCCCGGGTCAACATCCCCAGCGCAGAGGACATGTAGTCGGACAACCACCGGTTGGCGGTGAACTGCACGCGATGGGTCACCTCGTGCAGGCACACCCACAACCGGAAATCGGACGGGTCCACCCGAAGCTGCCGCTCGACGGCGATCACATTGGGATACACCAGCAGCAGGCAGCCCGCTTTGGCGGCGGCGAACGGGTCGTACTGACCGAGAATCCCCGACGACACGAACGCCAGCACGGCGCCCGTCTGCGCACCGGTGAGGCGACCGGTCAGGAAACCCCTCGGCTTTTCGCTTCCGTTCATCATCAGGCGCATCGACTCGGCCGCCGCGCCGATCCACTGCGGGCGGTCGACGATCCGGGCCGCGGGCACGGCGCCCTCCGTAACCAGCCCGGTGACGTCGCGCACCGGCGGTTCGGCCTTGGCGGCCGCCGTCATCAGCTCATCGATCGCCTGGCGGCGGGTGTAATCGCTGGACGGCGGGCCGGGCCGGGCCAGCCGCTGGCCGACGGTCGCGGCGAAGCGCCAGTCGACTGCGGTCCCGAGAGTCAACTCCGACGGCGGCGTCATGCGCACCCGCATGACCAGAGCTTGGTGGCCAGGGCGTCAATCGCGTTGCGGCCGTTGGGGCCCGCGGCGTTGGAGAGGAACGCGAAGGTGAGCACCCGCCCGCTGCGGTCGGTGACCACGCCGGCCAGGGCGTTCGTGGCGGTCAGCGAGCCGGTCTTGGCGCGGAGCCAGCCGGCCGGGCCCTGGTTGGTGCCCGCGTCGAGGAACCGGTCGGCCAGGGTGCCGCTGCCGCCGGCGATCGGCAGCAGGTCGAGCAGCGCCCGCAGCGCGGGCTGGTCCGGCCCGGCTGCCGCCTGCACCACGCCATCGAGCGTCTTGGCCGTCAGGCGGTCATCCACCGAAAGCCCGCTGGAGTCCAGCAGCGCGGCGCCGGTGATGTCGACGTGGGCGGTGGCCAACCGGTTGGTGACGGCGTCGGCCGCGCCGGCGAAGCTCCGTGGCCGGTTGATCGCGGCCGCGACCTCGCGGGCGATGCACTCGGCCATCACGTTGTCGGAGTGGTCCATCATCTGCGATAGCCGCTGGATCAGCGGCGCCGACTGTACGACCGCCAGCTGTCGGGCGCCCGACGGTGCCTTGGCGATCGTCACCGCGCCGGGATCGATCCCCAGGGCCTTGGCCAACTCGCGGCCGGCGTCCAGCGCCGGGGTGTGGGACCGTCGTGAGTTGACGGTGGAGGGCTGAATGCGTCCGGCGTCGATCATCGCCGACTCGATGGGCGCGATGTCGCCGTTGTCGACGTCGGCCGCGTCCCAGCCTTGCGCCAGCGCCGGTCCGCTGAACGCCGAGGTGTCGACCTGCACCGCGGTCGGCGTCATGCCGCTGCGCCGGATCTGTTCGACGAGGTCGCTGATTCGGGGCGCGCCCCGGTACCAGGTGTCCGCGCCGGGCGGGGCCGCCGACAGCGTCGGATCGCCGGCGCCCACCAGCACGACGGGTCCCTGGGCGTTCTGGCTGCCGGCCACCACGCGCGTGCTGATCCGCGCCTGACGGTCCAGGGTCAGCAGGGCCGCGGCAGCCGTCAGGACCTTGTTGGTCGACGCCGGAACCAGCGGCAGGTCGTCGGCGACCTGCCAGAGCTCTTTCCCGGTGATCGCGTCGGTGACGCGGGCCCCCAGGCTGCCCAGGTTGGGATCGGCCGCCGCCGCCGCCAGCATAGTCACCAGCCCGCCGGGGCTCGGTGTCTCGGCGGTGTCGCGCAAGGGCACCATCCCGGGCTTGAGCGTCGGCGCGTGCGGCGGCGGTATCGGGGCCCGCGCGCCACGGGCGCCGTGCCCACCGTTGGTAAAGAACGTTGCCGCCGCCACCACGGCAGCGACAAACGCCAGCACGGCCAACCCGATCAACACCGGGGTGGATCTCCGCCAGCGAGTAGGACCCATAACTCTCCTGACTGTTTGACCCCATTCTGCCGAAGGAGCCGCGATGGGGCTTGACTAGGGTGTGACAGAGCAAAATTGACCTAGCTATCCCGAAAAGGAGCCGACGCGGTGGAATTCGACGTCACCATCGAGATCCCGAAAGGCCAGCGGAACAAGTACGAGGTCGATCACGAGACCGGGCGGTTGCGTCTGGACCGCTACCTGTATACCGCGATGGCCTACCCGACCGACTACGGCTTCATCGAGGACACCCTCGGCGAAGACGGCGACCCACTGGACGCGATGGTGCTGCTGCCCCAGTCGGTGTTCCCGGGCGTGATCGTGGAGGCGCGCCCGGTCGGCATGTTCCGGATGACCGACGAGAAGGGCGGCGACGACAAGGTCCTCTGCGTTCCGGCCGGCGACCACCGCTGGGATCACATCCAGGACATCGGCGACGTTCCGGAATTCGAACTGGAAGTCATCAAGCATTTCTTCGTCCACTACAAGGACTTGGAGCCGGGCAAGTTCGTCAAGGCGGCGGACTGGGTTGGCCGTGCGGAAGCCGAAGCCGAGATCCAGCGCTCGGTGGAGCGGTTCAAGGCCCAGGGACACTAACGCACACTGACGCCCGCTAACGGGCACTGACCGCGGCGGCGCGCCGGTTGCGCAGCACACTCCCGCCCAGCGCCGCCCCGATGAAGACCACACCCACCGAGGCGGTCACCGCCTCGGGCACCTGGTATCGCGGCTCGATGGAGAGCAGCATGATGATCGCCAACGCGCCGATCGCCCAGTGGGCCCCGTGTTCGAGGTACGCGTACCGGTCCAGCGCCTCCTGCTGCACCAGGTAGATGGTGATCGACCGGACGAACATCGATCCGATCAGTCCCAGCCCCAGCGCGATGATGATGGGGTCCGAGGTGATCGCGAAGGCGCCGGTGACCCCGTCGAAGGAGAAGGCGGCGTCGAGTACCTCGAGGTAGAGGAACAGGGTCAGGCCCGCCTTGCCAGTGACCGTGCCGGACGGCACGGCGTCGATGTCCGGCGGCCGAAACGCCCGGCTCAATCCGTTGACGATGAGATAGGTGACCAGGCCCAGCAATCCCGCGGTCAGCACGGTCGCACGCTCCTCGCTGGAGTTCGTCAGCAGCGTCCCGACCAGAACCAGCACCACGCCGACCACCGCCACCGAGACCTGACCGAGCCGTCCGATGCGTGCGAACGGAACTTCGATCCACTTGAGCCACTTGATGTCCCGGTCGTAAACGATGAAGTCCAGAAACAGCATCAGCAGGAACGTCCCGCCGAAAGCCGCTATCTGGGGGTGGGCGGACATGATCAGCTTCTCGTAGCCGGGCGAGCCGTCCGGGAATTCCAGCGCGCCGTGCGGCGGCGGATGCAGCGCCAACTCCATCGCACGAACCGGGTCGATACCGGCAGTCGCCCACACGATGAGCAACGGGAAGAACAATCTCATGCCGAACACCGCGACGAGGATCCCGATCGTCAGGAACATCTGCCGCCAAAACGGGCTCATCCGCTGCAGGATGGCGGCATTGATGATGGCGTTGTCGAACGACAGCGAGACCTCGAGGAGGGCCAGCACCAGCAGCAGAAAGAGATCCTGCGGGCCGCCGCGAGCGTAGCCGACGGCAAGGGCCGCCACGGTGACCAGCACCGAAATCCCGAAGGTGCGGAACGCGGCCATGAATCCTTCCCGACCGCCGCCGACGATAGCGAACCGCGTCGCGAGAGCGGGCCGTCGGTGCCGGCCCACCTACTATTTTCAGTTGTGGAGATGCGTCGGTCCAGTCGGACGGAAGCGCTGCCCCGGTGACCGAAGTCGGAGCCTCGAGGGGGCCGGTCGCGCGCGGCAGCGTGGCCCGGGTCGGCACCGCGACCGCGGTGACCGCGCTGTGCGGTTACGCGGTGATCTACCTGGCGGCCCGCGACCTGGCTCCAAGCGGCTTCTCGATATTCGGAGTGTTCTGGGGCGCGTTCGGTTTGGTCACCGGTGCGGCCAACGGCCTGCTGCAGGAAACCACCCGGGAGGTCCGCTCGACGCGGTATGTCGCGGAGGTCGTGCCGACGGGGCAAACCCATCCGCTGCGGGTCGCGGCGCTGATCGGCGTTGCCGCCGCCGTCCTGATCGCCGGTAGCTCGCCGCTGTGGAGCGGACGGGTGTTCGTCGAGGCGCGCTGGTTATCGGTCGGCCTGCTCAGCGTGGGGCTGGCCGGCTTCTGCCTACACGCCACCCTGCTGGGCATGCTGGCCGGCATCGATCAGTGGTCCCGGTACGGAGGGCTGATGGTGACCGACGCGGTCATCCGGGTGGCGATCGCGACAGCCACGTTCCTGCTCGGATGGGGCCTGGCCGGGTTCTTGTGGGCCACCGTGGCCGGGGCGGTGGCCTGGCTGATCATGCTGGTGGCCTCGCCCCCGGCGCGCGCCACGGCCCGCCTGCTGACGGCGGGGGGCACCGCGACCTTCCTGCGGGGCGCCGCCCACTCGGTCACCGCCGCGGGCGCCAGCGCGATCCTGGTGATGGGTTTTCCGGTCCTGCTGAAGCTGACCAGCAATCAGCTGGGCGCCCAGGGCGGCGTGATCATCCTGGCCGTGACCTTGACCCGCGCGCCACTGCTGGTGCCGCTGACGGCCATGCAGGGCAACCTGATCGCACATTTCGTCGACGAGCGCAGCGACCGCGTTCGGGCGCTGATCACGCCGGCGGGCATCATCGGCGCAATCGGCGCGCTCGGTGTGCTCGCGGCGGGCCTCGTGGGCCCGTGGTTGCTGCGGGTGGCGTTCGGGCCGCAATACCAGGCCAGCGGCGCTCTGCTGGCGTGGCTGACGGGGGCCGCGGTGGCGATCGCGGTGCTCACCCTCACCGGCGCCGCCGCGGTCGCGGCCGCGCTGCACCGCGCCTACTCGCTGGGGTGGGTCGGCGCGACGGTGGCGTCGGGTTTGCTGCTGGCATTGCCGTTGCCACTGGAGGTTCGCACCGTGGTCGCGCTCCTGTGCGGTCCCCTGGTCGGAATCGGCGTCCATCTGCTCGCGCTGGCGCGCGCCGGACGCTTAACTGACTGATGCCGCCTGTACCTTGTGGCTTGTAATGGCCAGTGAAACGCATTACCCGGGAGTCTGGATCGTCGTTCCCGCCTTCAACGAAGCCGCCGTCGTCGGCGAGGTGATCGCCGATGTGCGTTCGGTCTTCGACCATGTCGTGTGCGTGGACGACGGCAGCGCCGATGGCACCGGCGAGATCGCCGGGCGGGCCGGGGCTCATCTGGTGCGCCATCCGGTCAACCTGGGGCAGGGCGCCGCCATCCAGACGGGGGTCGAATACGCGCGCAAGCAGCCGGGCGCACAGGTCTTCGCCACGTTCGACGCCGACGGCCAGCACCGCGTCAAAGACGTGATCGCGATGATCGACCGACTCGCAGCGGGTGACGTCGACGTCGTCATCGGGACCCGGTTCGGCGGGGGGGAGTCCAGCCGCCCGCCGTTTGTGAAGCGCGTGGTGCTGCGCACGGCCGCGCGGTTGAGCCGGCGCGGTCGCCGGCTCGGCCTGACCGACTCCAACAACGGGCTGCGGGTGTTCAACAAGAAGGTTGCCGACGGCTTGAATCTCACCATGAGCGGCATGAGCCATGCCAACGAGTTCGTCGCGTTGATCGACCAAAACCGTTGGCGCGTAGCCGAGTACCCGGTTGAGGTGCTCTACACCGAATACTCGAAGTCGAAGGGGCAGCCGCTCCTCAACGGCGTCAACATCATCTTCGACGGGTTGCTGCGAGGGAGGATGCCGAGATGAACTGGATCCAGGTGCTGCTGATCTCCTCGATCATCGCGCTGCTGGTCTATCTGCTGCGGTCCCGCAGGAATGCGCGGTCTCGGGCATGGGTGAAGGTGGGCTACATCGCATTCGTTCTTGCCGGTATCTATGCCGTGCTGCGGCCTGACGACACCACGGTGGTCGCGCACTGGTTCGGGATTGGCCGCGGCACCGACCTGATGCTTTACGCCCTGATCATGGCGTTCATTTTCACTACGCTGAGCACGTACATGCGGTTCAAGGACCTGGAGCTGCGCTACGCACGGCTTGCGCGCGCCGTGGCGCTAGAGGGCGCGCAGGCGCCCGACCAAGCGTCGAACGTGTAGTGAGTGCGAAAAAAGCGCGGCGAATTCTCGCAGCCAGTGCACGCTCGGCGGTGGGTCAAACCGTCCGGACCTGGCGGAAGTACTCGACAGTGCGACGCACTCCCTCGTCCAACTGAACTCGCGGGTGCCAGCCCAAAACCATTGCGGCTAAGCCGTTGTCGAGACAGGACCGCCTGAGGTCGCCGAGGCGCGGCGGATAAAACTCCGGGTCGTCGGGCCCGCCGACGGCCGCCGCCGCCACCGAATGCAGTTGCCGGTCCGAGGTTTCGATTCCGGTGCCGATGTTGAACCGCTGCCCGCCGCCGGCATCCCCGGCGGCCTTGACGAACGCATCCACCACGTCGTCGACGAACACGTAGTCGCGCGTGTTGGTGCCGTCGCCGAACACCTTGGTCGGCTTACCCGACAGCAGCGCCTGCGCGAAGATCGCCACCACGCCGGCTTCACCGTGCGGGTCCTGGCGGGGGCCGTAGACGTTGGCGGGCGCGATGTGCGAGCAGTCCAGCCCGTACAAATGGCGGAACGTGTTCAGGTAGATCTCGCCCGCGACCTTGCCCGCGGCGTACGGCGAAGCAGGGTCGATCGGCACCGTTTCGGGGGTCGGGTACCGCGGCGGGATGCCGTAAATGGAACCGCCCGACGACGTGTGCACGACCTTGCGGACTTGCGCGCGGCGCGCCGCTTCGGCCAGGCGCACGGTGCCGATGACGTTGACCGACGCGTCGAATTGCGGGTCGGCCACCGAATGCCGCACGTCGATCTGCGCGGCCAAGTGGAACACCACCTCCGGCCGGTGCTCGCCGAGGATGGAGTTCAGGTCGGCGTCGACGATGTCCGCCTCGACGAAGACGTGCGCCGGGTTGTCGACCAGATGCTCAAGGTTGGTCGCGCGACCGGTGGCGAAATTGTCCAGCCCCACCACCGTGTGACCGTCGGCCAGTAGGCGGTCGACTAGCGTCGAGCCGATGAATCCGGCTGCCCCGGTAACCAGTGCGCGCACCGGCCCACCATACCGGTGGGCGGTGCGGACGACCCCGACACCCACAGTGGCTTTGGCCGCCGCCGCGCTGATCGCGGTGCAATTCGGGGTGCGCGCCGCGCTGGCCTTCGGCGGCTACTTCTATTGGGACGACCTGATCCTCATCGGCAAGGCCGGCACGCACAACCTGCTGTCGCCGTCGTACCTGTTCGACGACCACGACGGGCACGTGATGCCGGGTGCCTTCCTGCTCGCCGGGACCATCATCCGGCTGGCGCCGCTGGACTGGACATTGCCGGCGATCAGCCTGCTGGCGCTGCAGCTCCTGGCGTCGCTGGCCCTGGTGCGCGCACTGTATGTCATGCTCGGCTGGCGGCGGGCGCTGCTGATCCCGCTGACGTTCGCGCTGTTCACGCCGCTGGCCGTGCCGGGGTTCGCGTGGTGGGCGGCGGCGCTGAACTCGCTGCCGATGCTGGCGGCGCTGGCCTGGGTGTGCGCCGACGCGGTCCTGCTGGTGCGCACCGGCAACCAGCGGTACGCGGTGATGGGCGTGCTGGCCTACTTCGGCGGGCTGCTGTTCTTCGAGAAGGCCGCGGTGATTCCGTTCGTCGCGTTCGCCGTGGCCGCACTGCTGCATCACGTCCGGGGTGACCGGTCCGCGTTGAGCACGGTGTGGCGGGCCGGCGTTCGGTTGTGGGTTGCGTCGTTGGCGCTCACCGTTGCCTGGGTCGCGGTGTACCTGGCCGTGGTCAACCAGCGGCGGTGGAGCTTCGACCTGACGATGACGGGGGATCTGCTGTGGCGGTCGATCACGCACGGCATCGTCCCGGCGCTGGCCGGCGGGCCGTGGCACTGGGATAGATGGGCGCCGGCCTCGCCGTGGGCCACCCCCCCGTCTGCGGTGATGGCGCTGGGCTGGCTGGTGCTGGCGGGGGTGCTGGCGGTGTCGGCGGTCCGCAAGCAACGCGTCGGCCCGGTCTGGCTGACCGCGGCCGGTTACGCCGTCGCCTGCCAGGTGCCGATCTACCTGATGCGGTCGTCGAAGCAGACCGCCCTCGAACTCGCCCAGACCCTGCGATATCTACCGGATCTGGCCGTCGTGCTGGCGCTGCTGGTCGCCGTCACGCTGAGCGCCCCGAACCGGCCGGCCGGGCCGCGTTGGCTGGACGCCTCGCCGAAACGCACCGCGGTGACGGTCGGTCTGGCGGTGTTGTTCGCGGCCAGCAGCCTGTACTCGACGGCCACGTTCCTGACCAGTTGGCGGGACGACCCGGCCAAGCCCTACCTGCAAAACGCTCGCGCCGGGTTGGCGGCCGCGCACGCGGCCTCGAGTGCGCCGGTGCTGGACCAGGAGGTCGACCCGCTGGTGCTGCAGCGGGTGGCCGCGCCGGAGAACCTGGCCAGCCACATGTTCGCCCTGCTGCGGGACAGGCCCGAATTCGCTTCGGCGACAACGCAACTGCGGATGATCGACAGCTCGGGCCGGCTGATCCCGGCCCGCGTGACGTGGGTACGCACCATCGTGCCCGGTCCCATGCCGCGGTGCGGCTACTTCGCGCAGCCGGACCAGCCGGCGCGGCTGGTCCTCGACGGCCCGCTGCTGCCCGCCGACTGGACCGTCGAACTCAACTACCTGGCCAACAGCGACGGGTCGATGACGTTGTCGCTGACTCAAGGACCCGGCGTCAAAGTCCCCGTGCACCCTGGACTCAACCGGGTGTTCGCCCGCCTGCCGGGCGCCGGCGACGCCATCACCGTCCGCGCCAACACCGCCGCGCTGTCGCTGTGCATCGCGTCGGGACCGGTGGGCTTTCTGGCGCCCGCTTAGCCTTGCGCTCGAGGCAAAGAAGTTGGGACCGTCTGGGGGATCGGAACGCGGCCTATTCGCGTATCCGAAGGAATCCGCCACAGTCCAGCAGCTCGTCCCCCTCAGCCCTGCCACTCTTCGGCGACGTCGCGCCGGTGTGGCGCGTGATCGCTCTCGTTCGGCCATTTCTCGGGGCCCGTGCCGGCAGCTGCCGGGTCTTTCCGGCGCCACTGTGCGCCGGTCTGCGCTTTCCTGATAGAAACGTCTTTAGATGATCCGCCCGTACGCAATGTTTGGTCACGGGGACGCAGGATCTGCCTATGACTTGTATCGGACAAGTTTCGCGGTGAATCGGACGGGTAAGAAGTCCTAGCGGGTCCGGGACACGTCGTGTTCGTGGTGGGGGACGGATTGCACGGCCGCTTCGCTAAGCAGTCAGCGCGCCGGTCCGATTTCGGCACG
>JARLGR010000024.1 GCA_031292665.1 Mycobacterium sp. | reverse complement strand
TGGTGGCGGCGCCGGATTCGGCTCGGGGCACACCAGGACGGCGACCGCCGTCAGCAGACTGAAGGCGCCCGAACGGGACATCGCCGCCGTCGCCGCCGCGACGGGGGCTCGACGCCGGTCACGAAGGCGCCGGCAGCAGGACGCGGTGATGCGCGGATACGCCGACGAATACACGGATTTGGACACGGACATCGATCCGGGCATCCCCCTGGAGGTGGTGGCGTCCGACCGCGGCGCCGGGCCGATGGGGTTTGCCGGGACCGTCTCGAAGCAAGCCGCCCACGCGGCGGGCCTGACGGCGTTGACCGGCGATGCTTTCGGCGGCGGCCCGACGGTGCCGATGGTGCCGGGCACCTGGGACCCCGACACGGATCCGGCCGCCCCGGAACGTTAAGGCAGCAACACAATCGAGCCCGTGGTCTTGCGGCCCTGCAGGTCCTCGTGGGCGCGGGCCGCCTCGGCGAGCGGATACCGTCCGCCGACTTCGACGGTGATGTCGCCGCCGGCGACCGCGTCGAACAATTCGGTGGCCCGCCAGCTGAACTCTTCGCCGGTACGGACGAAGTGCGCTAGCCCGGGCCGGGTCAAAAACACCGAGCCGGCGGCGTTGAGGCGCTGCGGGTCGACGGGCGGAACGGGTCCGCTGGCGGCGCCGAACAGCGCCAGGGTGCCGCGCACGGCCAGACTGGCCAGGCTGGCGTCGAACGTGGTCGCGCCGACGCCGTCGTACACCGCCGCCACCCCGGCGCCCCCGGTCAACTCCCGAATCTGCTGCCCGAAGGCGGCGGCGTCGTCGGGGTAGGAGAGCACCTCGTCGGCGCCCGCCTGCGTGGACATCCGCGCCTTCTCGGGAGTGGAAACGGTGGTGATGACCCGGGCGCCGAGGCGCTTGGCCCACTGCGTCAAGATCAGTCCCACGCCGCCGGCGCCGGCATGCACCAGCACCGTGTCTCCGCTCTGCACCGGGTACACCGACTTCAGCAGGTAATGGGAAGTCAGGCCCTTCAGCAGGACCGAAGCCGCCACCTCGGACGTCACCCCGTCGGGCACCCTGGCGGTCAAAAAAGCTGGGGCAGTGGCGAATTCGGCGTAGCTGCCGGTGGCCGCGGCGGTGACCACCCGCTCGCCCGCGCTGAAACCATCGGCTCCCCCGCCGGTGTCGACGACGGTGCCGCACAGCTCCAGGCCGAGGATGAACGGCACCTCGCGTGGATAGAGCCCGGAACGGAAATAGGTGTCGATGTAGTTGACGCCGATCGCCTCGGCCTTGATCAGCACCTCGCCCTGGGCGGGCGTGGGTTGGGGCGTCTCGACGTACCGCAGGACTTCGGGACCGCCGATTTCGCTGACTTCGATTGCGTGCATGTGCTTATCATGCCCGGACATGAAGCTCGCCCGGCCGGACGTCTTCCACCCCCGCATCGTGCTGGCGGGTTCTCGAGGGCTGATCACCGGAGACGGAGACGACGCCGGCCTGGTCGCCGCGCTGCGACATCGTGGCCTGCATGCCCGCTGGCTCGCGTGGGACGACCCGGAAACCCTCCGAGCGGATCTGGTGATTCTGCGTGCCACCCGCGACTACGCCGAGCGGCTCGACGAGTTCCTGGGCTGGGCCACCGGCGTCCGCAACCTGCTGAACCCGCCCGCCGTCGTCGCCTGGAACGCCGAACGGCGGTACCTGGGCGACCTGGACGACCGGGGCGTGCCGACGGTGCCCGGTGAGGTCTTCGCGCCCGGTGAGCGGGTCCGCTGGCCGCGCACCGGTCGCGTCTTTGTCGGGCCCGCGACCGGCACCGGGACTCGCCGCCGCGACGACCGGTCGTCGGCCGCCGCCTACGCCGCCGACCTGCAGGCCGCCGGCCGCAGTGTGGTGGTGCAGGCGTGCGCACCAGCCGAGGAAACGGTGCTGATATTCCTCGGCGGCGAGCCGTCGCACGCATTCACCATGCGGGACAGCCTGATTCAGGCGGAGCCCGACTTCGAGGTCTGGGACACCGGCGGCGCCGCATTGGCCGCGGCGGCCGCTCACGTGGGCATCGACGTGCGCCATCTGCTCTACGCGCGGGCGGATCTGGTCGGTGGGCGGTTGCTCGAATTGCAGTTGGTGGAGCCGTCGCTGGGCTGGCTCCACCTGGACGCGAACGCTCGCGACCTCGCCCAGCGCGAGTTCGCGCTGGCGGTGGAGTCAGCCTGCGAGCGGCTGGGGCTCGGCCCTTTCTCGCATAGACGCCCATAGCGCCGCGGTGGCGGCCGTACACGCCGCGGCACCGGCCACGTGGACCGCGACCAGGGCGGCGGGCACCCCGGCGAAGTACTGCGCGGTGCCGACGGCGGCCTGCGCGCACACGAGGGCGACGAGCACGCCGAGCCGCAGCAGGATATCCCGGTTGGCGGCGACCGCCCGCAGCCCGAAGCCCAGGCCGACAAGCAGCGCCAGGTAGGCGACCAGCAGCGACGAATGCATGTGCACCAGGGTGGCGACCTCGACCTTCAGCCGCGGCACGGTCCGGCTCGCGCTGCGGTCGCCGGCGTGCGGTCCGGCGGCCGTCACCAGCGTGCCGGTCACCAGCACCGCGGTCAGGTTCAGCCCGGTCAGCGCCGTCAGCGCGCGCAGCGGCCCGGCCACTCGCGGGTGAACGACGCCATTATCGGGCTCGCCGACTTTGACGTACAGCAGCACCGACAGCCATACCATCGCCATCGACGTCAGCAGGTGAATGGCCACCGTCCACCACAGCAGGCCGGTGCGCACGGTGATGCCGCCGATCACCGCCTGCACGACCGTCGACGCCGGCATCAGCCACGCGTAGACCAGGACCTCGGCGCGCCGCCGGGCCCGGGTCACGGCCAGCACCGCGAGCGCCGCGGCGATGACGACCGCGATGCTGATCAGGCGGTTGCCGAACTCGACGGCTTGGTGGATGCGCGGAACCTCGGCGTGGGCCACCGGGGTGAAGCTGCCCGGAAAGCACTGGGGCCAGGTGGGGCAACCCAGCCCCGACGCGGTGACGCGGACGATCGCGCCGGTGACCGCGATGCCGCCCTGGGTCAGGATGACCAGGGCGGCGATCAGCCGCTGGACGCGCAGGCTCGGGTCGGGAAGCAGGTCCACCAACCGCAACAGTGCTCGTCCGACCACGGCCCGATCGTAAGGCACCGAAAACTACGGCCCGTAGTACGGGTTATCTCTCGCCGAGATTGCCGTGGTAGCTGTCCTTGCGTCGGCGTCGGCCACCGCGACCATGGCGGCAATCTCGGCGACGCGGACGTCAGGTGAACCGGAACCAGCGCAGCGCCGCCAGCGCCGCCAGCGCCCCCCACGCCGCCAGGACGGCGACCCCGAACCAGTCCACCGAAAGGCTCATCGCCCGCGAGAGGGCCTCGGTGAGCGCGCCCGACGGGGTGATCCGCGCGACCCACTTGACCGCATTCGGGACCATCTTCGTTTCCAGGGTCAGCGCGCCCAGTCCGGCGAACACGAACCACAACAGGTTGGCGATCGCGAGCACGATCTCGGCGCGCAGCGTCCCGCCGAGCAGCAGGCCCAGGGCCGCGAAGCCCGCGGTGCCCAGCGCGATGACCACCGCACCTAAAACCAACGCGGTGGGCGCGGGCCGCCAGCCGAGCGCAAACCCGATGGCGCCTAACAGGATTGCCTGCAGGAACACCACGGTGACCACCGCCATCGACTTACCGGCGATGATTCCCCACACCGGCAGCGGGGTGGCCCCGAGCCGCTTGAGCGCGCCGTAGCGGCGATCGAACGCGACCGCGATCGCCTGCCCGGTGAAGGCGGTGGAGATCACCGCCAACGCCATGATCGCGGGCACGAACGTCGCGGCGCGGTTGCCGCCGAACGAGCCGAGCGGCAGCAGCGTGAGCCCGACGAGCAGCGTGATCGGGATGAACATGGTGAGCAGCAGTTGTTCGCCGTTGCGCAGCAACAGCTTCAGCTCCAGGCCGAACTGGGCGGCAAGCATCCGGCGGACGGCATTCGGGCGCGGGTCCGGGTTGAAGGTGCCCGCCGGGAAGACCTTCGTTTCTGTCACTGCCTCAACCTCCTGCCGGTCAAGTCCAAGAACACGTCCTCGAGGCTGCGCTGCTCGACGCGCAGGTCAGTGGCCAGTACGTCGATCTGCGCGCACCACGCCGTGACGGTGGCCAGCACCTGGGGGTCGACGGGGCCCTCGACCAGGTACTCGCCCGGCGTCACCTCGGTGGCCTTGTAGTCCTCCGGCAGGGCGGCCGCCAGCAGCGACAGGTCGAGCCGCGGCGGCGCGCTGAACCGCAGTTGGTCCTCGGCGCCGGTACGCATCAACTCCGCCGGTGTGCCGGCGGCCACCGTCTCCCCGTGGTCGATGATGACAATCCGATCGGCGAGTTCCTCGGCCTCCTTGAGCTGATGGGTGGTCAGTACCACCGTCACGCCGTCGCGGCGCAGCGCGTTGATGAGCTCCCACACCAGCAGCCGCGCGTGCGCGTCCAGGCCTGCGGTGGGCTCGTCGAGGAACACCAGTTCCGGACGGCCCACCAGCGCGCACGCCAGCGCGAGCCGCTGCTGCTGACCGCCGGATAGCCGCCGGTACGTGGTGCGGGCGGCCTCGGTGAGGCCCAGGGTGTCCAACAGCCATGCCGGGTCCAGCGGGTCGGCGGCGTAGGAGGCGACCAGGTTGAGCATTTCCCCGGCGCGCGCCGCGGGGTAGCCGCCGCCGCCCTGCAACATCACGCCGATGCGAGCGCGCAGGCGGGCGTTGTCGCTGATCGGATCGAGCCCGAGCACCTCGATGGTGCCGGCGTCCGGGCGTACGAAGCCCTCGCACATCTCGACCGTCGTGGTCTTGCCGGCGCCGTTGGGACCCAGCAGGGCCAGCACCTGGGCGGCATGCACCTCCAGGTCGAGCCCGCGGACGGCCGTGATGGGCCCGTATTGCTTGCTGACCCCGCGCAGCCTGACGACCGTGTCGGGGGTGTCCGGGGCCGAGCTCACGTGGAATCAGCGTAGGCGTCAGGTGCCGCGGCCGGTCGCGGGGTCTCGGGAGTCTCAGGAGCCGCGTCCGGGACGGCCTGGCCATTCGGCGCCCGGATGTCGGCGGTGAGGCGCCGCCACGGCAACCGGGTGTAGGTCAGCGCGATGAGCACTGCGACGATGGCGGCGCTGGCCAGCGTGGCGTCGACGATCTGGAACAGCGCGAAGCGGTCCCCGTTGGCCGTCGGGCCGAAGATGCCGACGATCAGGGTGACGACGATCGCCGCTACCCGGAAGCCTGGGCGGGTCGCCCAGGCGGCCAGCGGGATGATGGCCCACAGCAGGTACCAGGGCTGGACGACGGGAAACAGCAGCACGGTGACGCCCAGCGCGACGCCCAGGCCGCCGATCGGGTGCAGCCGGCCGCGGAATACGGCCACCAGCAGCCAGGCCACCACCACGGTGATGATCAGCACACCGATGCCACGGGCCAGGCCCAGCACCGCGGTGGTGTGATCGCCCAGGCCCAGCATGATGCCCACTTGTCCGGTGCCCAGAGCCAGCAGCGTCGGAGGTGACATCCAGCTGCGCACCACGTTGGCGGTGCCGAGCGTGTAGATCCAGCCGAACCCGAGCCTGCTGGCCCAGCCGACGAGCGCCATCACACTGAGCGCCAGCACCGCCATGGCGCCGCCGGACAGCAGCAGGGCTTTCAGGGTGCCCCCGCAGCGGTAGGCCAACGCCATCGTGACGAATCCCAGCGCCAGCAGCGACGGCAGCTTCACCTGCGACGACAGCGTGATCAAGATCGCGCCCCCGAGCAGCATGAGCAACGGCTCCCAGTCGGGGCCCGGTTTACACGCGGTCGGCAAAAAGCGCGGCGAGCGCGATGAGTCGAGGCCGCGCAGCGCGTACTCCACCCCGGCCAGCATGAGCCCGAGCATCAGCGCCTCGTTGTGGATGCCGGCGACCAGATGCATGATCAGCAGCGGATTGGCCGCGCCCAGCCACAGCGCGCTGACCTCGGCGACGCCGCAGCGCCGCGCCAGCCGTGGGGTGGCCCACACGATCAACGCCACGCCGAGCAGCGCCACGAGGCGATGGCAGAGCACCGCGGCGACGATGTTCTCCCCGGTCAGGGCCGAGATTCCGCGCCCGATCCACAAAAACAGTGGGCCATACGGCGCCGGCGTGTCTCGCCACAGGCTGGGGACCGACAGGGTGAACACGTGGGACAGGCCGAGCCCGGACGCGGGACCCACCCGGTAGGGGTCGAGTCCCTCCAGGGAGATCTGGCTCTGCGCCAGG
>JARLGR010000138.1 GCA_031292665.1 Mycobacterium sp. | reverse complement strand
GCGCCGCGCAGGCGTGCGGGCGCGTCGATCAGGTCGAGCGCCCACAGCGCGCCGCCGGGCGGGGCGTCGTGCGGCAGGTCTTCTGAGGAGGGCCAGTCGCCCAGAACCAGGGCCGCGCGGCCCCCGTCGGCTGCCTTGAGCGCGGCGACCGCGGACTGTGCCGCGCCGAAGCTTTCGGCGGCCAGGGCGTCGGCGGCCGACCCGAGCACCGCGGCCAGCGCCGTCTCGTAGCCCGAGCGAACCTTGACCAGTTTGGCGATCGACCCGAAAAGCCCTGCGCCAGAGAGGTGTTGGGTGAGCCACGCCGCGCCGTCCTTGCGCTCCAGGCCCACCGAGAGCGCGTCGATGCGGGCCCGCAGGGAAGCCACCCGGCGTTCGGCGTCCCGCTCGGCCGACTGCAGCTCGGCCACGCGCGCGTCGGCCAACCGCAGCGCGGCCACGGTCCGCTCGTGGTGCTCGTCGAGGCCCATCTCGCCCTGGTCCAGCTCCCCCGCGCGTGCCTGCACGGTCTCGAATTCCGCCCGAGCCTGCTGCGCGCGGGTGGCGGCCTGTTCGATGCGTTCGGAGAGGCGCGCAACGCTGTCGTTGATCGACTCGACGCGCGCCCGCATCGTCTCGACCTGGCCGGCCAGACGCGCCAGCCCCTCGCGCCGGTCCGCCTCCGCCCGGACCGCCGCCAGATGGGCTCGGCCGGCTTCCGCGGCTTCGCGCTCACGCTCGGCCAGCTGGGCGCGGGCGGCATCCTGCCGACTGCGCGCGTCGGCCAGCACGGCGAGCAGCCGCTGCTCGGCGACCTCCACCTCATGGGCCTCGGCGTCCAGCGCATCGGGATCGGTGTCGCCGGTGGCGACCGGCTCGACGTCGAGGTGCTGGGCGCGTTCGCTGGCGATGCGCACCGTCGCGCCGACGCGTTCCGCCAGCGCGGACAGCGCGAACCAGGTGTGCTGGACCGACTCGGCACGAACCGAAATCTCGGCCAGCGCGGTCTCGTGGGCGGTCAGCTCCTCGGACGCCACCGCCAGCCGGGCGGCGGCCTCGTCGTGCTGGCGGCGCATGGCCGTCTCGGCCTCGAAGATCGCGTCGCGCTCCACCTGCCGACCGACCAGGTCGTCGGCGGCCAGCCGCAGCCGGGCGTCCCGCAGGTCGGCCTGGATGGTCTGGGCGCGACGGGCCACCTCGGCCTGGCGGCCCAACGGCTTGAGCTGGCGGCGCAGCTCGGTGGTCAGGTCGGTGAGCCGGGCGAGGTTCGCCGACATGGCCTCGAGCTTGCGGAGGGCTTTCTCCTTGCGCTTGCGGTGCTTGAGCACGCCGGCGGCTTCCTCGATGAACGCGCGGCGATCCTCGGGCCGCGACTGCAGGATCTCGTCGAGCTTGCCCTGCCCCACGATGACGTGCATCTCACGGCCGATGCCGGAGTCGCTGAGCAGCTCCTGCACATCCATCAAACGGCAACCGCTGCCGTTGATTTCGTACTCGCTGGCACCGTCGCGGAACATCCTGCGGGTGATCGACACCTCTGAGTACTCGATCGGCAGCGCGTTGTCGGAATTGTCGATGGTGACGGTCACCTCGGCCCGGCCCAGCGGGGCTCGCGACGAGGTGCCGGCGAAGATGACGTCCTCCATCTTCCCGCCGCGCAGCGTCTTTGCTCCCTGCTCCCCCATCACCCAGGCCAAGGCGTCGACGACGTTCGATTTTCCCGAACCGTTGGGGCCGACGACGGCGGTGATGCCCGGCTCGAAACGCAGAGTCGTCGGCGAGGCGAACGACTTGAAGCCCTTCAGCGTCAGACTCTTGAGGTACACGGCCTGCCAGACTACCGGTCAGATTGCCGCGTCCAGCCTCCCCGCGGGAGTGTCGGCGGGCCCGAAATCTGGCGGTCGACGCAAAGGCCACACAGGCCACATCCGTCACTGAGCAGCGATGCTTCCTCTGCGGTTGGACCATGGGCAGCCGAGACGGTGCCCATGTGACTGGTGCGCTCAGCGCTCGACGAACCCGGTGAACCGCTCTTGCGGCTCCGACCAGTGGGCGACAACTTTGTCGACGCGACCGGGTCTGGGCGGCCACGAGGAGCCGCCTTCCAGCACCTGCAGCAGTTTCTCGCAGGCATCGCGCGGTCCGTGGGCGACCACCAGCACGCGGCCGTCGGCCCGGTTCGCCGCATACCCGGTCAACCCCTGTTCCAGCGCCCGGCTGCGGGTCCACCACCGGAAACCGACGCCCTGGACCTTCCCGTGCACCCAGGCGGTGAGCCGGACGTCAGGACCCGACAGGTCAGATTCGGCCACTGGCAACCTCGAAGGTGACTTTCGTGCCCGACTTGAGGGTGCGCGCGACGGTGCAGACCGTGTCGACCGCCCGGTTGACCACGACCAGGAGGCGTTTCTTGTCCTCTTCGGAAAAGCCGGACAGGTCCAGCTCCAGTGTCTCCTCGAGCAGTGGATAGCGTTCCTGCTCACGGTCAGCGGCGCCGGACACCCTGACCACCGCTTTGTAGTCGTCGCCGAGGCGGCGGGCCAGCGGATGGTCGCTGGACATTCCGCTGCAGGCGGCGAGTGCGATCTTGAGCAACTCGCCCGGGGTGAACACGCCTGCCACGTCCTCAGAGCCGATGAGCACCTGCGCTCCGCGCGAGCTGTGCCCGGTGTAGCGGCGGGTTCCCGTGCGTTCGACCCACAGTTCCGTCATGGCTCATTCTTACCGGGTGGTTCTTCGCCGCCGAGATCGACGGCAGTGCGGGAAAGTGCGAGAGCGGAGCACGCTAACGTCGATCTCGACACCAAACTCAAAGCCGCGGGCGTGGCTGACATTTCGGGCAGTAGAACGACGACCGGTTCATGAACTTCTCCCGACGCATCACCGCGCCGCAGCGCCGGCAGCTCTTCCCTTCGCGGCCATAGGCGTCCAGCGACCGGTCGAAGTACCCGGACTGGCCGTTCACGTTGACATAGAGCGAGTCGAACGACGTCCCGCCCTTCGCCAGCGCGTCGCGCATCACCTCGGCCGCGGCGTCCAGGACGGCGGCCAGCTGACGCCGACTCAGCGTGGCCGCGATCCGCGCTCCGTGCACCTTGGCCCGCCACAGCGCCTCGTCGGCATAGATGTTGCCGATTCCCGACACCACCTGCTGATCCAGAAGTTGCCGCTTGAGCTTGGAATGCTTGCCCCGCAACACCTTTACGACGGCATCGGCGTCGAACCGCGGGTCCAGCGGGTCGCGCGCCAGGTGTGCGACGGGTACCGGCACCACGCTGCCGTCGACGTCCGCCAGGTCGGCCAGCATCCACCCGCCGAAGGTTCGTTGGTCGGCGAAGCTCAGCACGGTGCCGTCGTCGAGGAGCGCCGAGATCCGGACATGGTCGGCCCGCGGCACCGTCCCGAGCAGCATCTGCCCGCTCATGCCCAGATGAACGACGAGTGCGGTGTCCGAACCCCCATCGGGAGTGTCCAGCAGCAGCCAGAGGTACTTGCCGCGCCGGTCGGTGCCGGTGATCCGCGCCTCGAGCAGCCGGGCGGTCAGGTCGGCGGGGCCGGCCTCGTGGCGACGCACCGCGCGTGGATGATGCACCCGGACCGCCGTGATCCTCTTGCCCGCCACACGGGCCTGCAAGCCGCGGCGCACGACCTCGACTTCGGGCAGTTCGGGCATCTAGACGGACGTTTTCCCCGCGGTGTCCAGCACTTCCAGCGCCTTCCAGGTCACCGCGGCGGCCCTCTGCTCCGCCTCCTTCTTGGAGCGGCCCACACCCGACCCGTATTCGGTGTCCATCACGACGACAACCGCCGTGAATTCCTTGTCGTGATCGGGTCCGGTGGAGGTGACGACGTACGACGGCGCCCCCATGCCGCGGGCGGCGGTCAGCTCCTGCAGGCTGGTCTTCCAGTCCAGACCGGCCCCAAGCGTGGGCGCGGCATCCAGCAGCGCGCCGAACAACCGCAGGATGACCTCACGCGCCGTCTCGATGCCGTGCTCCAGGTAGATCGCGCCCAGCAGCGATTCCATGCCGTCGGCCAGGATGCTCGACTTGTCGGCGCCACCGGTGTTCGCTTCCCCGCGCCCCAGCAACAAGTGCACGCCGAGCCCCTCGTCAGCGAGGGTGCGCGCCACGTCGGCCAACGCCTGGGTATTGACCACGCTGGCACGCAGCTTGGCCAGATCCCCTTCCGAGCGGTCGGGATGCCGATGGTAGAGCTCGTCGGTGATGGTCAGGCCCAGGACGGCGTCGCCCAGGAACTCCAGACGCTCGTTGGTCGGCAGCCCGCCATTTTCATAGGCGTAGCTGCGGTGGGTCAACGCCAGCGAGAGCAGCTCCTCGGGAAGGTCGACCCCGAGTGCGTCCAGCAGCGCCTGGCGCGACGTCAACGCTGGCCTCGCGAAGTGTCCGACTCGGGGGTGAACATACCGGCCAGCTTGGCCCACCGGGGGTCGACGCGGTCGTGGTGATGGCTCGGCTCGGCGGCGAGCGAAACCCCGCACTCCGGGCACAGTCCCGGGCAGTCCGGCGCGCACACCGGCGAGAAGGGAAGTTCGAGTCCGACGGCGTCGATTATCGACTGCTCGAGGTCGATGGTGTCGTCGACGACGTGCCCGACCTCGCCTTCCTCGGTGGTCGCCTCGGTTGTGCTGTCGGGGTAGGCGAACAGTTCGGTCAGTGCGACGTCCACGCGGCCGTTGATCGGCGTCAGGCAGCGGGCACATTCACCCACGGTGGGGGCGGTCACCGTACCGGTCACCAGCACGCCTTCGGAAACCGACTGGACCTGCAGGTCCAATTCGAGCGGGGCACCGGGTTCGATCCCGATCATGTCCAGCCCGATGCGCGAGGGGTTTTGCACGGTGTCACGGAGGGTGACCATCGCTCCCGGGCGGCGTCCGAGCCGCGTGATGTCGACAGTCATCGGCGCGGCTGGCCGTGGCGGTGCGCCGCGGGCCCGCGATGTGCTGTGCTGCCGCGTCATACCAGAAATCCTACGGCTCTGGCTGCACAATGCCAGGGCCGAGCGGGCCGGGGTGGAGCGCTACCGGGTCGCGTAGTCGTGCGTACCGGCCGCGGTGCGGAGCTGGTGGCGCCCGCGCCCGACGGACCGCAACGTGCCGTTGAGGAATTCTTCGAACTCGGCGAGCTTGTTGTCGACGTAGATGTCGCATTCGCCGCGCAGGCGATCGGCCTCGGCGTGCGCGGTGTCGATGAGCCGCGTGGCCTCCGAGTTGGCGGCCTGCACCACCTCGTTCTGCGACACCAGGCGCTGCTGCTCCTTGATGCCCTCTTGCACGGCTTTCTCGTAGGAGATGTTGCCGTTTTCGATGAGGCGGTCGGCCTCGGCCTGGGCGCGGCTGACGCTGGCCTCGTACTCACGTTTGGCCGCCGTGGCGATGCGGATGGACTCCTCACGCGCCTCGCCAACCATCCGCTCGCTGTGTTGGCGGGCCTCGCTCACCATGCGATCGGCCTGGGCTTTCGCGTCGGACAGGAGCCGGTCAGCCTCCGCACGGGCGTGGTTGAGCATGGAATCCGACTCGGTGGTCGCCGACGACACCATGGACTCGGCGTGCGCCTTGGCGTCGTGCAGCATCGAATCGCGCGCATCGAGCACGTCCTGGGCGTCATCCAGCTCGCCGGGGATCGCGTCCTTGATGTCGTCGATCAGCTCGAGGACGTCACCGCGGGGCACCACACAGCCGGCCGTCATCGGCACGCCACGGGCTTCTTCCACGATGGCGCTCAATTCGTCCAGCGCTTCAAAGACTCGATACACGGCCAATACCTCCTGGCGTCGTTGTTGTTACCAGTGTGCCTGGTGTTACATCTGTGGCAGCGGTGGCGAGCCGGTGTGTCGGGTATTTGCCCGCTTCAAACGTCACACGCCGGATCGCGCCGCCATCGACCTGACCGTTCTACAACTAAGACCATAGGAAACCGGCGGGACGCTGTCACCGCTGGTCCGACGCCCGTGTGGTACGGCGGCGATTACAACGAGACTCCCCGCACGCTTGACCTATACCCCCTTGGGGTATAGGTTGACCGACGGGGCGCTGCTTCCCCCGGCCGTCAGGCGACCGCAACGGGAGGACTCAGTGACAGTGCTGGCAGCGGTTGGACACGCCTTGGCGCTGGCCGGGTCGATGACCTGGGAAATCCTCTGGGCCTTGATCCTCGGCTTTGCCCTGTCGGCGGTGGTACAGGCGGTGGTGCGCCGCTCGACGATCGTGGCCCTGCTGGGCGATGACCGGCCGCGCACCCTGGCGCTGGCGGCCGGGTTGGGAGCGGCGTCGTCGTCGTGCTCGTATGCGGCGGTGGCCTTGGCCCGGTCGCTGTTCCGTAAGGGCGCCAACTTCACGGCCGCGATGGCGTTCGAGATCGGTTCGACCAACCTGGTGGTGGAGTTGGGCATCATCCTGGCCCTGCTGATGGGGTGGCAATTCACCGCGGCCGAATTCGTCGGCGGCCCGCTGATGATCGTGGTGCTCGCCGTCTTGTTCCGGCTGTTCGTGCGCTCCCGGCTTGTCGACGCCGCCCGCGAGCAGGCCGAGCGGGGAATCGCGGGGTCGATGGAAGGTCATGCCGCCATGGACATGTCCATCAAGGCCGAAGGCTCGTTCGGGCGGCGACTCCTTTCACGCGAGGGCTTCACCTCGGTCTCTCACGTGTTCGTCATGGAGTGGTTGGCGATTCTGCGCGACCTCGTTCTGGGCCTGCTGATCGCGGGCGCCATCGCGGCATGGGTGCCGGAAAAGTTCTGGCAGATCTTCTTTTTGGCCGATCATCCGGGTTGGTCGGCGCTGTGGGGACCGATCGTCGGACCCATCGTGGCGATCGTGTCCTTCGTCTGTTCCATCGGCAATGCGCCCCTGGCTGCGGTGCTGTGGAATGGGGGCATCAGCTTCGGCGGCGTCATCGCCTTCATCTACGCCGACCTGCTGATCCTGCCGATCTTGAACATTTACCGGAAGTACTACGGCACCAGGATGATGCTGACCCTGTTGGGCACCTTCTACGCCGCCATGGTCGCCGCCGGATATCTGGTGGAATTGATCTTCGGGACAACGCATCTCATCCCGACTCAGCGCAACGCCACCGTGCTGGAAGCGGGCATCTCGTGGAATTACACCACCTGGCTCAATATCGCCTTCCTCGTCTTCGCGGCGATGCTGATCGCCCGCTTCGTCACCTCGGGCGGAATCCCCATGGTGCGCATGATGGGCGGTTCCCCGGAAGCCGGGGACCAGCACGATCACAGCGGGCATCACCACTAGCCCTGGCTTCGGTCGCTAAACCACTTGTGCCACTTGTGTTTCAGCTGTCTCCGCGCGCCCGTTTTTGTCGGTGGCTGTGGCTAGTTTCGGGTCATGGGTTCTGCTGGTGTTGTCGATCTGGAGGCGATCACTGCGGCGTTTGATGCCGTGGACGCCGCGGTCGATGCGGTGCTGGGGCTGAACGTCGATGCGTTGGGCACCTATGACCAGTTGCTGCTGTTGGAGCGTTGCGAGAAGGTACGACGGCGGATCCCGGCCATCGAGCATCCGCTGATCAATAACCTGGCCCGCCAGGCCACGCCCGAAGAATTGGGC
>JARLGR010000137.1 GCA_031292665.1 Mycobacterium sp. | reverse complement strand
TTAGTTTCTGTGCGGGCGCCGGCCCACCGCGCAGAAGCGGGGGGATTGCCCCCGGGCGCCGGCCCCGCCCCCCGTCCGGCACCCCACCCGGCAGCTGACCCGCGGGCCCGGGGACTGGCCGGAGCCGGCGCGCCCCCAGCAGGGCGAGCCGCTATCCGACGACCAAAACCAGCCCGTCGCACGCGAATTCGCCGGCATAGCGATGAGCGAGTTCGTCTGGGCCCGTCAGCACGCCCGGCGCATGGTGCTGATCTGGGTGGCGGTGGTGCTGGCGGTCACCGGCTTGGTCGCCGCGGCGGCATGGACGATCGGCAGCAACCTGAGCGGGCTGCTGTAGCTTCTCGGCCCGCGAGCGTGCGCAAAGGTACGGCCACATCGGCGTGTCCGTGTACAGACACGCACGCTCGGGGGGAGGAATCTAGTCGCGCAGCATCTCGGCGACCAGGAACGCCAACTCCAGCGACTGCTGGGTGTTCAGCCGGGGGTCGCACGCCGTCTCGTAGCGGCCCACCAGGTCAGTGTCCGAAATGTCCTGCGCCCCACCGAGACACTCCGTGACGTTCTCCCCGGTGATCTCGACGTGGATGCCGCCCGGATGGGTGCCCAGCGCGCGGTGCACCTCGAAGAAGCCCTGTACCTCGTCGACGATGCGGTCGAAGTGGCGGGTCTTGTAGCCGTTGGACGACTCGTGGGTGTTGCCGTGCATCGGGTCGCACTGCCAGATCACCTGGTGACCGGTGGCCTGGACCTTCTCGATGATCGGCGGCAGCACGTCGCGCACCTTGTTGTTTCCCAGCCTGCTCACCAGCGTCAGCCGGCCCGGCTTGTTGTGCGGGTCGAGCCGCTCCACGTATTCGACGGCCAGCTCCGGGGTCATCGTCGGGCCGATCTTGACGCCGATCGGGTTGGCGATCACCTCCGCGAACGCGATGTGCGCGCCGTCGAGTTGACGGGTCCGCTCGCCGACCCACACGGTGTGCGCTGACAGGTCGAACAGCTGCGGCTGCCCGTTCTCGACGTCCGACAGGCGCAGCATCGCCCGCTCGTAGTCGAGCACCAAGGCCTCGTGGCTGGCGTAGATCTCGGCGGTCTGCAGGTTGCGGTCGGCCACCCCGCAGGCGCTCATGAACCGCAGAGCGCGGTCGATCTCGGCGGCCAGAGCCTCATACCGCGCGCCGGCCGGCGAGGTCCGGACGAATTCCCGGTTCCAGTCGTGCACCAGGTGCAGCGACGCCAGCCCCGACGAGGTCAGCGCCCGCACCAGGTTCATCGCCGCGCTGGCGTTGGCGTAGGCGCGCACCAGCCGAGACGGGTCGTGCTCGCGCGCCGCGGCATCGGGAGCGAAGCCGTTGATCATGTCGCCGCGATACGATCTCAGGCCCAGCGCGTCGACGTCCGCCGACCGCGGCTTGGCGTACTGACCGGCGATGCGGGCCACCTTCACCACCGGCATGCTGGAGCCGTAGGTCAGCACCACGGCCATCTGCAGCAGGGCGCGGATGTTGCCGCGGATGTGGGGTTCGGTGTTGTCGGTGAACGTCTCCGCGCAGTCGCCGCCCTGCAACAGGAACGCCTCACCTCGTGCCACCTGGGCCAGCTGTTCTTGCAGCCGGACGATCTCGGATGGCACCGTCACCGGCGGCACGCTTTCCAGAACCGTGCGCATCGCCGCCGCCTGGTCGGCGGGCCAGCTGGGTTGCTGAGCGGCCGGCTTCGCCAGCGCGGCGTCCAGGCGGGCCCGAAGGTCGCCCGGCAGCGGCGGCAGCGGCGGCAGCTGGTCGATCGGTATATCGACGGTCCAGTTCATCGGTCCATGGTAGCCGGGCCGCGGTATCGGCTGATCAGGGCTTGATCAGGGAGAACAGGACACAAACGGCGGTAACCGGGTGCACCGCGCTCAGTGCTCCGCCGCGTCGACCGACGTGATCAGCCGGAAGCGGCGCAGTTGGTCGCGGGCGTCGACCAGCGCATCGTGGGCGTCGCGCGGGCGCGGCGGCATCCGCGGCGATCCACTGTCCTCCCACAACTGGCGCAACTCGCGCGTGAAACGAGGCAGCGCCCGCGGCAGTTCGGGCATCGGGCCCCACAACTGACACAGGGCCACGTGGTCGTAGGCCCCCACCCACGCCCACAGCTCGATCCGATCGGTGTCCCCGACGCGGAAGACGCCGAAGAACTCCTCCAAGTCCGCACGGATCTGCCGGCGCGAGCGCCACAACTGCGACGACGGGGGCGGCAGCTTGGGCAGCACGTGGGCGCGGACCCAGCTGCCGGCGCGCTCGGGATCGAATTCGGTGGATACGGCGTAGTACTCCCGCCCGTCCTCGGCGACCACCCCGATCGAGATCAGCTCGATGGTGCGGCCGTCGTCGATGAATTCGGTGTCGTAGAAGTACCGCACCCCGAAAGCCTAGGCGGGCGACGGCGAGCGCCGGAACGGCGCGAGTAAGAAGCCCGCCCATCGGCCTAATGGGCGACGGCGAGCGCCGGAACGGCGCGAGTTGGGGGCACCCCAGCCGCGAAGCGGCGAGGGGGCGAGGCCGCCCATCGGCCTAGGCGGGCGACGGCGAGCGCCGCCTATCTGGCGATCAGGATGGGCTCGGTGTTCTCGGGCGGCGGCGCGGGATGCACGTCATGGTCGAGCTGGGCGTCGATCGTGCGTTCGTCGGGCAGTCGCGGCGTGCCGGCGATCGCGCACTGTATGTACAGTTTGGCGCGCACCACCGGGCGGCGCAGCGTCCTTTCGCGCTGCAGCGCCCGCCGCATCTTGTCCGGCTGGGTGGTGTAGCGCCACCTGGCCCAGGGGGCATGCGGGCGGGACAGGCGGATGGCGCCGATGACCAGCAGCACGACGATGAACATGCCCAGCAGACCGGTCCACACCTTGCCCTTGAGCACCACCACCACGGCCAGCGGCAGTGCCAACGCCAACGCACCGCCCACCACGGCCCGCAGGGCCACGGATTCGGCCCCGTGCCAGATCGGCAGGAAGAACATCAGCGGGTGCAACCCCATCATCAACAGCCCGGCCACCGCAACCGCGGCGAAGACCGCGTCCACCGACGTGCGGCCGTCTTCGGACCAGTAGACGTCGGACAGGTGCAGGATCAACGCGTACTCGTCGAGCACCAGGGCCGCCCCGATACCGAAAAAGGTTGCAGCCAAGGCGAATTGGGGTTCATGCCCGTCGACCGACAACGTGACCAACGTCAGCCCCGAAAGCAGCGCCAGGACCACGCCGAACGTCACGTGGTGGATGTGCACTCCCCCGAGATGGACGTTGCGCGGATGCCACCACCTGGTCGGGCGACCTGTCTCGGCGCGGTGGCGGATGAACCGAACGAAACTTCGCGTGACGAAAAAGGTCAGGATGAAGGCGACCAGACAGCACAGCAACGGCAGGCGGCCACGATCGACGACGTCATGCGAGAACCAATGGGTCACCCCCGCCACGAACCAATGGAGCACTCTTGCAACGTACGCCTGCCTGCGCCCGCCCCGCGGGAGCCGCGCTGCGCCGCCACGCGGGCGCCCCGCACCGTTACGCTGTTCTGAGACATGATTACAAGGCAGGCGCCCGGGGTGGGCAGTCGACCCGTGCAGGCGCTGGTGTGGTCCCTGCTTTGGCTGGTGGCCGCCGCCGGAGTGGGCTACGCGGCCTGGCAGCTGTTCGGGCACACGCCCTACCGCATCGACATCGACATCTATCAGATGGGCGGCCAGGCCTGGATGGACGGCCGTCCGCTGTACCACGGCGACGTGATGTTCCACACACCCATCGGGATTGATCTGCCGTTCACCTATCCCCCGCTGGCGGCCATCGTGTTCTGCCCGTTCGCCTGGCTGCATATGCCGGCCGCCAGCGTCGCGATCACGGCGTTGACGTGGGCGCTGCTGGTGGTGTCGACGGCGGTCCTGTTGACCCGCCTCGACGTCTGGAACGCCTCGGCGCTGCTGGCCGGCCCGGCGTGGCTGCGCCGCTGGTGGCTTGCCGTTGTCATCGTGGTGCCGGCGACGATCTGCCTGGAACCGATCACGTCGAACTTCGCCTTCGGGCAGATCAACGTTGTGCTGATGACCCTGGTGATCGCCGACTGCGTGCCGCGCCGCACGCCGTGGCCGCGCGGGCTGCTACTGGGCCTGGGCATCGCGCTGAAACTGACGCCCGCGGTGTTCCTGCTGTACTTCCTGTTGCGTCGCGACAACCGTGCGGCGCTGACCGCGGTGGGCAGTTTTCTGGGGGCGACACTCGTCGGTTTCGCGCTGGCGTGGGACGACTCGTGGGAGTACTGGACCCACACTGTGCACCACACCGATCGGATCGGCGCCGCGACGCTGAACACCGACCAGAACATCGTCGGTGCCCTCGCCCGGATAAATCTCGGCGAGCAGCAGCGCTTCCTGCTGTGGGTGGCCGCGTCGCTGCTGGTGCTGGCGGTGACCGTCTGGGCGATGCGACGGGTGCTGGCAGCCGGCGAGCCTGTCCTCGCGATCATCTGCGTTGCCCTGTTCGGGTTGATGGTGTCGCCGGTGTCGTGGTCGCACCACTGGGTCTGGATGTTGCCGGCCGTTCTGGTGACCGGCATTTTGGCGTGGCGGCGCCGCAACGTGGCGCTGGCGCTGGTCAGCGCCGCCGGTGTGGCACTCATGAGGTGGACACCGATCGACCTGCTCCCCAAGCATCACGAGGCCACCGCGGCGTGGTGGCGCCAGCTCGCCGGGATGTCCTACGTGTCGTGGGCGCTGGCGTTCATCGTCGTGGCGGGGCTGACCGTCACCGCAGGGAAAACATCGCCCGATTCCACGACCCGGCAACGGACGCCGGTGCCGGCCGCCGGCTGACCGACTATCCGGCTGCTGTTGCGGGGATCCTCGCGGCGTCGTCGGTAGGGCCGGCCCCCTCGCCGTTGTTCTTGAGGCTGGTGGCGTAGATGTCGACGTATTCCTGACCCGACAGCTGCATCAGCTCGTAGATCACCTCGTCGGTGACGGCCCGCTCGATGAAGCGGTTACCGGCCAGGCCTTCGAAGCGCGAGAAGTCCATTGGCTCGCCGAAACGGACGGTGACCCGTCCGAAGTGCCACATCTTGCTGCCCGGGGGGTTGACCACGTTGGTGCCGATCATGGCCACCGGGATCACCGGGACACCGGTGTGCAGGGCGAGCCGGGCCAGACCGGTCTTGCCCTTGTACAGGCGACCGTCGGGCGACCGGGTGCCTTCGGGGTACATCCCCAGCAACTTGCCCTGGCGCAGCAGCCGCTCGGCGGTGTCCAGCGCCGCCTGTGCGGCGTCCGCGCTGGTGCGGTCGATCGGCACCTGGCCGGACACGGTGTAGAACCAGGCCGTCAGCCGGCCCTTGAGGCCGGTGCCGGTGAAGTATTCGGACTTCGCCAGGAAGGTGATGCGGCGGCGCACCACCAGCGGAAGGAAGAAACTGTCCGCGACCGCAAGGTGGTTACTGGCCAGTATCGCCGGACCGGAACCCGGAACATGTTCCAGCCCTTCGACTTTCGGCCGACCGAGCAAGGAAAGCAGCGGGCCCATGAAGATGTACTTACATAGCCAGTACCACATGGCCCTCCCTCTCACCCGCGCCGCATCTTTGCGCCAACTGTACCGATCCGCGGCACCCGGGACCACATCGGCGCGGCCGGGTCACTCCTCGACGTTGATCGGGATCGGCTGGTATCGGGTCTTCGCGTCGTCACCATTCGTCTCGGATCCGGCACCGTCGGGCGGCCCGTCGTCCGGTGACGGATTAGCCGGCCGGTCGATGTCACTGACGTCCTCGACGTCACTGACGATGCCGCGAATCACCTCCACCAGGGCGACGCTGTGGTCGGCGATCACGGTGAGCAGCGGGTGCTCATCGCCGGTCGCCAACGCGGCCAGGGCGCACACGGGGCACCACACCTGCTGGCACTTGCCGGTCCCGGGTCCCGCGCCGGCCGTCAACGCGGCCGCCGCGCGCACGGCGGGGTCGATACCGTCCAGGAGCGCCTGGGCGAGCCTGCGCAGCTCGGGACCGATATCGGAATGAGCCCCACTCATTTAGGCCACACCTCCGGATCCGGTCGAAAACGAACTGTCAGCTCACTACCCCGAAGATTCGCGTCCAGTACCGTGCACCGCCGCAGCACCGACGCCAACCGAACCCTGCGCCGCAACCCGCCGACGCTGACGATCAGGTCGTCGTCGACGCGGCCCAGCATCAGCGTGCCGGGGTCGAGTTGGGGCAACGCTAACCGCAACCGGTAGATCGATCCAAGCCCGGAACCGGATTCGAGGTCCACGATCGGCCGCAGCGGCCCCGGCGGCGGCCCTCCACCGCGACGACGGGCACCGTCGAACAACGCGCCCAGCGCCTTGGGGCCGATCGGCTCGCCGGACAGGTGCGCGGTCAACACCAGCGCCACGTCACCGATGGTCGCCTCGAGCTCGTCGAGGACGGCGCGTTGTTCGGCGATGCGTTCGGCGTACCAGTCGAACGCCGGGTGGTCGGGCAGGTTGTGGTACTCGTAGGACTCGTCTTCGGTCAGAACCTGGTTGACGATCAGCTCCTCGACGCGGACGCCCATCAGCGCCAACGAACCCAGCGTCCGGACCGCCTCGGCCGCGACCACCCGCTCGGGCGTCAACACCAGGTGGGCGCCGACCAAGTTCGCGTCGGTCAGCAACACGCTGAGCTCCTCGACACTGGCGCTGATGCGCTCCAGCAGTTCGACCAGCGGCGCCGAGCGGGCGTCGTCGGTGACGCCGGAAAGCCTCCGATGGCGGGGCCACGCGCGCTCGACATAGAACCCGACGGTGGCGGGCAGCGTCAACATCCGCAACGCATCTGCGGTCGAGGCGCAGTCGACGACGATGCGATCCCACCGCCCGGACGCGGCCAGCTCGCCGACCGCATGCAAGCCGAGCAGCTCCTGAACGCCCGGTAACGCCGAAAGCTCCTGGGGCGCAACCGTACTCAGCTCAGAATCGGGAAGTTGCCGATCCAGCGCGCCGACCACACCCTGCCACCGGTGCTCCAGCAGGGCCAGGGTGTCCAAGGCCAGCGCATCGAGGAACCCACCGCCTGCCTCCACGTCATCGGCGAGCACCCGCACCAGTTCACCCGGACCGCCGGCCGGCACGGGAACGCCCAACACGTCGCCCAGCGAGTGCGCCTGGTCGGTGGACACGACCAGCACCCGCCGCCCCGCGCCCGCAGCGCTGACCGCGGTGGCACACGCCAGAGTGGACTTTCCTACCCCACCCTTACCGACGAAGAGACTGATCCGGGCTGGGCTGGGCGCCCGGAATTCACTGGATTCACTCAGCCTCGACTCGTTTCTTCAGATCCTTCAACGCGGTGTCGGTCAACCGGCGCTCGGCCTTGCGCTTGAGCAGCCCGATCATCGGGACGGCGAGGTCCACCGACAGCTCATAGGTGACCTCGGTACCGGATCCCTTGGGCACCAACCGATATGAGCCTTCCAGGGATCTCAGCAGCGAGCCCGAGGTCAGTGTCCAGCTCACCGACTGACGGTCCGCGGGCCACCGGTAGGACATGACCATCGTGTCCTTGAGGACGGCGGCGTCCAAGACGAACCGGGCGACTCTCGGGTAGCCGTCGGAGTCCTTTTCCTGGACTTCGGCTTCCTTGTACTCCGTGATCCACTCCGGATACGAATCGATGTCGGCGATCACCCTCATCACGGTGGCCGGATCGGCTTCGATGTAGATGGTCTGCGTCGTCTTCTCCGCCACCTGGTTGCTGCCCTCTCTCACGCAAGCGGATCGTCCCGGACGATGTGCGGGACACCCGTTCCTCCGGTCGCAAACGGTACTCTCCGCGCAGACCGGACCCGGCTAAACTACCGGAGAAACTCCCACGGGACGTGACCGTTCCAGTGTCGCCTTGACCTCGAAGGCCATTTTCTTTCCCGCCACCCGACGGCGGTGCGTCATTTTCGCCAAATTCAGCTTGGCCAGCTGCCAGGCCGCCACCCCGGTGGGCTCGGCGTGCAGGAAGTAGTGCAGCACCACACCGTCCAACGACGGTTCGAGCCAGATCTCCATGGTGCGGGTCAACGCGCCGGTGACCGCCCAGCGGATTCCCTTCTCGCCGCGCTCCTCGACTACCTGCAGCCGCAGGTCCGGCCACCACCGGCGCCAGCTCGACGGATCGGCGACCGCGGCGCCGACCCGTGCGCCGTCGGCGGCGACGAACGTCTCGTCGGCGATCTGGATGCTGTTCACCACCTCAGCTTCACACATCGATCCGGGGCACGGGCATCAGGGCAGGTCAGACCCCGCGCCGACACGCCCGGCCTGCTGCGCGAATACTCGGATTACGCTGGGCAAGAGCAAGCCGGCTGCCGGGAATCGTGACGAGTCAAACGAGGTCATCAAGTGCGTGAGTACAGTGTGCCCGCCCATTTCACCGTCGGCGAGCACGACAACATCGCGGCCACCGTCTTTTCCCACGAGCGCGAACACCCCGACTTCGCCATCTACCGGCGTCAGGTCGACGGCGTGTGGACCGACGTCACCTGCGCCGAGGCGGCGTCTCAAATTCGTTCGGCGGCATTGGGTTTGATCTCGATGGGGGTCCAGGCCGGCGACCGGGTGTCCATCTTTTCGGCCACCTGCTACGAGTGGGCGGTCCTCGACCTCGCGATCCTGGCCGTGGGCGCGGTCACCGTGCCGATCTACGAGACGTCGTCGGCCGAGCAGGTCCGCTGGGTGCTGCAGGATTCGGAGGCGGTACTGGCGTTCGCCGAGAGCGACGCGCACGCCTCGATCATCACCGAGCTCACCGCCGAGTTGCCGGCCCTGCGCCGCGTGCTGCACATCAGCGGTTCGGGTCCCAAGGCGCTCGACCAGCTTGTCGAGGCGGGCGCGTCCATTGATGCGGCCGTGCTGACCGCCCGCCTCGAGGCGCTGCGTGCCGAGCATCCGGCGACGCTCATCTACACCTCGGGCACCACCGGCCGCCCCAAGGGCTGCCAACTCACCCATTCCAATCTGCTGTACGAGATCCGCGGCACCAAGGAGTGCCTGCCGACGCTGCTGAACGAAGGCCAACGGCTGCTGATTTTCCTGCCGCTGGCCCACGTCCTGGCCCGGGCCCTCACCCTGGCCGCGTTCGCCAACAAGGTGACCGTCGGATTCACCAGCGACATCAAGAATCTGCTGCCGATGCTCGCGGTGTTCAAACCGACGGTGGTGGTGTCGGTGCCGCGGGTGTTCGAGAAGGTGTACAACACCGCCGAGCAGAACGCCGCCAACGACGGTAAGGGGCGGATCTTCGCGCTCGCCGCGCAGACCGCGGTGGAGTGGAGCCAGGCTTACGACGGCGGCCGGCCGGGGCTGATGCTGCGCGCCAAGCATGCGCTCTTCGGCCGGCTGGTCTACCACAAGCTGCGCGCGGCGCTGGGCGGCGACTGCCATGCGTCAGTCTGCGGTGGCGCACCGCTGGGCGCGCGGCTCGGCCACTTCTACCGCGGTGTGGGCCTGACCATCCACGAGGGTTACGGCCTGACCGAGACGAGCGCGGCCATCACGGTCAACCAGGTCGGCAACGTGACGATCGGGACGGTCGGAACGCTGGTGCCCGGCAACAGCATTCGGATCGCCGAAGACGGCGAGCTGCTGGTGCGCGGCGGCGTGGTGTTCAGGGGCTACTGGCGCAACGAGCAGGCCACCGCCGAGGCGTTCACCGGCGGCTGGTTCAGGACGGGCGACCTGGGCGCCATCGATGAGGACGGCTTTTTGAAGATCACCGGCCGCAAGAAGGAGATCATCGTCACCGCCGGCGGCAAGAACGTCGCGCCCGCGGTCCTCGAAGACCAACTGCGGGCGCACCCGCTGATCAGCCAGGCGATGGTCGTCGGGGACAACAAGCCGTTCATCGCGGCGCTGATCACGATCGACCCGGAGGCCTTCGACGGCTGGAAGCAACGCAACCACAAGCAGGCCGGCGCATCGGTGGGCGACCTGGTTACCGACCCCGACCTGATCGCCGAGGTGGACGCGGCCGTCAAGCACGCCAACCTGGCGGTGTCGCACGCCGAGTCGATCCGCAAGTTCCGCATCCTGCCGGTCGACTTCACCGAGGACACCGGGGAACTGACGCCGACGATGAAGGTCAAGCGCAAAGTGGTGGCCGAGAAGTTCGCCTCCGACATCGAGGCAATCTACGAGCACTGACGCGCCGGGCGTGGGCACCGCGCCGAGATGGGGGCACTCCCACCCGCTTGCGGGGAACACTCTGGCGTGGCGGCCGCCGCCGAAAGTCACGCGGCGTGGCTTTGGCGGGCTAGGCCCCAAGCAGGTCCGCCAGGCGGGCAGCCAGCGTGTCCCAGCGCCACTGCGACGTCACCCACCGTCGCCCGGCCGCGCCCACGGCCGCGGCCCGGTCGCGATCGATCAGCAACCCCGCGACGGCGTCGGCGATTTCATGCACTGAGCGGCCGTTGACCACGAGCCCAGTCTCGTTGTGCCGCACGGCCTCTGGGGCTCCGCCCGATTCGCCGGCGACTACCGGCACGCCGGTCGCCGAGGCCTCCAGGAAAACGATGCCCAAACCCTCGACGTCCATCCCGGCGCCGCGGGTACGGCACGGCATCGCGAACACGTCGGCCAGGGCATAGTGCGCGGGTAGCTCTGCGGCCGGCACGCCGCCGGTGAATGTCACGTCGTCGGCCACCCCGCAACGGCGGGCCAGCGTGCGCAGCGCATCCAGGTACGGGCCGCCGCCGACGATCACCAGGGCCGCCCCGTCGACACGTTGCCGGATGGACGGTAACGCCTTGATGAGCATGTCCTGGCCCTTGCGTGGCACCAGCCGCGACAGGCACACCACGGTGGGCCGCTCCCCCAGCCGGTAACGGTGACGCAGTGCGGCGCGGGCGGCGGGATCGGGCTTGAACCGGTCGGTGTCCACCCCGGGCGGTAGGTATTCCAACGAAGCCGCGGGTCCGAAGGCCGGCGCGAACCGGGAGCGCGTGTAGCGGCTGACGAAGGTGACGACGTCGGTGTCGTCGCCGATGCGGCGCAGCACCGACCGCGCGACGGGGAGCATCGACCAGCCCACTTCGTGCCCGTGCGTGCTGGCCACCACGCGCTTCGCTCCGGCCTGCCGGGCTCGCCGGGCCAGCAGCGCCAACGGTGCGGCCGCGCCGAACCAAACGGTGTCGATGTCGTTGTCGGCGATCAGCCCGCGCATCCGGGCGTCGACCGCAGGGCCGGGCAGCATCAACGTGCCCGGATGGCGCACCACCCGATAACCGGCCGCGTCGGCTGCGCCGTCAAAGGCGTCGGCGCCCTTCCACTGCGGCGCATACACCGTCACCGAATGCGCCCCGGCGTCCGCCAGCCGACCGACGAACTCGCCCAGGTACGACTGGATGCCGCCCGGCCGCGGCGGAAAGTCGTTCGTTACCAGCAGGACCCGGCTCACCTGCGTCAGCGGGTCAGCCACTCGTGCCAGCGCACGAGCAAGCCAGCCGGGTCGATGCCCAGAACGTCGCGGACGGCGGTGGGCACGTCGGCGTGCCCGACACCGCAGGCGGCGACGTACAGGTCCTTCAGCTTCGTCGCCCCATAGGTGTCGGCGACGAAACGGGCGAACCACCAGGCCCGGTCGTACGCCAACGAACGCTGCGGCCCGGGCGCGTCCAGGTCGGTGTCCACGGGCAGCGTCAGCGGTACGGGCACCGCGTCGGCGGGCACGGGCGACCGCGGCCGGGCAACGTAATCGGCTACGCCTTCGGTGAGCCATCGGGGCGCATCCGGGGCGGTGTCGGCGCGCGCAGCATAGTGGAAAAGCTCGTGGGTCAACACGATTCGTAGCGCCGGATCGCTCATGGTGGCCGCGCCGGGCGCGAACACGATCCGCTGGCCGACCGCCAGCCGGTGAGCGGGGTCGACGCGGTCTGCGACCGCCACGGCCGCGATATCGGCCCACTGCGACGCCGGTCCGCCGCCGGCGGCAGCGCGAAACTCCTCGTCGGTGCGGGCGGCAACGATGGAGATGTCGCGCGACCAGTCGACACCCCAGAACACCTCGACCGCGTTGACCGCGGCGCCCATGATCGACGCGACTCGCGACAGCAGGCGGTCGCTGGCAGGTCCGCCGAGGCCTACCAGCAGCACGGTGCGATCACCGACGGTCAGTGACTCCGACGCGGCATGGACCTCGCTCTGCGGGGGCGTCACGAGCTGCGCGGGTCGGGCCCGACGATCGCGGGCCGCGTCGAACGGCACCGCCGCGGCGAGTATCAGCTCGAAGACGAATACCCAGGCCAGCAGTATCGGCAGCCGCCGGCGCCCCGGGGCGGGGTGCTCAGTATCGGCGGGCGTCGTAGATCGGGCCCGACGAGTTCATCGGCACCACCCGCACGGGCACACCGTAGGTGGAGGAATGGATCATCATGCCGTCGCCGACGTAGATGCCGGCGTGTGATGCGTCGGAGTAGAAGGTCAGCACGTCGCCGGGCTGCAGGTCCCACATCGCCACCGGCTGGCCGCCGTGCGCCAGCGCCTGGCTGGAGTGCGGCAATTGGATACCGGCCTGTTGATACGCCCACATCACCAGCCCGGAGCAGTCGAACCCGCCCGGCGCGGCACCGCCCCACACGTAAGCCGACCCGACCTGGGTCAACGCCGCCTGCACGACGGTCGCGCGGTCACCGCTGCCCACGCCCGGAGACGGTGCGAACATCCCGCCGGGAGGTGGCGCCTGACCCGGATCCGGCCCGCCGGGTTGCGGAGCCCCCGGCGGCGCCGCGTCCGGTGCGGGCGCGCCCGGCATCGGAGCGCCCGCGGGCACCGGGCCGGGCTCGGCGAGCGCGGTCCGCTGCTGTGGGGTCAACGACACGTACTGCGACTTGACGACCGCGATCTGCACCTGCAGCTGGCTCTGCTTGGACTGCAGGCCCGCGCGGACCGCGGCGGCCTGCTCGGCGGCGCTCTTCGCCTCGGCGGCGGACTTGGCGGACTCCTGCTCGGCCTTGGCGGCCTGCTCACCGGCGAAGCGGAAGCTGGCCATCTGGGTGGCCATCTGCATCGCCATCACCCGCTGCACCGCCAGCTTGTCGATCAGCCCCTGCGGCGACCCGGCGGTGAGGATGGCTTGCATGCCGTCGACGCTGCCACCCATGTAGGTGGCGGCGGCGAGCTTGTTGACCGCACCCTGGAAGGTGGCCAGGCGAGCCTTCGCCGCGTCCACGGCGGCCTGGTCGTCCGCGTGCTTCTTGTCGGCCGCGCTCTGGGCCGCCAGCTTTTCGTTCAGGTTGAGCTGCGCGGTGTGCATCGCCTCGGTGGTCTGCTCTGCCTGGCGAGAAAGCTCAGTGAGCTTCGCGAGCGCGTCCTCGGCCGGGTCGGCCACCCCATTGGCGGCGAACACACCGGAGAAGACGGTCAGACCCGCTAACGCACCTACGAGGGAACGTGCCAGGACACGCGCGATCGGGTACTTAAAGTCGAGCCTCAAAATTTGCTTCCTTAAACGGCCGTTCGACGGACGTGGCGTCGAGCTGGGTTCAGGTCTCAAACAGGTTACGAAACGATATCGGCGTTTGTCCAAAGGGGACGCTTAAGAAATTAGAAAGATTTCTGTCATTTCTATGTGAGCGTATGTCACGGTCGTTGGGGCAAAAGGCGGTTAGGCGACACCCGAATCGCGATCGCGGCGAATGGGCACGAGGCGCAACCTTGGTGCCAATCCAACCTCGGCGAGAACCTCCAGCGCGGCGCGTTCGTCCTGCAATAGCGTTTCCGGAACCCCGATCAAGACGCTGACCACGCAGTCGGGGCAGCCGGGGCCGCGTACCGCGCACTCGTCACAATCGATCACCACCGGCGCATCACTATCGGGGGTCCAGCCGCCGGGTGTCCCGCCGTCGGGTGTCCAGCTGTGTGCCATCAGGTGGGTCCTCTCGGTGTGTCCGACGACGCGGAGTCGGGTTGTGCGAACGCTAACCGCAGGCACCGACAATTTTTGTTGCCCGCGGGTCGCCCACCCGACCGACGGGCCCGGTCCGGCGTGGGAACCGGTAGGTGTCGGTCGGCGTCTCTAACGTTTCGGCCATGGGTGCAGGTGGCGCGACTCAGCTGAGTTTCGCCGACGTGGGTTCGTGTTTCATGACCGACGAGGTGTCGTTGCGAGAAACCACCTTCGTCGTCTTGGACCTGGAGACCACGGGCGGTCGCACCAAAAGCACGGACGGGGCGGTTCCCGACGCCATCACCGAGATCGGTGCGGTCAAGGTTCGCGGCGGTGTCGTGCTCGGGGAGTTCGCCACCCTGGTCGACCCGCAGCGCAGCATCCCACCGCAGATCGTGCAGTTGACCGGCATCACCACGGCAATGGTGTGTGACGCCCCGACGATCGACGTGGTGCTCCCGATGTTTTTCGAGTTTGCCAGCGATGCGGTGTTCGTCGCGCACAACGCCGGCTTCGACATCGGATTCCTGCGCGCGGCGGCGCAGCAGTGCGAGCTTCCCTGGCCCCGACCCCGGGTGCTGTGTACGGTCCGGCTGGCGCGCCGGGTGCTGAGCCGCGAGGAAGCGCCGAGCGTGCGGCTGGCCGCCCTCGCCCGGCTGTTCGCCGTGGCAACGCAGCCCACCCACCGCGCCCTCGACGACGCCCGCGCCACCGTCGACGTGCTGCACGCGCTCATCGAGCGAGTGGGCAACCAGGGTGTGCACACCTACGCCGACCTGCGCTCGTATCTGCCGGACGTGACGCCCGCCCAGCGGCGCAAACGGGTGCTCGCCGACGGCCTGCCGCACCGGCCGGGTGTCTACCTGTTCCGCGGGCCGTCGGGCGAGGTGCTCTACATCGGCACCGCCGTCGACCTGCGCCGCCGGGTCAGTCAGTACTTCACCGGCGCCGACCCCCGCGGTCGGATGAAGGAGATGGTGGCGCTGGCCGACACGGTCGACCACGTCGAGTGCGCCCATGCGCTGGAGGCCGGGGTGCGCGAACTGCGGCTGTTGGCCGCGCACGCCCCGCCGTACAACCGCCGGTCGAGGTTTCCGCACCGATGGTGGTGGGTGACGCTGACCGACGAGGCGTTCCCGCGGCTGGCGGCGGTGCGGGCACCTCGACACGACCGCGCCATCGGCCCCTTCCGCTCCCGCACCGACGCCGCCGACACGGCAGCCCTGCTGGCGCGATTCACCGGGCTGCGCACCTGTACCGCGCGGCTGGCGCGTTCGGCGTTGCACGGGCCGGCCTGCCCCCAGCTCGAAGTGTCACCCTGCCCCGCCGCCCGCGACGTGACGGCCACCCAGTATGCGGCGGCCGTCGCGCGGGCCGCGGCGTTGATCGACGGATCGGACAACAGCGCACTGGCCGCCGCCGTCGAGCAGGTGACCGCGCTCGCCGAGCGACACCACTACGAGAGCGCGGCGCGGCTGCGGGACCGGATCGCCACCGCCGTGGAGGCCCTGTGGCGCGGCCAGCGGCTGCGGGCCCTGGCCGCCCTACCGGAGCTGATCGCCGCCAAGCCCGATGGCTCCGATGGTCTGGGTGGCTACCACATCGCCGTCATCCGCCACGGCCAGCTCGCCGCGGCCGGGACCGCCAATCGCGACGTGCCGCCGATACCGGTGATCGACGCGGTTCAGGCTGGGGCGCAAGCGATCCTGCCGGCATCGGCGCCGCTGGGCGGCGCGCTGGTCGAGGAGACCGCGCTTATCGCGCGCTGGCTGGGCAACCCCGGGGTGCGCATCGTGCGGGTCGCGGATTCCGACGCCGGCGGCTGGGCGTCGCCGCTGCGATCGGCCGGCGCATGGGGGGCCTGGGCGGCGTCGGCGCGCTCGGCGCGGCTGGCCGGCGAACAGGTCGTCCGCGCATGGGAGTCAGACTTGCTGGCCGAACCGCACCCAACGCGCGAGCAGCTGTTCGGCCGCACCGGAGTCGATGGCGGTGGCGGCCCGCCGCAGCCCGTCCTCCCACGCCGGCAGCCATTCAGCGCGGCTGGATAGGCCGGCGTGGGCGACCATCGCCCCGGCGGCGTTGAGCACGACGGCGTCGCGGACCGGACCCTTGGCGCCGGCCAGCACCGCGCGCACCTCGGCGGCATTGGCCTGCGGGTCGCCGCCCAGCAGATCATCGAGACCGGCTCGGGCGAAACCGAATCCGGCGGGATCGAAGGTCAGCTTGTCCACCGTCCCGGCCTGCACCCGCCAAATCGTGCTCGTCGTGGTGGTGGTCAACTCGTCGAGCCCGTCGTCGCCGTGCACGACGAGCACGCTGGACCGGCGCGCCGCGAACACCCCCGCCATCACCTCGGCCAGTTCGGCGAACGCGCAGCCGATCAGCCCGGCCCTGGGCCGTGCCGGATTGGTCAGCGGCCCAAGGAGATTGAAGACCGTCGGCACCCCGATCTCGCGACGCACCGCCGACGCGTGCCGGTAAGACGGGTGAAACAGTGGCGCGAAGCAGAACCCGATCCCGACCTCGGCGAGGCTTTGCGCGACCTGCTCGGGCCCCAGGTCGATGCGCACCCCGAGCGCCTCGAGCGTGTCGGCGCCGCCGGACAGCGACGACGCCGCCCGATTGCCGTGTTTGACCACCGGCACGCCCGCCGCCGCGACCACGATCGCCGCCATGGTGGACAGGTTGACGGTGTTGACGCCATCGCCTCCGGTGCCGACGATGTCGACGGCACCGGAGGCGATGTCGGAGGCCGCCCCTGCCGGCAGCTGGAGGGCGTGGCGCAGCATGACATCGGCCAGCTCACCGATTTCGGCCGCGGTGGGGACCTTCATCTGCATCGCCACCGCGAAGGCGGCGATCTGGGCCGGTTGCGCGTTGCCGGTCATGATCTGGTCCATCGCCCAGGCGGCCTGACCCCGCGCCAGTTCCCGGCCGCCCGTCAGCCGCGCCAGGACCTGCGGCCACGAGGGCGGCCCGGGAGCAGCGGCCGGGCGGCCGCCCAAAGGCATAGCCTCAGATGACTCAGATGACACAGCCACGCGCCGATGGTCCCACGCGGGCCAACCGCCCCCCAACCGTTGCCGAACGGCCGCCCACATCGGCACGAGAGCGACACCACAAAATCCAATTGGCCACCCGGGTAGAGTTCGACAACTACAAAGCGTCATACTTGCGGATGTGACCAGCGCTGTAGGGACCTCGGGTACTGCGATCACGTCGCGGGTGCATTCGCTGAATCGCCCCAACATGGTCAGTGTCGGCACCATAGTATGGCTGTCCAGCGAGCTCATGTTCTTTGCTGGCCTGTTCGCGATGTATTTCACCGCGCGGGCGCAGTCCGGCGGGAAGTGGCCGCCGCCGCCGACCGAGCTGAATCTTTACCAGGCCGTCCCGGTGACGCTGGTGCTGATCGCGTCGTCGTTCACCTGCCAGATGGGCGTGTTCGCCGCCGAGCGCGGCGACGTCTTCGGCCTGCGCCGGTGGTACGTGCTCACCTTCGTGATGGGCCTGTTCTTCGTCCTCGGCCAGGCCTACGAGTACTACCACCTGGCGACGCACGGGACGACGATTCCCGGCAGCGCCTACGGCAGCGTGTTCTACCTGGCCACCGGCTTTCACGGCCTGCACGTCACCGGCGGCCTGATCGCCTTCATCTTCCTGCTGGCCCGCACCGCGATGACCAAGTTCACCCCGGCGCAGGCGACGGCCAGCATCGTCGTCTCCTATTACTGGCATTTCGTCGACATCGTGTGGATCGCGCTGTTCACCGTGATCTATTTCATTCGATGAGCCGGCGTCAGACGAACAGGAGTGCTCGGTTGAAGAAACTGGGGTCTACCAGATCCGGTCGCGGCGCGCGGCCCAATCAGCCGCGAAAAGGGCTGCGTGACCGCTCGCGACGGCGTCTTCGCCGCAGGCTGTCGGGCGGCCTGCTGCTGCTGATCGCGCTGACCATCGCCGGCGGGCTCGCGGCCATCCTGACACCCAGGCCGCAAGTCGCCGTCGCCGACGAGTCGGCCTCGGCGATGCTGCGCACCGGCAAGCAGTTGTTCGACACCGCGTGTATCTCCTGCCACGGCGCCAACCTGCAGGGCGTGCCCGACCACGGGCCCAGCCTGATCGGCGTCGGCGAGGCGGCCGTCTACTTCCAGGTGTCGACCGGCCGGATGCCCGCCATGCGCGGCGAGGCCCAGGCGCCCCGCAAAGCGCCGATCTACGACGAGTCCCAGGTCGAGGCGATCGGCGCCTACGTGCAGGCCAACGGCGGGGGCCCCACCGTGGAGCGCAATCCCGACGGCAGCCTCGCGATGCGCTCGCTGCGCGGCGACGACCTGGCCCGCGGCGGGGACCTGTTCCGCCTGAACTGCTCGTCGTGCCACAACTTCACCGGAAGAGGTGGCGCGCTGTCGTCCGGCAAGTACGCGCCGGACCTGGATCCCGCCAACGAGCAGCAAATCCTCGCGGCGATGCGGACGGGTCCGCAGAGCATGCCGAAGTTCTCCGACCGCCAGCTGTCCCTGGAAGCCAAGAAGGACATCATCGGCTACGTCAAGGCCGCGTCGGAGGCGCGCCAGCCGGGTGGCTACGGCCTCGGTGGCTTCGGACCGGCACCCGAGGGCATGGCCGCCTGGATCATCGGCATGGTCGCCGCCATCGGCCTGGCACTGTGGATTGGGGCACGAGCATCATGAGCGACGCAGACGCCGTTCGCGGCTCCGACACCGACAAGGGCGCCGGGACAACCCACGAGCCCGGCGAGGCGGCGCTGGCCGCGATGTCAAACGACGAGCTGGTAACGCTGGGCGGCAGGCTCGATGGTGTCGAGACCGTCTTCAAGGTCCCGCGCTGGCCCATCGAGGGCACCAAAGCCGAGAAGCGCGCCGAGCGCTCGGTGGCGCGGTGGCTTTTGCTGGGCGGCGTGTTCGGGCTGGCGCTGCTGCTGGTCTTCCTGTTCTGGCCGTGGGAGTACAAGCCGACGGGAACCCCGGGCAGCTGGTTTTACACGCTGGCCACCCCGCTGTACGGGCTGACCTTCGGGCTGTCGATCCTGTCGATCGCCATCGGCGCGGTCCTGTACCAGAAACGCTTTATCCCCGAAGAGATTTCGATTCAGGAACGGCACGACGGCGCGTCTCGCGAGATTGACCGCAAGACGGTGGTGGCGAACCTGACCGACGCGTTGGAGAGCTCGACGATCCGGCGCCGCAAGCTGATCGGGCTGACGTTGGGCGTGGGACTGGGCGCGTTCGGCTTGTCCACCCTGGTGGCGTTTGTCGGTGGCCTGATCAAAAACCCGTGGAAGCCGGTCGTCCCCACCGCCGAAGGTATGAAGGCCGTGCTGTGGACGTCTGGCTGGACCCCGCGCTATCACGGCGAGACCATCTTTCTGGCCCGGGCTACCGGCTCCCAGGCAGGAGCACCGTTCGTCAAACTGCGCCCCGAAGACGTCGACGCCGGCGGAATGGAGACGGTCTTCCCATGGCGGGAGTCCGACGGTGACGGTACCACCGTGGAGTCACACGAAAAGCTGTCAGCGATCAAGATGGGTGTCCGTAACCCGGTGATGCTGATCCGGATCAAGCCCAGCGACCTGGACCGCGTCGTCAAGCGTCAGGGCCAGGAGAGCTTCAACTTCGGCGAGTTCTTCGCCTTCACCAAGGTCTGCTCCCATTTGGGCTGCCCGTCCTCGCTGTACGAACAGCAGTCCTACCGAATCCTGTGCCCTTGTCACCAGTCGCAGTTCGACGCGTTGCACTTCGCCAAGCCGATATTCGGTCCGGCGGCGCGCGCATTAGCGCAACTGCCCATCACCATCGACACCAACGGGTATCTGGTCGCAAACGGCGACTTCGTCGAGCCCGTCGGACCGGCATTCTGGGAGCGCACGACAACATGAGTCCAAAACTGAGTCCGCCCAAGCCACCGAAGATCGGCGACGTCCTGGCCCGCCAAGGCGAAGACGTCGACACGCGCTATCACCCGTCGGCGGCAGTACGCAGGCAGCTGAACAAGGTCTTCCCCACCCACTGGTCCTTCCTGTTGGGCGAGGTCGCGATGTACAGCTTCATCGTGCTGCTGCTCACCGGCGTGTGGCTGACACTGTTCTTCGATCCGTCCATGACAGAGGTCACCTACAACGGCGTCTACCAGCCGCTGCGCGGGATCGAGATGTCGCGAGCCTACCAATCCACGCTCGACATCACTTTCGAAGTCCGGGGCGGCCTGTTCGTGCGCCAGATCCACCACTGGGCGGCGCTGATTTTCGCCGCGGCGATCATGGTGCACCTGGCGCGTGTCTTCTTCACCGGCGCCTTCCGACGGCCCCGTGAGGCGAACTGGGTCATCGGTTCGCTGCTGTTGATCCTGGCCATGTTCGAGGGCTACTTCGGCTACTCGCTGCCCGACGACCTGTTGTCGGGCACCGGCATACGGGCAGCGTTCTCGTCGATCACACTGGGCATGCCGGTGATCGGCACCTGGCTGCACTGGTTCCTGTTCGGTGGCGACTTCCCCGGCGACATCATTATCCCGCGCCTGTACGCCCTGCACATCCTGCTGATTCCGGGGATCATGCTGGCGCTCATCGGTGTGCACCTGGCATTTGTGTGGTTCCAGAAGCACACGCAGTTCCCCGGCCCGGGCCGCACCGAGCACAACGTGGTCGGCGTGCGGGTCATGCCGATCTTCGCCGTCAAGTCCGGCGCGTTTTTCGCGGCTATTGTCGGTGTGCTGGCGCTGATGGGTGGCCTGCTGCAAATCAACCCGATCTGGCAGTTCGGCCCGTACAAACCGTCGCAGATATCGGCGGGCAGCCAGCCCGACTTCTACATGATGTGGCCCGACGGCCTGGCCCGGCTCTGGCCGGCGTGGGAGTTCTACTTTTTCCATCACACCGTTCCCGCCGCGGTCGGGGTCGCGTTGATCATGGGCCTGGTGTTCGTCCTGCTCCCCGTCTACCCCTTCCTGGAGAAGCGCTTTTCCGGCGATTACGCACACCACAACCTGCTGCAGCGACCGCGGGACGTCCCAGTGCGCACTGCTGTCGGCGCCATGGCGATCGCCTTCTATATGGTGCTCACGCTGGCGTCGATTAACGACATCATCGCGTATAAGTTCAACATCTCGCTGAACGCGACCACGTGGATCGGGCGCATCGGGATGGTGGTCCTTCCGCCGTTGATCTACTTCATCACCTATCGGTGGTGCATTGCCTTGCAGCGCAGCGACCGCGCCGTGCTCGAGCACGGAATCGAGACCGGCATCATCAAACGGCTGCCGCAGGGCGCTTACATCGAGCTGCACCAGCCACTCGGGCCCGTCGACGACCACGGTCACCCGGTGCCACTGGAGTACCAGGGCTCGGCGGTGCCCAAGCGGATGAACAAGCTGGGCTCCGGCGGGTCCCCGGGTAGCGGTAGCTTCCTGTCCGCCGACCCGGCGTCCGAGGATGCGGCACTACGCGAGGCGGCGCACACCTCCGAGCAACGTGCCCTGACCGCGCTTCGCGAGCACCAAGAAGCAAGCTTCGGTTCGCCAAACGGCGAGCACTAGCCGCATTTAGCACGATGCGGGCCGCAGCAGCGGCCCGCATCGTGGTGCGCTCGGGAACATCGACGCCACCGAGACGGGGCACCACCGGCTTGCGGGGGACACGCCCGCGTGACGACTGAGGCGTTAAGCCGGCACGGCGCCAAAAAGGCTAATGCTCGGCGCTCACGCGGCGCAGCTGCCGAACCTGCAGCCACTCGACCACCGGCATCGCCGCGGTGACCGCCCCGGCCAGCCCGTAACCGACCCACGACGGACCGTCGTGACCGACAGCCATCAGATAGGTTGCCGCCGCGACCGCGATCAGCGCGACGCCCATCGTGGCGGCCAGTAAGACCGTGCCGCGCAACCAAACCCGGTCCACCTCGGTACCGGACCACGCAGCGGCCGGCCCGGCCGATTGCACCCTCGGCTGATGCGGGCGGTCGGATCCGGGCCGCGCTCCGGCAGACCCCGGGCGTACCGGGGGCCTGCCCGCTCCCCGACCCGGCGAGGTCATCGCCTCGGCGGCCGGCTCCGCCTGCGACATCCGGCGAGCTCGCAGCAGCACCGGGATCGCCCCGGCGATGATCAGGGCGGAAACGACGATGACGGTGTACAAGACCCAGGTGGTGTGCGAATTGCCGGCCACTTTGTGGAACCCCCGGCCCAGGTCCACCAGCGCCACCACGGCAGCCACGCTCACGCCCAGCCACACCAGCCAGACGGCGGCGCACGCCCCGATCAGTATGCGATCGATCACGTCCGGCGAAATGGTGTCCGAGTTGCCCCGGTACGCGGAATATCTGCTCACCATCAGCAGCTCGTCTGCGGGCCGTCGTTGCTGTTCGACGACAGCACCGCTCCATCGCTGGTCGTGATCGAGCAATTGAGTCGGCTGACCCGGAACAGGCTGGACGCCTCGACGGAGCCGACGTCGGATTGGGCGATCGGGGTGACGGTCATCGACCATGGGATGTAGACGTTGTGCTGCGTGCGCCGCCGACCGGAGGCATCGACGTAGGTCACGGAAATGATGTCGCCGGGCGCCTTCGTGCCCGTCACCGAATAGGTCACCTGGCGCGGCCCGGCCGGTGTGGTGGTCGTCGGCGGTGGCGCGGCGCTGGTCGGCGCCGGCGGCGGGGGCGGCGGAGGAGAAGGCGTCACCGTCACAGTCTGGGTCTCCGTGGCTGTTGGGGTCTCGGTACTTGGCGGAGGCGGCGGGGGCGGCGCCTTGGTGGTCGTTATCTCGTCCTGCAGAGGCGGCTTGGACACGGTCGTGGTGGTGCCCGGGTTGGCGAGCTTGGTGGTGTCGGTGCGCGCGACCAGCAGCGACACCGAAACCACCAGCGCGACCGCGGCCGTGATGGCGGCCACCCCGACCACCCACGGCCAGCGCGGAGCGCCCCGTTCCTCTTCGTGGTCGGCCGAGTCGTCATACCCGTCGTAGTCGTAGAGCCCGGGGTCGGCCGGCACGTACGGTCCGGTCACGAAATGCTCGGACTCCGGAGCCGAGTAGGCCCGCGAATAAGCGTCCGTCTGACCCGTCTGGTCCGCCGCCGGCATTTCGGCGCTGTCGTCGAGGGGCTCCAGCCCGTGATCGGAACCCGATTCGGCGTGGGGTTCCCCTTCGCCGCCCGGCTCGGCGCCGGAACCCGATTCGGCGCTGGGCTCGCCGGCGGAATCGGCTGCTTCCGGGTCCCATTCCGGGGGATTCGGCCCGCTCATCTTTGCCTGCCCTGTCCAACTGCCTCACCAGCGCGCTGCGCTCCGCGGCTACCTCGTAGCGGGCGCGCTTGGGAGATTCTCATCGTGCCTGGGCAAACCCTACCGAACCGCGTGGAGCGACGAAGCGTTGGCGAAGCGCCACAGATCAACTGATGCCCTGATTGTGACCTTCGACGCGCAAGTCAGTGCTTCTCGGGACCGATGTAGTACTCGAAGACCAATCCGCCGACCGAGGCCAGGACGAACACCACGCCGGCGGCGATCAGCCACGGCAGCCACAACGCGACACCGAGCGCGGTCACCGAAGCCGACAGCGCGACGAGGATCGGCCACCAGCTGTGCGGGCTGAAGAAGCCCAACTCCCCTGCGCCGTCACTGATCTCGGCGCCCTCGTAGTCTTCGGGCCGGGTGTCGATCCGGCGCGCGACGAACCGGAAGAAGGTGCCCACGATCAACGCCAGGCCGGCGGTCAGCGCCAGAGCGGTGGTGCCGGCCCACTCCTCACCGCCGGTGGCGAACAGCGCGGTCAGCACACCGTAGAGCACCGCCGCGAAAACGAAGAACCCCGCGATGAATTCGAACAGCCTGGCTTCAATATGCATTGGGTGTCCTCACCTACTGGCTTTGGGTCGCTTCGCCGCGGCGGGTGTCGAACGGGTGGGTGGTTACCGCCAACGGGGGCTGGGCGATCGCCTGCAACGCCTCGGCGTTGCTCTTCCCGTTCATCCGTTGCTGCATGTAGGCCTTGAAGTCGTTGGGCGCCACCGCTCGAACCTCGAAGTTCATCATGGAGTGGTAGGTGCCGCAGAACTCGGCGCAGTGGCCGACGAACGCCCCGGGCCGGTAGATGTCGTCGACCTGGAAGACGTTGACCGAGTTGTTCGCCTCGGCGTCGGGAATCACGTCACGCTTGAACAGGAATTCGGGCACCCAGAAGTCGTGCACCACGTCTGCGGCCTCCAACCGGAATTGGATGCGCTTGCCGGTGGGCACCACCAGCACCGGAATTTCGGTCTGGGTGCCGAGCGTCTCGATCTTGTCGTAGTTCAGGTAGCTGCGGTCTGCAATGTTGCGGCCGCGGATCGGCCCGACGCGCTCCTCGCCGTGGGCATCCTTGCCTTCCGGCTTGGACACCACGGCGTTCTTGCGCGCGGGATCGGCGCCGTCGTAGGTGAACGTGCCGTCTTTGAAGTTGACGCGCTCGTACCCGAACTTCCAGTTCCACTGGAAGGCCGTCACGTCGATCATCACCTCGGGGTCCTTGTCGAGGTGCAACATCTTCTCCTGCACAACCACGGTGAAGTAGAAGAGCACCGAGATGATCAGGAACGGCGTCACCGTGAGCACGAGCTCCAGCGGCATGTTGTAGCCGAACTGCCTGGGCAGCTCGGTGTCGGTCGCCTTCTTGCGGTGGAAGGCCGACGCCCAGAAGATCAGACCCCACACGATCACCCCGACAACCAGCGAGGCGATCACCGCCCCTATCCACAACTCGCGGTTCCAGTGGGCCTGCGGGGTGACGCCCGTCGGCCAGCCCATGCCCAGCACTTCCGACCAGCTGCATCCGCTCAGGGTCACCGCCAACAGACCCAGCGTCCCGGCCAGTGCCAGCGGCCGCAGACGACGGGCCAGACCCCGGCGAGCGCCCTGCGAACTACCCTTATGACGGCGCTGAATCCTGCCCTGCGACATACGTTGCGAACGGACCTGCTCGCGAGGTGTCACGTTGGCGCCTCCTGCTCGGATATCGAATACTACGCAGCGTAGACCACGCCGCTCCGCCGGGCGACGAAGCCCCGGCCGGTTGGCTGCCCGGGACTGTCGCGCCCCCCCGGGCGCGGCGTCCACACGCGCCGCCCAAGTGCGGCATACTGGGGCGCCGTGTGCGGACTGCTGGCGTTTGTCGCGAGCCCGACCGGAGCCGATGGCGTCGGCGCCGACGACGCGGCCGTTACGGCCAGGGCCGACAGCGCCATCGCGCGCGCGTCGCACCTGATGCGCCACCGCGGGCCTGACGAGCCGGGCACCTGGACGGACCCCGACACGGACGGATCTGTGGTGTTCGGCTTCAACCGGCTGTCCATCATCGACATCGCGCATTCGCACCAGCCGCTGCGCTGGGGGCCGCCCGAGTCGCCCGACCGCTACGTGCTGGTGTTCAACGGCGAGATTTACAACTACCTTGAGCTGCGCGACGAACTGGCCACCCGGCACGGCGCCGTCTTCGCCACCGATGGTGACGGCGAGGCCATCGTCGCGGGCTACCACCACTGGGGCACCGGGGTGTTGACCCGGTTGCGCGGCATGTTCGCGTTCGCGCTGTGGGACACCGTCACCCGTGAACTGTTCTGTGCCCGTGACCCATTCGGCATCAAGCCACTGTTCATGGCCACCGGGACCGGCGGCAGCGCGGTCGCCAGCGAGAAGAAATGCCTGCTCGACATCGCGGACTTGATCGGATTCGACACCGGCATCGACCTACGGGCAGTTCAGCACTACATCGTCCTGCAGTACGTGCCGGAGCCCGAGACGCTGCACCGCGGGGTGCGCCGGCTGGAGTCGGGCTGCTACGCCCGGATCCGGCCCGGGCTCCCGCCGCAGGTCACGCGCTACTTCGTGCCGCGGTTCGCCGCCACGCCGTTCACCCGCGACACCGAGCAGGCCCGCTACGACGAGATCACCGCGGTGCTCGAGGACTCGGTGGCCAAGCACATGCGCGCCGACGTCACGGTGGGGGCGTTTTTGTCCGGGGGAATCGACTCCACGGCCATCGCGGCGCTGGCCATCCGGCACAACCCGAGGCTGATCACGTTCACCACCGGTTTCGAGCGGGAGGGCTTCTCCGAGATCGACGTCGCGGTGGCCTCCGCGGAGGCGATCGGTGCCCGCCATATCGCCAAGGTGGTCAGCCCGGAGGAGTTCGTCGCCGCGCTGCCCGAGATCGTCTGGTACCTCGACGAGCCGGTGGCCGACCCCGCGCTGGTACCGCTGTTCTTCGTCGCCCGCGAGGCCCGCAAACACGTGAAGGTGGTGCTGTCGGGTGAGGGCGCCGATGAGCTGTTCGGCGGCTACACGATCTACCGGGAACCGCTGTCGCTGAGGCCGTTCGACTACCTGCCGCGGCCGGTGCGCCGGTCGATGGGCAAGGTATCCAAGCCGCTGCCGGAGGGCATGCGGGGCAAGAGCCTGTTGCACCGCGGATCGCTGAGCCTCGAGGAGCGCTACTACGGCAACGCCCGCAGTTTCTCCGACGCGCAGTTGCGCGCCGTCCTGCCGGGATTCCGCGACGACTGGACCCACACCGACGTGACGGCATCGGTGTACGCCGAGTCGAGCGGCTGGGACCCCGTGGCCCGCATGCAGCACGTCGACCTGTTCACCTGGCTGCGCGGCGACATCCTGGTCAAGGCCGACAAGATGACGATGGCCAACTCGCTGGAGCTGCGGGTGCCGTTCCTGGATCCGGAGGTGTTCGCCGTCGCCTCGCGGCTGCCCGTGGACGCCAAGATCACCCGCACCACCACGAAATACGCGCTACGGCGCGCCCTGGAGCCCGTCGTTCCCGCGCACGTGCTGCACCGGCCCAAGCTGGGCTTCCCGGTCCCCATCCGGCATTGGCTGCGCGCCGGTGAACTGCTGGAGTGGGCTTACGGGCTGGTGGCGGCGTCACAGGCCGGTTACCTGGTCGACCTCGCCGCCGTGCGGCGCATGCTCGACGAGCACCGAAACGGGGCGAGCGATCACAGCCGCCGGCTCTGGACGGTGCTGATCTTCATGCTCTGGCACGCGATCTTCGTCGAGCACAGCGTGGTGCCGCAGATCAGCGAGCCGCAGTACCCGGTCCAGTTATAACGGCGAGCAGACGCAGAATCGCACTGGGCGCCGCCTCCGCGTGCGATTCTGCGTCTGGTGGCGGGAGTTCGGAGCCCTAGGCCAGGACGGCGGTGATCTCGGCGGCCGCGTCGTCGCCGTACGCGCCCGCGAGCCGGGTCGCCGCGACCCTGTGGTCCCACTTCCATTCCTGGGTGCCGGTCGACTCCAGCACCAGCACGGCGACCAGCGAGCCCAGCTGCGCGGAACGCTCCAGGCTCAGGCCCGCGCTGCGCCCCGTGAGGAAACCGGCCCGGAAGGCGTCGCCGACGCCGGTGGGGTCCACCTGGCTGGTCTCGGGCACCACGTCGACGTGGGTGGTAGCGCCGTCGGGCTCGACGATGTCCACGCCCTTGGGACCCAGCGTGGTCACCCGCAGATCGACCTGCGCCATCACGTCGGCATCCGTCCAGCCGGTCTTGGACAGCATCAGGTCCCACTCGTAGTCGTTGGTGAACAGGTACTTGGCGCCGTCGATGAGCGCGCGGATCTCCTCGCCGGACAGGCGGGCGAGCTGCTGGGACGGGTCGGCGGCGAAGGGCAGCCCGACTTTGCGGCACTCCTCGGTGTGCACCCTCATGGCGTCGGGGTCGTTGGCCCCGACGATCACCAACTCCGGCGTCCCGATGCCCGACACCACGTCCGCGAGCTTGATATTGCGGGCTTCCGACATCGCGCCCGGGTAGAACGACGCGATCTGGGCCATGTCGACGTCGGTGGTGCAGGTGAAGCGGGCGGTGTGCGCACTTTCGGAGATCAGGACGTGGTCGCAATTGACGCCGTGGGCCTTCAGCCACTCGCGGTAGTCGGCGAAGTCGTCGCCGGCCGCGCCGACCAGCGCGACGTCACCGCCCAAGACGCCGATGGCGAAGGCGATGTTGCCCGCCACGCCGCCGCGACGGATCACCAGGTCGTCAACCAAAAAACTGAGCGACACCTTCTGCAGATGCTCGGGTAGCAGCTGCTCGGAGAACTTCCCCGGGAACCGCATCAGGTTGTCCGTCGCTATCGAACCTGTCACCGCGATCGTCACGAAATCTCCACCCTTCGTTATTAAGACCGTCTAGCTTACTCACGCGGTATCGACCGTCGACGCGTCCACGGTCGGCGGAAACTCGTGCGCTAGCCTGCCTAGGAATAGCTAGAAAAAGCTCAGTAAGACTCAAGTCACTGGGACCCGACGTGGGCGCAGACCCACCCGTGGTCCCTTCTACCACCGTAGGAGGACCTCGATGGCCGGTCCGCACCCGCCGAACGACACTGTCGGCAGCGACGGACCACAAACCCCCGCCGAGTCCCGTCCGCTCGAGTTCCCGCATGAACCGACCGCCGGCGACCCGGCCTTCGCCCCCGCGCCGACCAACGACGCGGGACCCCCTTCGGCCAATTATGCCTGGCCGCCGCCACCGGTGTCCTTCCCGAGACTTGGTCGACGGCGGTCCAAGCGGCGGCTGGTCATCGGCCTCGCGCTGGCCCTGGCGGTGGTGGCCGCCCTGACGATGGCCATCGTGTACGGCGTTCGCACCAACGGGGCCAACACCGGCGCCGCGTTCTCTGAGGGAGCGGCCAAATCAGCGATCCAGGGCTATCTGGACGCGCTCGAGCACCGCGACATCGACGAGATCGCGCGCAACGCGCTGTGCGGCATGTACGACGGCGTCCGCGACAAACGGTCCGACGAGGCGCTGGCCCGGCTGAGCAGCGACGCGTTCCGCAAGCAGTTCTCCGACGTCGAGGTCACCTCGATCGACAAGATCGTGTACCTGTCGCAGTACCAGGCGCAGACGCTGTTCACCATGCGGGTGTCGCCCGCAAATGGGGGCCCGCCGCGCGGTCAGGTGCAGGGCGTCGCGCAGCTACTTTTCCAGCGCGGCCAGATCACCGTGTGCTCCTACGTGCTGCGCACCGGAGGCTCGTACTAGCCCGCTGGCAGCGCCCCGGTCAGTTGAACGAGTCGCCGCAGGCGCAGGACCCCGTGGCGTTGGGGTTGTCGATGGTGAAGCCCTGCTTCTCGATGGTGTCGACGAAGTCGATGGACGCGCCTTCGACGTAGGGCGCACTCATCCGGTCCACCGTCAGCCACACGCCGCCGAACTCCGCGGTCAGATCGCCGTCCAGCGTCCGGTCGTCGAAGAAGAGGTTGTAGCGCAGCCCGGCGCACCCGCCCGGCTGAACCGCGATTCGCAGCGACAGGTCGTCACGCCCCTCCTGGTCCAGCAGGGACTTCGCCTTGTCGGCGGCGGCCTCGGTCAGGACCACGCCGTGGGTCTTGGCGGTCGACTCGTTTTGCACCGTCATTGCTTCTCCTACCTGCCTGATTGTCGGTGGAATCCCCGGCTTGTTCCGCTAGGGCCCGATCCGCTCGGGAAAGCCCACTGCATCAACGATACCCCGCAGGGCCGCTATTCCCGAGTCGCGCCGCCACGGTAGAGGCCAAACCCATCAGCTGATTGGCCGCGTCGGCCTGCGCCAACCGCGCCGAACCCGCGTAATCGGCCATGGACAACGCGGACATGATGCCCGACGAGCGCACCACCGAAGTCTCCAGGCCGACCTGCCCCGCCAGCACGATCACCGGAATCCCCATCGGGCGTGCGGCATCGACCAGCGAGCCGACCACCTTCCCGTGCAAGGATTGCTCGTCGAACCGGCCCTCACCGGTGACGATCAGCTCCGCGGTCTCGAGGTCATCGGCCAGGTGGGTGTGCTCGGCGATGATCGCCGCGCCGGATTCGCACCGGCCGCCGAGCGCGAGCAATCCCGCGCCGATGCCGCCGGCGGCACCCGCGCCCGGCTCGGAGCTCACGTCCCGCCCGGCCACCGCTTCCAGTTCCAGCGCCCAGGCCTCGAGGCGGACTTCGAGCGCCGCGACCGTGGCCGTGTCCGCGCCCTTCTGCGGCCCGAACACCCGGGCCGCCCCCCACGGTCCGACCAGCGGATATTCGGTGTCCGAGGCCGCGATGAGCTCGACGGAGGCCACCTGTTGCCGTGCGGCATCCAGGCCGCCCAGTTCGGCGATCATGCCCTGGCCGCCGTCGACGCACGCGCTGCCGCCCAGCCCGACCACGATCCGCGCCGCCCCGAACCGCAGCGCCTCGGCGATGAGTTGTCCCACTCCCCTGCTGTGGGCCACCAACGCGGTCTCGGGCGTGGGGGGGCCGCCCAGCAGCGCCAGGCCGCACGCTTGCGCAACCTCCAGGTACGCCGTTCTCGAGCGGCGCTCGAAGACCCACTCGGCGTCCACCTGGGTGTCCAGCGGCCCGGACACCCGCAGCCGATGCTTACCCCCCAGCCGCTCGGCCAGCACCTCGACAAAACCCGGGCCGCCGTCGGACTGCGGGGCGACGATGAACCGATCACCCGGGCGTGACCGGGTCCAGCCGGTCGCGATGGCGGCCGCGGCCTCGACGGCGGAGAGGGTGTCGCCATAGCAGTCAGGGGCCACCAAGACCAGCATGGCCGGCAATTGCAGACGGCCGGGAGCGAGGCCGGCGACAGCATCATCCGAGGCCATGGAGCCGTTCGCCGATCACAGGTCGCCGTTCATTACCGGTAAGCGTAGGTGCAACCGATCGACTGGCGCATGCGTAATAGGTGCGCGGTCATGGCAATTTCGGGACGGGGCACACGCACAGTAACCTGGCGACTGTGAAGCTGTTGGGCCGCAGGAAGGGCCAGGAAGATGGCGCCGCGGTAGCGGCCACTGTGGAAAGCGTCGAAGCCGCCGACTCGCCGGACACGGCACCCGGCGGCTCGCGCAAGACCGGCCGCAAGGGCCGGCCCACGCCCAAGCGCACCGAAGCCCGACGCAAGCCGGTCGCACCGGCGCCGATGACGTCCTCCGAGGCGCGAGCCCGCCGCAAGGCGCTGGCCGGCCCCAAGCTCAGCCGCGAGGAACGCCGGGCCGACAAAACCGCCAGCCGCGCCCGCATGACGGATCGCCGCGAACGCATGATGGCCGGCGAGGAGGCGTACCTTTTGCCGCGCGACCAGGGGCCGATACGGCGTTATGTCCGCGATGTCGTCGACTCCCGCCGCAATGCGCTGGGCCTGTTCATGCCCGCAACGCTGGTTCTCCTGTTCGTCATGTTCGCCGTCCCCCAGGTCCAGCTGTACGTCTCTCCGGCGATGCTGGTGCTCATGGCCGTCATGGGTACCGACGGGCTCATCCTGGGCCGCAAGGTCAGCAGGCTGGTCGATGCGAAATTTCCCAACAACACCGAAAGCCGCTGGAAGTTGGGCCTTTACGCCGCCGGGCGAGCGTCCCAGATGCGCCGGATGCGGGCGCCGCGGCCCCAGGTCGAGCGCGGCAGCAGTGTTGGCTGACCGTCGCGCGAAAGCCCGCTGACGCCGGTGCGCACCCTGGTGCTCGGGGGTATCAGGTCGGGCAAATCCCGGTGGGCGGAGGACGCCATCGCAGGGGCGCTGCCGGCCGGTCAGCCCGTCCGCTACCTGGTCCCCGGGCCGACCCCGCAGGCCGATGCGGACTGGGCGCAGCGGGTTGCGGAGCACCGGAGCCGTCGGCCCGAGCACTGGTCCACCGTCGAAATCGACGACATCACAACGCAATTGCGCCAGTCGCCGCACTGCCCGACCCTGGTCGACGACCTCGGGGGCTGGCTGACGTGCGCGCTGGACCGGCTGGGCGCGTGGGAGGACGGCTCGGTGGCGGGGCCGGTCCGCGACTTGCTGGCCGCCGTCAGCGGCTTTGCTGCCCCGCTGGTGCTGGTCAGCCCGGAGGTCGGACTGACCGTCGTGCCCGCGACGGCGTCGGGACGCCGGTTCGCCGATGAACTGGGCCACCTCAACCAGCGACTCGCCGCGGCGTGCGATCAGGTGGTGCTGGTGGTCGCCGGGCAGGCACTGCGGATCAAGCAGCCGGAGACCTGATGGAGTTCGCACAGGTGTCGCCGCCGGATGCGGGCGCCGCCGCGGCCGCCCGCGCCCGTCAGGACACCCTCACCAAGCCGCGGGGCGCCCTCGGCCGCCTCGAGGACCTGTCGGTGTGGGTCGCGGCGTGTCAGGGGCATTGTCCGCCAAGGCAATTCGATCGCGCCCGGGTGGTGGTGTTCGCCGGTGACCACGGTGTCGCCCGCTCCGGGGTGTCGGCGTACCCGCCGGAAGTGACCGCGCAGATGGTCGCCAACATCGACGCCGGCGGCGCGGCCATCAACGTCCTGGCCGCTATCGCCGGCGCGACGGTGCGGATCGCGGACCTGGCGGTCGACGTCCCGCCGGATTGGGGGGCGCTCACGCCGCAGATCGGCATCCACAAGGTGCGGCGTGGCAGCGGCGATATCACGGTCGAGGACGCGTTGACCGACTCCGAGGCCGTGGCCGCGATCTCCGCCGGCCGAGCCGTCGCCGACGAGGAGGTGGACGCCGGTGCCGACCTGCTCGTCGCCGGCGACATGGGGATCGGAAACACCACCGTGGCGGCGGTTCTGGTGGCGGCGCTGACGAACAACGAGCCGGTCGCGGTGGTCGGCTTCGGGACCGGCATCGACGACGGCGGATGGGCACGCAAGACGGCCGCGATCCGCGACGCCCTGTTCCGGGCGCGGCGGGTGCTACCCGATCCGGTCGCGCTGCTGCGCTGCTGCGGCGGCGCGGACCTGGCCGCGCTGGCCGGGTTCTGCGCACAGGCCGCGGTGCGCCGCACCCCGCTGCTGCTGGACGGCCTGGCGGAGACGGCCGCCGCTCTGGTGGCGGAGCGTCTGGCGCCCGGCGCCCGGCAGTGGTGGCAGGCCGGTCATCGGTCCACCGAGCCCAGTCACGCGCTGGCCCTGGCGGCCCTCGAGTTGGAGCCGATTCTGGACCTGCGCATGCGGCTGGGCGAGGGAACCGGGGCCGCGCTCGCGCTGCCGATACTGCGCGCCGCGGTGGCCACGCTGTCGTCGATGGCGACGTTCGCCGAAGCGGGAGTGGCGGGCCCGCCTGCCTCGTCGACCTCGTGATCCGTTCGCTGGCAACCGCCTTCGCGTTCGGGACGGTGCTGCCCGTCCCGCGGGCGGCGAACGCGGCGATGGGCCGCGGCGCCA